>MAGV01000075.1:11391-12517 GCA_001717015.1 Candidatus Methanosuratincola petrocarbonis (ex Vanwonterghem et al. 2016) | reverse complement strand
CTGGCCGGGATTTGAACCCGGGTCACTGGCTTTCTTCGCCAAAGGGCACGAAAGGCCAGTATACTTGACCGGACTATACGACCAGAGCATCGTCGCACTAAATTCTCTGTAGCCTTTAATAATTTTTCCTTCCTAGCTTTCCAGCGCCGAATCTCAAGCCCAGAAAAAAGTTAATAGTGTAGTCAGGAATGAAATCAATAATTGCGGGGGTCGCCAAGTCAGGTTAAAGGCGCAGGGCTTAGGACCCTGTGGCGAAGGCCTTCGTGGGTTCGAATCCCACTCCCCGCACCAAAATTTGAAAAAGGTTAGTTCAGTAGGAAAACCGATCTTAAATTTAAGGCTAAAATCTCCTATAACGGAGCTTGGCAAGAAAAGCGCCTTGAAGGTCATCGCTTCCAAAGTCATGGTTTCCTGAAGAGATATGTTGCCCAGCCCATTGTTTCCCGCCCCCAGCGGAGATAGTTCTCCTTCCCCTTCCTGTACAATGCTAGGATCTCTTGGATATCTGGGTCGTTCGAATTTTGCCTTACATAATCTTCCAAGCTCCACCAGCCGAGCATCTCGTAATGATCAAAGTCCTCTTTTGTGCTGGCTAGGGCGTATATGCAGCTAAGCCCACAGGCTTCTCCCAAGCGCACATTGTCTTGGTGGCTCCCGGCATATTCCTCTTTCTGCAAACTCTCCGCTCTGAGGTATTCCGGATCTGGTTCCTTGAGCCAGAATGGTTCACCCACAAGGAGGAGCCCTCCGGGCTTGGTCATGTCTTTTAGCGCTTTTAGGGTGCCTTTGTACCCGTTCCAAATCCAAGTGGCACCGATGCAACTCGATAGGTCAAACAATTTTCCATCTTGGGGTTTGTAGTTCTTTCCATCGATCTCGATAAAGTCAAGGGGCGCATCCGGAACTCTCAGCCTGGCTTTTTTGCGGGCTTCCTGTATGAAGTAGGGGCTGATGTCCACTCCAACTCCCTTGATCCGATAAAGCTCGCTCAATTTCACTAGGAATTCGCCCTTACCACATGCGATGTCTAGGACTGTGCTGTTCGGCTCTAGCTGGAGCTGCTTAAGAAAGGCTTCAAACCTCTCCCTGTTCAAGGGGTTACAATACACGTGCCTCTTCTCACGGA
>MAGV01000075.1:3085-11325 GCA_001717015.1 Candidatus Methanosuratincola petrocarbonis (ex Vanwonterghem et al. 2016) | reverse complement strand
CACGTGCCTCTTCTCACGGATGCTGTAAAATTTCCACATGTCCAAGTGATCTCTCTCATGTATGTCTAGCTTCGGAGCACAGATATTCTTTGTGCAAGATCGGTCGGTAATTTTTTTCTAAACGGGATAGGCCCCGCATGTCCTGCAGAACTTAGATCCTTCCCTAAGCACGGACGTGCATTGTGGACAGTGCCGGCCTTCCCCTGTTGCCTTGGGTGGACCGACCACTTCCCTGAAGATTTCGTAATAGACCAGCTGTTCTTTGTCCCTGATCCTTACCCCGTATTCGTTAAAGTAAAGCTTCCTGCGCTCATCGAACAGTTCGTCGCTTATTTCCTTCTCAAAAAATGAGGCAAGCATGCTTGTCCCCGTCCCGCGCTCGATCGGTGTTTTTGACCGCCATATAATTTCCCCCGGAAGCAGGCCTTCGTATGCCTTCCTCAGGATCCATTTCCCAAACAGCTCCCCCTCCCTCCGCCCCACCTTGAATTCGACCCCCAAACTCATGGCAAACCCTTTGATCTTCTCATAGAGGTAAGGCGCCTTCACGCTTATGCCATAGCTATTTCCAATGTCAAACGATGAAAAAGTCATCACACTCCATAGGTGTCTGAGATCCCTTTCGATCTCTTCAGGAGTCTTGTTGAAGATGAAATCGTAACCGGCGAAGAGCTCGTCGGCGCCATCCCCTGTTATTAAGGTGTCTGCGCCGTCTTCTTTAGAAAATCCCATGCCAAGATATATTGCAAGACTATTCCTTACCTCCATCGGATCGAATACGCCGAGGATTTTGATCAGCTTGGGCAAGGCCTGGTAAACCTCTTCCATCCCGAATTCGAGTACATGGTGTTCAAGGCATAAATGGCTGCTCACCAGCCTCGCATACTTCAAATCCGGCGCATCTGCCCCCTTCATTGCCACCGTATATGCCTTCAATTCTGCGCATTTTGCCGCCTCATATGCCAGTATGCTGGTGTCGAGCCCGCCCGACAGAAGGATCCCCGTGTTGCGATCAACACACCTGCCCACTGTTTCAGATAGCATTGACCTTAGCTTCTGTTCGAGCTCCATGACAATTTCTCCACTCGACTTTCCTTTAGATCTAGTGTTCTTAAAAAGATCGGATCGAAAAATCCGGTTAACCTTTAAATTTATTAGCAGATGCGCCAAACCCATTATGAGGTATCCCTGTTGAAGATCCCCGAAGTTCTGGGCCTACTGCTTTCCTGGTTCGTAATCACGCTCTGCTTCTCTTTACGGACCCTGTTCGACTCTCCAGATCTTTTCCTTTTCGTATTCCTCCTTTCTGGCTCCTCAGCAGGCCTGGGTTTCTTGCTCCATGAGCTGGCACACCGTTCAACGGCGAAAAGGTACGGGTGCCATGCATACTACAACGTTTGGCTCTTGGGGATCATACTTGCGCTCATAATGTCCGTTGTTACCCGTGGCAACGTAATCTTTGCAGCGCTGGGCGCTGTGTATATCGTTCCGATGATGACTGCCCCGTCCCTCGATTTTGGCGCCATGAAGAAGGTTTTTGGCGTGATTTCCCTCTCCGGTCCTGCGATGAACCTACTCTTGGTCGCTGTGTTCTATGCCGTCTCTTACCTGGGGGGAGCCTTTTACCCACTCGGGCTTTACGGGATGTGGATCAACCTGTGGCTTGCGGCATTCAACCTGATCCCGATCCCTCCTTTCGACGGGTACAAGGTCTTCTCATGGTCCAAAGCAGTCTGGGCGTTGTTTGCCCTTCCGTCTTGGGCTTTGGTACTGCTCATGCAATTGCAATAAGCAATTAAGACTTGGAGACCAAGAATAGATCGGTGTCTCTGTCATGCTGCCTTATGAACTCAAGGTCTTGGAGGAGCTTGTTTCAATCAATACTGACTCGATCAAGAAGTGCGGTTACGAAGAGTGCGCCTCCCTGATTTCCGAAAGGATGAAGGAGATCGGGCTGAAAGTCGAAGTATTCGATCCTGTTGGGCTAACTGGCGACGGGAAGAAGAGGCCTAACGTGGTAGGCACGTTGGACTTGGGTGCGGATGGCACTCTTGGGCTGCTGACGCACTACGACGTCGTGCCCCCGGGCGAGGGCTGGAAAAGGGATCCCTTCAGCCTCACAGTTGAGGGGGATCGGGCATATGGGAGGGGGGCTGCCGATGACAAATCTGCTATCGCAGCGTCTCTAGGCGCCCTCTCTCGCATCGGGGAGAAGGGGAAGTACAACGTAAAGTTGATCGCGTCACCTGACGAAGAGGTCGGGGGGCGTTGGGGGATAGGCTATGTGATCAATGACCTCAATTTGAGGCTCGACTGCGGAGTGGTGGTCGATGCGATGCCGGACATGGTCTGCGTTGGGGCGAGCGGGATAGTCCAGGGTGAGGTTCTCGTGAGGGGGATCCAGGGGCACGCAGGGTACCCCCACCGGTCAGACAACCCGATCCCGAAGCTAGCCTCGCTCATAAGGGAGTTTGAGAGTTTCGCCCGGTTCAGGGAGCGGAAACTCTCGAAAATAGACGCCCCTCCGGGCTCTCCGAATAAGAAGCTCTGGGGCCGCTTCTCCTTCACAATCGTAGGCGGCGGGGAAAAGGAAAACATAATCCCATCAAATGCCTGGACAAGGTTCGACATGCGGGTATTGCCCGATGAGCCGGTGGACGAAGCTAAGTTAGAGCTAATCGATTTCTTCAACAGAACGCGGGAAAGGCTCGGCATAGACGCTGAGCTGAGAATCATGCTGGAGGACAAGGGCTTCCTGACGCCGCCCGAGCACCCGTTTGTCGAGGTCTTCCTCAAGGCGACCGCTTCCGTCTTCGGCGCACCGCTTCCGCTGGGAGCATCCTTGGGCGGGGACGACGGCAAATTCCTGGCATCGAAGGGGATCCCCGTGGTCAGCTACGGCGCCATCGCCGAGGATTCGCATTTCCACGGTACCGACGAATTCGTGTATATCCGAGATCTCATGCACCTGAGAGACGTTCTTGTAAAGCTCATTAGTTAATCTTTTAAGGGCTCTTTACCTTTTTTCTTCATGCAACCTTATCTTGTCGTCGCCACCATTAACGAATTGAAGAACTTGGAGCCGCTGAAGCGGGAACTTATGGAAACAAACACGAAGGTCGTTGTGGTGGATGAGGGGAACCAGGAGATCCGTTTGAGAAACGAACGGATACTGGCAGATCTCGAAAGGTCGTACTACGGACCGAAGGAGCGGGAAGAGTGGTTCAAGTCAAGGTTCGGGCCAGGGTACAAGAAATACCTGGAAGTCATCCCAGAAAGGGCACATGCAGAGACCAGCTTCGGCTTCCTCGTTGCCTATGAGGAGGGCGCCGAATTCATAGTTGAGTTGGACGACGATGTGTTCATCAACGGGCTGATCCCTGGGCACCGGGATAACCTCTTCGGCGGGGATGGGAAGACTGTGCACTCAAAGGCAAGGTGGTACAACACGCTCGACTCGATTTCGCTGAATAGGGGTGGTCGCTTCTTCCCCAGAGGGCACCCATACTCCCCGGAAACGCGCGCCGAGGAATACTCTTGGGAGAGCCTGGGAGGTAGCTGCGTCCTGAACATGGGGCATTGGATCGGCAACCCTGACTTCGATGCCCTGACGATCCTCTATCACGGCGGGATGGACGGGAAGTGCGATGTCATGGGCGAGCGACTGCTCAATGAAAAGGTAGTGGTCGGCAGGGGGACCTACTTTGCAGTCTGCAGCATGAACACCTCGTTCGTCCCTAAGATCGTGCCTGCCTTCTACCAGCTCTACATGAATGCTATGGGCATCGACCGCTTCGACGACATATGGTCAGGGATATTCCTGAAGCGAGTGGCTGACCACCTGGGGGACAGGGTCTGCTTGGGTAAGCCTGTAGGGACCCATCAGAAGCGCCCCCGCAGCGTCTTCAAGGACCTAAAGAGCGAGATGGATGGGATGATCCTCAACGAGTGGGTCTGGCGCTTTGTGGACGGCGAGATCTCCGGGGCTTCCTACGCCGACTCGTACCTTTCTTTGGCTGCCCTTCTTGAAAAAGGGGCTTCCACATTGAACAACGAGAACTACAGGAAATTCCTCGCCCTCCAGGTAGAGATGATGCGGCGCTGGGTCGAGGTCGTAGACTCAATCTAAAGCCGGAGACCGAAAAGAAGTCTAAAAGACGAACCCAAGGAAAGTGACGAACGCATAAATTATGAGTGCTGCCTCGACCGCCCCAAAAACTATTGCAGCCAATGCCTTCCTCTTTTCAAGGCCGAATAAATGTGCCACCAGGCTCCCAGTCCAAGCGCCGCTTCCTGGAAACGGCACGGCGACGAACAGCATCACCCCAAAAAAGCCGTATCTATCGATCTTTTCCTTTGCCTTCCTCCTTAGGGACCCTATGTACCTCAAATAAAGCGACCTGAGCCAATTCCTCTCAGAGCGAGTGATGATCAGTTGCTCTATCTTGGAGAGCGCTAGAAGGAGAAATGGCACCGGCAGTATGTTGCCCGCTATAGACAAGAGCAAGACCGTGTTCGGATCAATTCCTGCGAGAACCCCGTATGGTATGGCGCCCCTGGACTCGACGACTGGGGACATCGCCAGTATGAACGTGTAGACCTCAGGAGACAGCATTCGGATTGGGCTCCTTCCTCTCCTTTTTGCCGAGAGCGTCTAAAGCTTCTCAAATATTTATATGGTTTGCCGCAAAGATCTCACTGGTGCTTTTTCCATGAAGGGAGTCGTTCTTGCTGGAGGGTACGCGAAGCGTCTATGGCCCCTCACTCTCGACACCCCGAAGCCACTCCTGCCAATCGGCGACGGGACAATAATTGATTTTATAATTGCAAAACTGAGGGTGCTGGATCTTGAAGAGATAATAATCTCCACAAACCAGCGGTTTGAACGACATTTCAATGAGTGGTTATCGAAAAGGCATTATGAGAATGTCAGGGTCGTCCCTGAACCTTCTGAGAAGGAGGAAGAGAAGCTGGGACCTACAAAGGCGCTTGAGCTTTTGGTGCGGGACTCTGGGGCGGACGACTACATCATAACGGCTGGGGACAATCTCTTTTCGCTCGATCTCCGGGACATGGTGGAGTTCTACAAACGGGTCAACTCGCCGGTGATAGCACTCTACGAGATCGCACGGAGGGAGGATGCCAGAAAATACGCCTGCGTGATAGTCGACGACAGCCTGCTGGTCAGGAGATTCGAGGAGAAGCCTGAAAACCCGTCCTGCTGCCTGGTCTCGACCGGGATTTACCTTCTCCCATGGCAGTGCATCTCGCGGGTCAGCGAGTACCTGAAGAGCGGGAATCCCCCCGACCCGATCGGGCGCTTCATCTGCTGGCTCTCTGAGACCGAGAGGGTCTATGGATTGAAGTTCGCCGGATACTGGTATGACATTGGCTCTTTAGAGTCCTACAACGAAGCAAAGGAGGCATTCCGCAACCTAAAGTTCGAGTCCTATTTCTAACTTTTTACTTTGTAAAAATTTAAAATTTGAAAAATAAAATGCGCNAAATGCGCCTTTGCCGGAATCATTTTGAGGGGAGGGGACCAAGCGTCTTTCCGAAGTATTCAAGGGTCTTCCTGATCCCATCTTTTATGCCGACTTTCGCCCTCCAGCCTAGCTCGATCTCAGCCTTGCTAACGTCTGGCTCCGTAAGCTCCACGTCCCCCAGCCAAGAAGTGCCTCCCCTCGGCTTTACTTCCACGCCCTCCAATCCCAGAACATCGAACATCATCTGGGCTATCTGAAACACTGTGTACGACTCGCCCAGCCCGATGTTGTAAGCATCGCCGACGCACCTGGACCGCTCAGGGGCTGCTATGAATGCGTCTATCGCGTCATCTATGTAGAGATAGTCCTTCTTCTGCTCCCCTGTGCCAAGTATCTCCAGCCTCTTCGGGTCCCTGAGGAGCTTCCTGTACAGGTCGAACATCAGACCTTTGTTGGTCCCGGGACCGTAGATGTTGAAGAGCCTGAGTATGACGGTTGGGACACCGAAGAGCTCGCTGTAAAGCCTACAGTAGTCCTCCGCGGCTGCCTTTGAAGCCCCGTAGAAGGAGTGGGGCACGAGCGGCTCGCTCTCGGGCGTTGGGATCCTCCTGGGCATGCCATAGACGACCGAAGATGAAGCGAAGACGACCTTGGTGCCACATTCCTTTGCGGCTCTGAGGACATTATGGGTACCTATGATGTTGACTTCAAGGTCCAGGGAAGGGTTCTCCGTGGACTTGGGGACGGACGACTGGGCAGCCAGGTGGTAGACGATCTCGCATCCTCTGGTCGCCTCCATGACCTTGCCGCCGTCCCTGACATCCCCCTTGACAAATGTTGCCCCCCCTGACCTGAGCAGCCTCGAAACACCTGAGATGTCTCCCGCTGACAAGTCGTCCAAAATCCTGACGCTAGCGCCGTTTTCTATAAGCCTCTCGACAAGATGAGTTCCTATGAACCCGGCGCCCCCAGTGACAAGGACCTGCACTTCAACCACCGCGATAACTTCGCATCCCCAAGTTAATAACGCTCACGCGCAGGATACACACAAAAGGTTCATTTTAATTACTAACGATTCATAAAGTATTAATCTGATTGGGCAGTCTATAAGCAGAGAAGAATTGAGGCGTTGGCATTGAGGTACTTCACGAGCCCATACAACTTCATCGAGCCAGATGTCCGGCGCGTAAAGATATACGACACGACCCTAAGGGACGGCGAGCAGACGCCGGGGGTCAAGTTCTCAAAGGAGCAGAAAGTCGAGATAGCGAGGAAGCTCGACGAGCTGGGCGTCCATTCGATAGAGGCCGGCTTCCCGGTGATCTCGCAGTACGACGAGGATGCAGTGAAGGCTGTCGCGAACTCAAGGCTGGGGGCGCAGGTAATCTGCCTCTGCAGATCAAAACAGAAGGACATAGATGCGGCGCTGCGGGCCGACGTGGACGGCGTCATAGTCTTCCTCTCGGTCTCCGACTTGCACCTTAAGTACAAGCTCCACACGGATCTGCAGTCTTCAGTCAAGATGGCTTCGGATGCCATCGAGTACGCGAAGGCGCACGGTCTCTTCGTCCAGCTTTCCGCGGAGGACGCAACTAGGACTTCACTGGAGAACCTCTTTGCCCTCTTCAAGGCTGCTGAGGAGAGGAAAGCAGACCGTCTGGGGATAGCGGACACGACGGGCTGCATCAGGCCGGAGGGGATGAAGTACCTGGTGGAGAGGGTAAGGAAGAACTTCGGCACCGAGCTCTCCGTTCACTGCCACGACGACTTCGGGTTGGCGGTCGCCAACTCCCTGGCGGCATACGAGGCTGGGATTGATGCCATATCCGTGTCCGTGAACGGGCTGGGGGAGCGCTGCGGAAACGCGGCTCTGGAAGAGGTGGTGATGGCTTTATATGCGCTGTACGGGGTTGACCTGGGCTTCAAGACGGAAGTCATCCAGGAACTCTCGGAGATGGTGTCGAGGTTCTCGGGAGTGCCCATACCCATAAACAAGGCGATAGTCGGGTCGAACGCCTTCAGGCACGAGTCCGGGATCCACGTTGCAGCCGTGATCAAGTGCCCTTTTACCTACGAGTCCTACGAGCCACAGATCGTCGGTCAAACCAGGCGCCTGACTTTCGGGAGGCATTCGGGAACAGAGGGGGTCAGGGAGAAGCTCAAGGCATGCAACTTCGAGATCTCGGAGGAGGAGCTCACCGAAGTGATCAAGACGCTGAAGCACCTGCCTGTGGACTCCAAGCCTATAGACAACGGAGAGCTGTGCGACTTTGTGAACAGGGTTCTCCGGGAAAAGGGACTCAGGAAATGATCGGCAGCCTCCTCATACACGAAATGGCGCTGAAAAGGAGGGCAAGGGTCGCAATAGGCTGCGATTTCGCCTCGAAGACCTCCCCCCTCCTCCTCAACTCTCTCCTCTTCGCGACTAGGGAGCGATACGTTGAGCCCCTGCTGGTTGCCGATCGCCTCCCTGGGAATGATGAGGACCCGGAAGGCGTCTTCGGCAAGGAAATCCCTGCGATCATTTCCCCGTCGCCTTGGGAAGACCTCGTCCAACTACTGAAGGGAGGCGTAGTCGACTCTGCAGTCAGGGGGAACCTGAGCTCGAGGAGGGTCGTCCCGGAGCTGAGGGTTGCATTTGGTTGCAACAATCTGTGCAGGGCTTCGCTTCTCGAGGTCGACGGGAGGTTGGTGATGCTCGCCCCTGTTGGCATAGATGAGGGAGAGACTCAGGGAGACCTGCTCAATGTTGCA
>MAGV01000075.1:0-2659 GCA_001717015.1 Candidatus Methanosuratincola petrocarbonis (ex Vanwonterghem et al. 2016) | reverse complement strand
CTTACTCACCGCAGAACAGAGCCAGTAAATAATAATGTTCACCACCAAAAAAGCAAAAACAAAAACAAAAACAAAAAAGGCAAGAGAAGACGAAAACAAAACCCTACCAGCTTCACCCCGGTGATCGCAGCAGCATCTGCAGTGATCGCCCTGAGGTCGTCCTTCTCCAGGCTCCTGACCGAGGTCTTGCCTGAGAGCTGGGTGAACATCTTGAGCTCCTCTATTATTGCCCTGAGATAGTTCTCAACCCTCGCTGCCATCTCCTCGACCTTGAGGCGCTTCCTGAGCACTGGATCCTGTGTCGTGATCCCCCTCGGGCACCTCCCTGTTGAGCACAGCCCGCAGGTCCTGCAGCCCATGGCTATCAGCACCCCTGTCGAGATTGCGACTGCGTCCGCCCCCAAGGCAAGAGCCTTAGCTATGTCAGCCCCATTCCTTATCCCTCCGGAGATCACCAGGCTGACCTTGTCCTTAACCCCGAGCTCTCTGAGGCTCCTTTCAGCCTCTACGAGCGCAGGCAGAGTGGGCAAGCCGGCGTGCTCGATCACGATGTCCGGGGCAGCCCCGGTGCCGCCCTGTTTCCCGTCGATTACAATGACGTCCGCTCCCGCCTTGGCCGCTATCTTCACGTCATCTCCGACCCTCCCTGCGGAATACTTCACGATTATTGGGACTTTCCAGTCCGTGATCTCCCTGAGCTGCTCGATCTTCATCTTCAGGTCCTCCGGGCCCACTATGTCCAGGTGTCTGGCAGGGCTGATCGCATCCGATCCTGGAGGCAAGCCCCTGACCTTGGCGACCTCTTCTGTTACCTTCTCGCCCATGAGCAGCCCTCCTTGCCCCCCTTTTGCACCCTGCCCGATCTTTATCTCAACCGCATCAGCAGAGCGAAGATACTCTGCAGAGACCCCAAACCTCCCCGACGCATACTGCGCAATGAGAATGGAAGCGGCTTCCCTCTCCTCCGGAAGCATGCCCCCTTCCCCGGTGTTTGTGGGGATCCCTACCCTTGAGGTTGCCCTGGCAACTGCGAGTTTAGCTTCCTTGCTCATAGCGCCGAAAGACATCGCGCCCACCAGGATCGGCGCAGCCGCTCTCAGCGGTCTCTCAGCCCTTCCCTTGCCTAGCACTACCTCGGTCTCACACGGCTCCCTGTAATGGTCGATTGGCGGTCTGGAATTCTGGGCGCACAGGAACACCAGATCGTCGAAGTGGGGAAACCTCTTCCATGCCCCCATACCTCTCACCGGCGCCCTCCCTATTGCTGCCTTGATCTGGATCTCGTCGATTTCCCGCCTTGTCCAGGTCGATTTCCCTGTTTCCTGGACCGGGAAGACCCTCACTGCCCTCTGCCTGCAGTACTCGACGCAGGTCTCACACCCGACGCACTCAAAATCGTTTATGGGGGCCATGTATCCTTGCTTGACCTCCTTGAACACCTGTTGAGGGCAAACTCGCGCGCAAACGCCGCATACCTCGCACACGCCATGGTCAATCTCCACCCTGTACCTGTTCCTCTCCCTCCTGACGCCCCAGATGCTCCCCTCGGACCTCCGGAAGTACCTCGGGTTTTCTGGTACAATCTTCCTAATTCTGGGGGCTGAAAGGCCATAGCCCCTTAGAACGCTTTCGACGTGCTCGATCTCCGCGTCACTCACGTCTTCAACCTTGGCGTTCTTCCCCAGCGCCGGTTCCGGTCCGGAGAAAAATATCTTCCCGCCCACCATCGATTCCCCTGCATTGTCGCCGAGCTTACCCAATACTACGATCTCTCCGCCCATCATGTAAAGCCCAGTCATTATCCCCGAGTCGCCCCCAACAGCCACCAGCCCATTTTTCATCAGTGCGCCGACCCTGTCACCGCAATCCCCCTTCACAACCAATTTTCCGCCGTATAGACCCTGGCCGGTCCCGTTGCCGGAGTGCCCCTCGACTACTATCTCGCCAGCGGTCATGTTGTCCCCTAGGAACCAGCCTGCATTGCCCCTGACCCTTATTTCCGGTCCGTCGATCATCGTCCCAGCAAAGTAGCCGACTGAACCTTCGATCTCTACTGCGCACCTCCTGCCGAGCCCAGCTGCAATGTGGTGCATCCCCTTCGGGCTCTCTATCATGATGCGTTCTCCATCAGCTGCCTCTTTCAGAGCCAGGTTGAGCTCCCTTATGCTCATCCTGCTTGCATCAATTACCTTCAGACTGTCTTCCAGCAAATTACCTCACCCGGTCTGACATTTCTGATGATTCCTTTCTTGTTCAAAATGCGCAAAGCGTTCTCCTCCGAGGCTACTGCCTTCATCTCATCCCCATCAAGAATGACCATGGGCCTCAAACCCAGCTTGTCCCTTACCATCCCAAGCTCCGATTCTGTCGAGAATATGTACGAGAAAGGGCCGTCCAGGTCGTCAACCGATGCCTTCAGCGCTTCGTAGAGCGAGTCACCGCCCTTAAGCCGGTCGATTATGTAGTGCACAATGAGCTCCGAGTCGTTCTCGGTTTGGAATTTGACCCCCTTCTGCTCGAGCCTCTCCCTGGTCTTCCAGTAATTCGTTATCTGCCCGTTGTGGACCAGAGCAACATCCAAGTGGTCGAAGGACTGGAACGGGTGGGCATGGAAGAGGTCGACGCAGCTCTCGGTCGAGAACCTCACATGCCCGATGCA
>MAGV01000074.1:32262-32897 GCA_001717015.1 Candidatus Methanosuratincola petrocarbonis (ex Vanwonterghem et al. 2016) | reverse complement strand
GTTTTGCAACTTCCTTGACTGTGAGGGGGAAACCCCTGTTGAACTCCATGAGCTTGGCCTCGGCTTTCACCAGGTTGACCAAGTAATTGGCATCCGATAGCTGCCCAGCTATCGCCACTGCTTTCCGCCCATCAATCGGGTATATCTTTTTTACAGCCTTCGACCCGATCATGCCGCCCTTGCTGGCGCGCCTGTCGGAGGCGAGCACAACGCCGTCCACGCACCTAATTGCTACGATTGTTGTCATAATAACCACATTAAAACATTGCATGGCAGAGAATCTTATAGACTAAATTTGGTTGAACCAGGTCACACCTCAGTGTGGTAAAAAGAGCGTGCTCAGTTCTCCCGGTTTTGGCTCCTGCCGTATATTGCATTTATTATCTTCACGAAGAGCCGCGAAGCCATCTCCCTCGCCCTTGCCTCCTCGTTGGGGGGGAACGATTCCAGCATCACCTCTAGCAATCCATGACTCATGTTCAGCCCTACTTGTATGTCCCCATCCTCGCTAACCCATTTGAGGCTGCTGGAGGAGCTATCGGAAGAGGCGCCTAGCCATCGCATTCCACCAAACCAACGCCCCTTGAGCTGGCTCTCAACATATTGCAAGTCGGTTCCGGGCGGCATGTAAGAGG
>MAGV01000074.1:27527-32008 GCA_001717015.1 Candidatus Methanosuratincola petrocarbonis (ex Vanwonterghem et al. 2016) | reverse complement strand
ATGCCCTGGAAACTGAACCTGGTCTGCGAGTCCGAAGCCATCAGCCGCAATACCTTGTCCTCGACTTCGCCCAGCTCTGCAGGATTGCCCACCATAATAGCCCCCTAAAATATATTTCTTTGCGTTATATTTTTCTTCGTTATATTTAGGCTTTTTGCATCTTCAGGGTGGCGGCGGATCGCGAAAGAAAGGCAAACCAAAAAAAGA
This sequence comes from Candidatus Methanosuratincola petrocarbonis (ex Vanwonterghem et al. 2016), assembly GCA_001717015.1. Lineage (GTDB taxonomy): Archaea > Thermoproteota > Methanomethylicia > Methanomethylicales > Methanomethylicaceae > Methanosuratincola > Methanosuratincola petrocarbonis. The sequence continues at coordinate 31,801 of MAGV01000074.1, read as the reverse complement.
AATACCCTTGTATGTTGAAATCTACTGTGGATGAGATGAAAATCACCCAAATAAAGGTCCCCTTCCCTAGCGAATACGGGAGCGGCAGGAGCACGAACGCTTATCTAATTGAAGGGGAGCTCAAAATCCTAGTCGACTCTGGGCTCGACAGCGAGGAGAACAGGAAGTTCATACGCAAAACGCTCGAGAAGGCGGGGGCATGGGATCTTGACATCATACTGCTCACGCATGGGCATCTCGATCACTTTAGCCTCGGAGCGTACCTCCAGCGGGAGACAGGGGCAGCCCTGATGGTTCACGAAGATGACTCAGGTATGCTTTCGGACTATAGCAGCCATTATTCAAAGTGGTTCGAAGAGGCTTACGAGCATGCAGTGGAGGGCGGTTTTGATCCAGGCGTCCTCGGGGAGGCCAGGATCAAGCTGATTACCGCAGCTTCAATTCTCACGAGATCCGCAGCCTATGAAACATTTACAGAGACTAGCCTTGCAGGAGGTGCTGTGAGGACCTTGCATTTGCCTGGGCACACGGAAGGGAGTGTCGGCGTGGTCGCCGGAGAGGCAATCTTCTGCGGCGACGCAGCGATCGAAGGGAGCACCGCTGTGAGGGACCTTAAGGAGGAGTTCAATTCGCTGGAGAAACTCAAGGTCTTTAAATTCATTTACCCCGGGCACGAGAGGGCGCCACTCGCGAGGGCAGATATCGAGGCTCTGGAGGCCCACTTTGTTTCGAGGTTGGAGGAGGTGCTCCGCGTCACAAAAGGAGGGGCGACGCTCAAGGAAATCGTGACTTCGCTCTACAGGGGGTTGGACCTGGATCAGGCATCCTACAGACTTGTACTCCCAATAAACCAGGCGATTGCATACCTGAAGTACCTTGAGGCTGAGGGGCACGTGGAGAAGAGGGGGAGTAAATGGCACTCCTTCAGGGAGAGGCTTTCTTCACCGGTTTTCTAGTATCTCCTCCATCCGTTCCCAGAGTAAGGAATCTCTCCTGATTATCTTGCAGAGGGCGCAGAATTCCTCGAATAGAAGACCATCTTCGCTGTCCTTGCGCACAAGCTCTTCAGAGATCCTGGCAACGGCTGCCCTCACCTCAGGAATCCTTTCCAGCTCTGAGGCCATCTTGGCACCCCGCTTTGACTTAAGGTAATGGCTGATTGCAGCCTGGGTCACACCCAGCCTTGACGCAACCTCGGACTGGGAGATATTGTACTTGCGCATCATGTCCTTGGCAACCATCGACCTGAAGACCGGCAAGACATAACGGGAAACGACCTCGCATGAAGGGCGCATGTCAGTCACCTATGCCAACAAAGCAGTATATAGTTGTCGGGGGCTGACAAGGCCGATCAGCCCCGAAGGATCTTTAGGATGGCAGGTATCAGGAAAGACGCAGCGATGCATATTCCCACCAAGTAAGCTCCGAAGCCAAGCGAAACGACGCTCGCGCTGAGCGACGTGAGCGGGATCAAGTAGTAGTAAACCCAACCGAAAGTGAAGAGCAACGCCAGGCCACCTAGCCAGATCCGGGCAGCAAAGGCAAGCAGCGAAGCAAAGAGGCCCAACATGAGTAGTGCGAAGGGCGCGAAGTGCAGTGCGTACCTGTCCCAAAGCTGCAGAAGGCTCACGGATGTCCTCCCAGTGAAGTCGATCCAAGGAAGCGAGGTCGCGAATGCAGCCACAATCCATATCACAAGACCAGCGATGAAGAGGAATAATCCCGACGCATCCAGCTCGACACCAAGCACTTCTTCGCGCCAGTTGATGAACAGCACTAACATGACTGCGACCAAGAATGCCACAGAAATGACAAATGCGGAAGGCACGACCGAAATCTGGTAAACAGGGCTTGTTGAGACGACGGTTCCGTTAGACTTGATCCCAATGAAATAGCTGACAGTAGTAGGGAACAATGGCATAGGCAAAAGGTCCCCTTTGGACAGATCCTGTTCGACCCAGAGCGACCCCGGCAACCCATCCCTGTAGAAGACAGAGACATTCTCCGCATCCTGCACGGCGACCCTTATCGAGGTGTAGAAATTGACGGGCTCAGCGCTCGGCACGGGGACGGATGGAAGCGTCTCGCTTGACCCCTTCAGGTAATGGTCCAGCCATATCAGCGAGGACACAAGCCACCTGTTGTCAGGCATCGCATGCCCGGTATTCGGCGCCAGGTTGATCGCCTTTTCGCAAGGGATGATTGAATACGTCTTGTTTACAGCCTCGATGAAAAAGAACTCGTCATGGGTGCCGATGAGGAGGAGGGTCGGCACGCTCAAGTTTGCGGCATATGCCCTGCAGTCAAAGTACTTTATCAGATCCATCCCGGCTTGGTCATTCAGCGTCACCCCTGGGGGCACTATGAAGTTGGCGAAGCTTCCCCCCATCACTATCTCGTCAAAATAGCCGCTCGCGACAACGGGTATTGCGGCTTTCACTCGGACATCAGTCGCAGCCACCAAATAAGTCGCCACCCCGCCCATCGAGGCTCCGGAGACCGCTATCGCATCTGGGTTGACGTAGGGGAGATCTGAGATAGCAGTGATCGCCCTCCTTGCTGCGATCACGTTGTGGTAATAATATGCACTGTAAGGACCATCGCTGAAGTCCACAGTATTCTCAGGGGAGGAGGTTGGCCCGGAAGATAGACCGCAGCCTGGCGAATCCATGAGCATGACAACATATCCATGGGAGGATAGCGCCCTCCCGTACGGGAGCAGCTGCAAATACGAGCCGCCAGTTCCGTGCAGAAGCAAGATCGCCGGCAGGTCATCACCCGGGGGCTTGAGTATTACTGTGTGTATCCTTATCGTGGTGCCGTTGAAAATATGGCTGTTGAAGAATGCCTCATATTCCTCCAGCACGACTTCCCCGACCGTGGAGTTCCCGATATGGCTCACATTCATCTCCAACGGCGGATACTCAGCCCCACTATCCCAGAAAGTGGTGTTGAAGGTCTCAACAAGGTTTTTTTGGGATGAACGCCATGCATCGGAGGCTAGGAATGAGGAGAAGAGGACGCCCACAAGGACGAGGAGCAGAACCTTTAGTACGACTGATTTGCTCATTGCAACCATCTGCCAATACCTATTGCAACACTACTCTTTTAAGATTTAAATTGCATTAATCTCTTTGGCATAGCGGAGTGTTCAATCATGGATGAGATCGACATGAAAATACTCAAGCTGCTTCAGGAGGATTCGAGGATTTCATACACAGACCTCTCGGGCAATGTGGGGATCTCCGAGACTGCCATTAGGAGGAGAGTCAAGAAACTCCTCGACGAGGGGATAATCACCAAATTCACCATCAAGATAGATCCTGAGAAGTTGGGAAAAGGGGTCACTGCGTTTGTCGGGGTGGATGTAGGCGGGGAGATGGGCCCTGTTGCTGGCTCAGAGCTCCTGAACGACCCGGCGATATCCGAGCTCTACACTGTGACTGGTGACTTCGATTTGTTGATCAAAGTCACATGCAAGGATGTGAAGGAGCTTGAGAGGGTGATAGAGAGGGTGCGCTCGATGGACTTCACAAAGACGACGAAGACGCACGTGGTCCTTAGGAAGCTGAAGGACTCGCCATTGGAGCCTTAGGGAGGTGAAAGAATGCTTTATGATGAGACTGATCTGATGATACTCAGGGAGCTTCAAGAAGACGCGATGACCAGCTACAGGGATATCGCCGAAAAACTGAACCTTTCAGTCGGAACGGTGCACAATAGGATAAAGAGGCTGAAGGAAATCGGGCTGATCAAAAGTTTCTCGGCTATTGTCGATGCTGAGAAACTAGGCTATGGACTGACAGCAATAGTGCTCATGCAGGTCGAGGGCGAAAAGATAGTCGAGGTCGAGGAGAAGCTCGCGACCTCCAAGTCGATAATAGCCGTCTATGACACTACAGGGGAGTTCGACATAATAGCAATTGGTAAGTTCAAGAATAGAGAGGACTTGAACACATTCATAAAAGACGTGCTGAAGATCCAGTCGATCAAGAGGACTGTCACAAGCATTGCGCTTAACGTCGTGAAGGAGGACCTGAGGATCAGGTTCTGAGGCTTTTTCTCTTCCTGAACTCGGAATACCTTACCATTGCGGATGCTGCTTCGGCTGCAGATGATGCATTAGGAAATACAGGAATCCCTGCTTTTATGAATGCGCGCGAGGCTGCACTCTGGGAAGGACCCAGCAGATCAACCACAAAGAGCGGCTTATTTGTGGTGCGGACCAGCCCCGAGATCTCTTTAGCGGCTTCAAGTTCGGATCTGATCAGGGT
>MAGV01000074.1:18439-27435 GCA_001717015.1 Candidatus Methanosuratincola petrocarbonis (ex Vanwonterghem et al. 2016) | reverse complement strand
AGAACTCCGGAAGCACTTTGTCCGCAACCTCAAAAACCGGCTTTGGGAGCGGAGGCAGCACGATCCCCCTCGTCTCAAGGGCGTCGGCGCATTCTATCCCCCACCCCCCTCCGGTCGTAACCACGGCGGCATTGCGCCCTGCAGGGATGGGAAGGCTCGAGAATGCAAAGGATATCCGGAAGAGCTCCCCGGGATCCCTCGCCCTGATCACTGAGAACTGCCTGAATATTCCCTCAACAATCTTGTCCTCGACTGCGATGGCACCAGTGTGTGATGATGCTGCCGCAACACCCGCAGACGTTGTCCCCACTTTCATCGCAACGACTGGCTTCTTCAGGGTGCAGGAGGACAAAGAAGAGACAAAACTGCGACCATTACGGACCGTCTCCAAATAAAGTGCGATCACGCGCGTGCTTTCGTCATTTTCAAAGTACTCCAGAAGTTCAGGGATGGAAAGGTCGGATTCGTTCCCAATGCTCACGAACTTGCTGAATCCAACACCGTGTTCCTTTGCCCAAGCCAGGACGGTTGTGCCTACAGCACCGCTCTGGGATACAAACGAGATCCCTCCCTTTGGGGGCACGAGGGAAGTGAAGGTCGAAACTAGATCCGAGTGGGAGCTGTATACTCCCATGCAATTAGGACCGATAACCCGGATCCCGCGTGCCTTTGCTGCCTGGATAACCTTGCGTTCAAGCTCAGAGTGCCCAGACTCCCCGAATCCAGCTGAGACCACAATTGCGAACTTAACGCCCCTCTCCCCGCACTCAACTACCGCATCATAAACCAGGCTGCTAGGCAGCGCTATCACTGCAAGGTCAATCTCCTCAGGCAGTTCGATCACGGATTTGTGGCAACGTATCCCGAGCACTTCATCCGCTCTCGGATTCACTGCATAGATCTTGCCGCGGAATCCCCCATTCAAAATGTTACGGAGCAGGACATGACCCCAGGCTTCGGGATCCCTAGAAGCCCCGATGATGCAGACAGACTGGGGCGAGAAGAGGCGTTCTACCGAAGGGCCCATACTTTAAACTTGGTGCTGCATGTTAAAAAACGGGTACCTTTTGTTTCATTTCCCGAGGAGGTGCCGTAGCACCTCATACACCCTGTTGGCGAATTCTTTCCTCACGGCGGAGATGTTCTCTACCTTCTTGAGAAACCTGATCGTAACAACCTTTGTCGCGGAATATTCAACCGCAATATCTTCCCTGTAGGCGTCCCTGAGGCACTCTATGAGCAGGTTAACAAGATCGTGCGTAAGAGTGTTGCGCCTGCGCTTCAGCTCGAAAGAGAAGTCCTCCGCCTTCATTTCGTCAAATATCCGGATCTCGTTGACCGCGGCGTTAAGCGAAGGGAGGAGGAAATTCTCGAGCTCCCATACATCGATTGTCAGGCTCAGCCCCCGTTCCGGGTTGATTCCAGAGAGGATCTGGGACGAGAGCCTCTCTGACGCGTCGTACAGCACCTTCTCGAGCTCCAGACCTGAAAGCGCTTCCTTGCGATCATTGAATTGTGGCTTTGGCAAAAATGAGCCTCCTCACTTAGAAAGAGTGCACGCAAACTGAAATATCTTTCTAGATCTGTGTAACAAATGGCAAGCGTTATTAGGTCTCCATGGTCGTAATTCAGATCATAACACAGGGGTTGCCACGTTGCCTCGGAGGATCGTCCGAAGAGCCAAGAGATCCGGCAAGATGTACTTCATTGCCTCGAACGTCTCTAGTAACATGGGCCTGAAGGAGATCGCAGAGATAGTCTTCACTAATGCCGAGTCCTATAAGGAGATAGCTACCCTCATACTTGAATGGATAAAGATCAAGAGCGATCGCGAGAACAGGGGGTATCCCAGGTGGGTGACAACCCAGGAGCTGTCAGACTACATCAACGAGAGGCTTAAAAAGCGGAGGAGGAGCGCGGCCTACACCGTTATCAAGGACTACCTTTTGCCGTTGGGCATACTCGAGTATAGGATCTCGGAATCGAAGTATGTTGTAAGCAGGGATTTTGCAGGCGCGCTCAAGAGGCTCGCGGACGCCTACACAAAATGGACCGCATAATATATAACACCGTTATTAAATAAGTTAGAGGGGGAATGCATGTCGGACAAAGAGAACCCTAAGTGGGCCGGGGTAGGCTCAAAGTTTGCTCACCTAACAGCAGCTCACCCTTGCTTTGGTGTGAAGGCGCACTTCACAGCCGCAAGGATCCACCTGCCTGTAGCGCCAAGGTGCAACATCCAATGCAGATACTGTGTGAGGAAGATTGACAAGTGCGAGCAGAAGCCGGGGATTGCAGCCCGCATAATGGACGACGAAATGGCGTTCAAGAGGCTAGAGGCAGAGGTGAAGAGCAACCCCAACCTGAAGGTTGTGGGCGTAGCCGGGCCCGGAGACCCGCTCGAGAACGAGGCAACTTACAGGGTGCTTGGACGGATAAAAGAAAGCTACCCTGACCTCATACTGTGCCTCTCAACGAACGGATTGCTGCTCGAGGATGTTGCGGAGAAACTGAAGGACAGCGGGGTCAGGACTGTCACAGTTACAATAAATGCTGTTGATCCGGAAGTGGGATCAAAGATCTATGAGTGGGTGAGGTATAAGGGAGAGACGCTTTACGGCGCCGATGGTGCAGGGCTGCTGATACGGAAGCAGTTCCGCGGGATTGAAGAGCTTGTTAAACGGGGCATAGTAGTCAGGATAAACACCGTCCTGATACCAGGGATCAACGATGACCAGATCCCCCGCATTGCAGAGGAGGCCTTAAAGAGGGGCGCGAGCCTCATGAACATAATACCGCTCATACCGCAGCATGGTTTCAAGGAGCACAGGAGACCGACATGCCAAGAGCTCGAGGAAGCGAGGAATGTCGCAGAGAAGTACTTACCGCAGTTCAGGCTCTGCCGGCAATGCAGGGCTGACGCGGCGGGGATTCCTGGCAGAGAGAAGGGTAGTGGGGTTGTCTCAGAATACTTCCACGGATGATCCTCACTTGGTGTTTAACAGTGAGCGGATGTCCTCTGCCCGCATGAACCTCTCCTTACCGCGGTGCTTAACCCGCAAGGAAAAGCTCTTTGGCACGATAATCGAGGTTGATTGAGAAATAGGGACCTCGACATGGATCTCTTGCGTGCTGCTCTGGGACCTGTGTTCGAGATCAACAGTCTCTCCTACGGATGGTATGATGATCTCGCCAGTGTGCTGCTTGACCGACTCTGCAAGAGCCTTGAGGCTTTCCTCATCGCCATGGACTAGCACGAGCCTCTCGGGCTTTATCCTCGAGATGTAGTTGCACAGCTCGTTGTGCATTGCGTGGGCAGAGATGTCAAAGTGGGCCACTTTGCAGCTGACATTGACCTCCTTAGACTCCTTTGATATCATGTCCCTCAGAGTAAAGCTCCTCACTCCGGACATGAGCTGGTGTCCAGTAGTCCCTTCCTCCATATGACCGCACAGGGCAATCAGGTTCTTCTCATCCGGCGCCATCTTTATCATGTGCCAGACGCTCCACCCGCCCCTCAGCATCCCCGAGGGCGCAAGTATTATGCATGCGCAGTCCCTCTGGTAGAGGCGTTTCCTTTCCGATATGCTCTTGAAGGTCCGGAGGGCCTCCCACCTGAATGGGTTGATGTTGTTGAAGAGGTATGCCCGCCTCACCTTGTCGTCCATATAGATCAGGAACTGCTCATAGATCCGGAGCGTTTCGATTGCCATGCCCTCCAAGTAGACCTCAACGTTCGGGATCTTGTTCCAGCTGTCCTTCAGTATCTTGAGGATCTCCTGCGCCTTCCCCACAGAGAATGTTGGTATGAGTATCTTCCCGCCGGACTCTATCGTCGATCTGACGGAGTCAATGAACTCCTTGCCGGTCTCCTCCCTGCTCTTCCTGTTCTTCCCCCCGTAGGTCCCCTCGCATATCAGCACATCCGGGTAGACCAAGTCTTCAGTGCGCCAGTACCTGAGGTGGTTGGAGGAGGTCCCCAGATCCCCTGAGTATACCAGCCTGAAGCCCTTATACATAATCTCAGTCATCGTCGAACCCAATATGTGGCCCGCGTTGTGGAAGTTCACGCTTATCGAGTCGAGCTTGAAGACCTCGTGGTAGGTCGTCGGGACTGCCAACTTGTTCAGCACCTGGTGCATCTCCTTGGAAGACCAAAGGCGATCCTCCTTAAGCCACTCCCTTTCCATTATCGACAGCTCGTCCTGCCAGAGGAGCTTGACGAGCGCAAGGGTGGGCAGGGTCATGAACACCTTGCCCTTGAAGCCTCTTCTCACAAGCTCTGGTATGGCCCCGGTGTGGTCAAGGTGCGCGTGGGAGACAAATACGGCATCCAAGTTTTCTATGCTCGTTCCTGAGAAATCAGGCAATGCCTTTGGTCCGGTGGCAGCGGGGTCAATACCGCAGTCAAGTAGAAAGTGATGGTTATTCACGTCAAGGCGTATGCATGAGCGCCCTACCTCGCGTCCTGCGCCAAGCAGCCTCAGCTGGGGCATCACGAGAAACCTCAATATCCAATAATGGTTGGATTTCAATCTTTTTAAAGGTTTTTATCTAAAAAATTCTAAAGCGGATATTTCATCAGATGAATGCAAAGATAAATAGGTCCTATGGATACCCTTTTAGAAGGGAAATGAAGGAGGTTCATCAAAGAATGTCTTCACTTGTGGAATTAACAGACAAGGATTTTGACAGTTACATAGACAGGAACGCGGTTGCTGTCGTGGAGTTCTGGGACCCTTGGTGCAGCATCTGCAGCGAGATGGCGCCAATTTACGAGGAGCTCGCGAGAAAATATGCAGGCAAGGCGGCTTTTGCGAAGCTTAACATGAGGGAGAACAGGAAGAAGCCAGAGGATTATGAAGTATATGTCACCCCCACATTTATCTTCTTCAGGAATGGCAGGGAGATCCACAGATTGGGGGGGCTAATGGAACCAGATAAGCTAGAGGAAGATCTCAAAACACGACTCCTCAGCCCATGAACTAGGAAAGTGGTTTGCGATGATAAGAGCCGTTGCCACCGACGTAGACGGGACGATCACAGATGACAACTCAATAATCGACATCGAGGCGATCGAGGCGATAAGAAAGCTCGAGGGGAGGGGAATAAAGGTAATCCTCTGCTCGGGTAACGCGCTCTGCATACTCAAAGCGCTCTCCAGGTACATAGGGTGCACTGGACCGACGGTCGCGGAGAATGGAGGGGTCGTCGAATACAGAGGGAAGATAAAGATCCTAGGCGAGAGGGGGCTCGGCAGGAAGGCAATTGATCACCTAAGGGCAGTATATGGCGATCTGATCAGGGAGGCTTGGTCAAACCCGCACAGGCTTGTCGATGCCGCAATAATGAGAACGATCGATTACGACAAAGTGGTGTCGGAAGTGAACAAATTCGAAGGGATCAAGGTCATTGACAGTGGATTCGCATACCACATCCTGGACAAGAGGGTCGACAAGGGTGTCGGCCTCCTCGAGGCGCTGAGGTGGGCGGGGCTCGGCAGGGAGGAGGTGGTAGGCGTAGGGGACAGCTTGACCGACGCCGAGCTTCTGCGCGCCGCCGGGATCAGGTGCGTTGTAGCCAACGGGGACGAGTCGATCAAGAAGGAGGCGGACTACGTCTCCAAGTCCGCATTCGGGAAAGGTTTTGCTGAGATAGCCGACGCGATCCTGTCAGGAGAAATCGGGAGCCCTTAAAGGGTGAATCTCGTGGGGTGCTCTTCAGGAAGAAGGGAGCTCGGGGAGCTTTACGACAGGATCGCGGANGAGGCGGGGGCATGGTGCTCGATCTTGGCTGCGGCACAGGGAGAAACGCGGCCGCGCTGGCATCCTTCGGGTATTACGTTGTCGCAGCAGACTTGTCGATCGGAATGCTCAAGTCGCTGAGGAAGAGGTTCTCCCAGCTGGGGATGGCGGAGGTCAGGTGCGACGCACTCCACCTCCCTTTCAGGGAAGGGGTTTTCGACGCTGTAGCGCTCGTGGCGGTCATACACCACATAAGGGGCAAGGGGAACAGGCTGAGGGGGATGGCGGAGGTTAGGAGGGTGACAAAATGCGGGGGGCGGGTCCTGGTTACGGCCTGGTCCATCCTCCAGACTAGGTTCCTGAGAAGGGGTATAGGCATCATCTCCAGCCCCCTGAGCGGAGGGGAACTTGGCGATCTGATTGTCCCGTGGGGGAAGAAAGGAGGCAGGTTCTACCACCTCTTCACAAAGCGGGAACTGGAGGAGACGGTCAGGAGATCGGGATTCAGGATAATCAAATCATACGGGGAGAGAATAAGGGGAAGGCTCCCGGAGAACTGGGTAGTACTCGCCGAGAAGGTTTGACACTGATGGAATCGCCAAAAGGAGCCCTAGAGGAGAGGGCTGCAAGGAGGATCATAGAAGAGCTCAAGAAGGGCCAAGTGGGGAAGGATATGCTGGCCCGTCTGAAATACAGGGTCTGCAAAGAGGAAGGGCTTGCCAGGGTTCTGAAGGATCACGAGGTCGCGAGGTACCTGAGGGAGGGTGAGGGCCGGCTGCGTGAACTACTCAGGGGGAAGAAGGTAAGGGGGGCTTCAGGGATCTACACAGTCGCTGTAATGACCAAGCCCTCGAGGTGCCCAAAGGAGAGACCGTGCCTGTACTGCCCCGGTGGGGTCGAATCGGGAACCCCGCAGAGCTATCTAGGCAAAGAGCCGGCACTAATGCGCGGCCTCCAGACGGGTTTTGATCCATACCTCCAAGTGAGGTACAGGATCGACCAATACGAGGCGATCGGGCATACGCCCTCCAAAATACACCTGATCATCATGGGAGGCACTTTCCCAGCAGCGGATCTCGAGTACCAAGAGTGGTTCATGACCAGGTGCTTCCAGGCGATGAATGACTTCCCTGAAGTGAAAGGCTGGAGGTGGCAGTACCTGGAAGAAGCAATGGAGNGGAGGAGAACGAGCTTGCAAGGGTCAGGTGCACGGGGATCACCCTCGAGACGAGGCCAGACTGGGCTGGCGAGAGGCAGACGGACAGGATGATATGGCTTGGCGCAACCCTGGTGGAGATGGGTGTCCAGGCATTGGACAACAGGGTCCTTTTGCTCGCGAACAGGGGGCACAGCGTCGAGGATGTGATCTCGGCTACTAGGATCCTGAGGGATTCGGGGCTGAAGGTCGGGTACCACATGATGCCAGGCCTGCCAGGGAGGGGCGCAGACGAGGATCTAGAGGACCTGGAGAGGATCTTTGAGGATCCGGATTTCAGACCAGACTACCTCAAGATCTACCCTACGCTCGTGATCGAGGAAACAGGGCTCTTCGAGCTCTGGAAGGGAGGGCGATACAGGGCAATGGGCGTTGAAGAGGCTGCAGAATTGATTAAGAAGGCATCCGAGCACTTCCCAGAATGGGTCAGGGTTGCGAGGATCCAGAGGGACGTCCCGGCAGAGATCATTGTTGACGGGGTGAGGGCTAGCAACCTGAGGGAACTTGTGGAGGAAAGGCTCTCCCGGGAGGGCGGCAGGTGCAGGTGCATAAGGTGCAGGGAGATAGGGCTCGCAGAGGCAAAGGGGCTCAGGATATCCAGTCCTGATCCGAAGATCAGGATCCAAACCTACGGAGCAGGAGGGGGTCAGGAGGAGTTCATCTCGGTTGTGGACGAGAAGAGCGGCCTCCTGATTGGCTTCCTGAGGCTCAGGGTGCCATCTGAATGGGCACACAGGAAGGAGGCGAGGGGCGCAGCCGTCATCAGGGAACTCCACGTCTATGGGAAGCAGATACCAGTGGGCAAGAGGGACGAGGGAGGCTTCCAGCACCACGGGTGGGGTACAGAGCTCCTAAAGAGGGCGGAGGAGATTGCGTTGGAGAAGTATGACTGCAGGAGGATCGTCGTCCTCCCCGGCGCTGGCGTTAGAGAGTATTACCGAAAAAAGGGCTATACGAAGATCAGGTCATCCCCGTTCATGGTGAAAGAGTTAGCCTGAGAAAGAAGGGTGACTCTCCCTGATCGCCGACCTGACCGATTCAGCCTTGCGCATCACTGAGGGGAGCGATGTCGAAGGGTTAGAGGCACACATAGGGGCTCTTCCGGAGAGGACCATGTACTCGCCAGCCCAGCACTCTGCCGCAGCCTCAGGGTTATAGCCGCCACCGCCAACCAGAACGAGTCTCCCCCCGCAGATCCTGTGTGAGATCTCGTGCACCATCTCGATCACCTTGAGATACCCGTGCTGGGTGAATGAGAGCCCAGCGAGGGGATCTCCCTTCAGACCGTCCGCCCCGCACTGCACGATTATGAATTCAGGCTTCGCCTCCTCGAGGAAGGGCACTGCGAGCTCGCTGAACAGGGAGACAAAGACATCGTCAGCGGATCCTGGAGGGAGCGGGATGTTGAGCTTGGTCCCCTTGGCTTCCCCAGATCCCGCCTCGAGGTGGCTACCCGTCCCAGGGAAGAGGGTCTTCCCGTCCTGGTGCACATCGACACAGACCACGCCCGGGTCGGAGTAGAAGCCGTACATCACCCCGTCCCCGTGGTGAGCGTCGAGGTCTACATAGGCGACCTTACTGAAGAGCTTTCTCAGCAATGCCAATGCGACCGCGCAGTCATTCATTATGCAGAAGCCAGAGGCGCTGCCCCTACTGGCATGGTGGAGACCCCCAGCAAAGCTAGCGGCGTGGGCATATTTGCCCTCGAGGAGGAGTTCGACCGCACGCAAGGTGGCACCCACCACACTCAGGGAAGCCTCATAGCATCCGCGGAACGCAGGTGTGTCGCCCCCGTCGAGAAGCCCAGCGCCAGTGGCTGAAAAACGTTTGACGAGGTCGAGGTATCCTGGCTCGTGGAAAAGTTCGGCTTCGGCGCGAGAGGCGCTCCGCGCATTTTCAACATACAGATCCTGGGAATAGCCTAAGAGGCGATCCCTTGCCATTCTGACTCTCCGGACCTTGAATGGGTGTCCGCTCCCGAAATCATACTTCAGGACAGAATCGTCATATATGAAGGCGGCACAACCTACCAATTT
>MAGV01000074.1:0-18402 GCA_001717015.1 Candidatus Methanosuratincola petrocarbonis (ex Vanwonterghem et al. 2016) | reverse complement strand
GACCATTGATTTTTTGGAAGACTCTGCTTATTAGATTAATTCTTGCTTCCATGGAAAGTTACTACGAGGAAGATTGCCTACGGGCTGATTGAACATAAGGTGCTCAAAAGCCTTCTACTTTTATGGGAAAATTTTATATTGTCTCCTCATAGAGACTCATAAAGGTCCATTAAATGTCCGAAGAAGTTATTCCAGACGTATCATCAATAAGCTCAGGCTTCATCGCAGATCTCGTGAGTGCCGGCAAGATCGGGAAGGGGATCATAATCCCCGGTGCGGTCCTTAACGCCATAAGGAAGAGCTCGGAGAAGGGCGATCTGATCCCTCTCGAGGAGCTTGAGAAGCTGAAGAACTGCGCTGAGAGCGTAGGGATCGAGATCCAGGTCGAGAAGTGGGAGAGGCTGGGGGAAGACCCGGATGAGTTTGTCTTGAGGCTCGCGATGGAGAAGGGCTACACGATCGTCACTTCAAATGAGAACCTTGCCAAGACAGCGGAGTCGGTTGGGCTAAGCGTCATAAAGGGGAGGACGCGCATCACCGGAGAGCCGCTCTTCCTGAGATTCTTCGACAAGGATACAATGTCGGTGCACCTCAAGGAGGGGATCCAGCCCAGGGCGAAGGTAGGGAAGCCCGGCAGGTGGAAGCTCATAGATGTTGGGAAAGAGCCGATGAGCAAGACCGAACTCGAGAAGATAATCCAGGACATCCATGAGAGGGCCGAGGCAGGCGAAGGGTTCCTTGAGGTCAAGAGGGAGGGATCGCACATACTGATGGTGAAGGACAGCAGGGTGATAGTCACCTTCCCGCCTTTCTCCGACAGGCTCGAGGTCACAATAACCAAGAAGGTGGCTGAGCTCGAGATCGAGGACTATGACCTCCCTGAGAAGCTCCTGAACAGGTTCAAGGAAAGAGCGGAGGGGATACTGATCTCGGGCGCCCCCGGCATGGGTAAGACTACCTTCGCCCAAGCACTCGCAAAGTTCTACCTGAGGGAGAACAAGATCATAAAGACAATCGAGTCCCCCCGGGATCTGAGCCTGCCGAAGCTGGCAACAGAGTACTCCAAGACGCATTCTTCCTCAGAGGAGCTGCACGATGTTCTCCTCCTGAGCAGGCCAGACTACACCTTCTTCGATGAAATGAGGGACACCGAGGACTTCAAGATCTTCACCGACCTCAGGCTCGCAGGCGTGGGCATGGTGGGAGTGATACACGCAACCTCCCCAATCGACTCGATCCAGAGATTCATCGGAAGGGTCGAGCTCGGAGTCATACCTTCGGTGATCGACACGGTAATATTCATCAACAACGGCAATGTCGAAAAGGTGTACGACCTCGAGACGAGCGTGAAGATACCGCACGGACTGACCGAGTCGGACCTGACCCGCCCCGTTGTTTTAGTAAGGAACTTCCTCGACGGGGAGGTCGAATACGAACTGTATGTATTCGGGGAGAGGACTTTTGTCGTTCCGGTGAAACGCCGCGAGGTCAGGGGCACGCAGTCGATCAAACCGATAATCAGCCGGATTTTAGGCAAGTACCTCGACATGGAAGAGGTGGAGATCGAGGCTGGGGAAGGCGAAGTAAGGGTTATTGTCCCCCCTGAGAGGATATCGATGGTAGCCAGAAGGACCAGGAAGAAACTCCAAAAGATCGAGGAGAAGCTGGGCACCAAGATCGTTCTGAAGCCTAGGTACTGAGGGGATATGCCTTGAGGAAGAGCGCTGTCCTTGAGGCGGTAGAGGGGCTCGTTGGAAGCGAGGACCTGAGCAAGGCCCTCAAGGGAGTGGATATCATAGGCAGGATTGCAGTGATCAAGATACCAAGGGAGTGGCAGGCGATAAGGCACCAGGTCGGGGAGAGGGTCCTCACCAAGCTCGGCGTGGACTCGGTCTATATGCAGACCGCGCCCTCTAGGCAAGGAGACAGGGTCAGAGGGTTGGATTGGCTGGCAGGGAAGAGATCTACTGAGACGGTTTATTCAGAGCACGGTTGCAAATTTTTTGTTGATATCGGGAAGGTCTACTTCTCTCCCAGGCTCTCGAATGAGAGGAGGAGGGTTGCAGATCTCGTTGCTCATGGGGAGACGGTCGTGAATATGTTCGCAGGGGTCGGCACCTTCTCGATAATCATAGCCAAGTCTAAGGGGGCGAAGGTCTTCTCGATTGACAACAACCCGAATGCATTCGAGCTTATGATCGAGAATGTGTTACAGAACAGGCTCAACGGGAAAGTCATACCCATACTTGCGGACGCCAGGGAGGCTGCTGCGGAGCTGGAGCGCAGTGCAGACAGGGTGCTGATGCCCCTGCCGGAGCTTGCTGAAGCCTATCTGGGGGAAGCGGTAAGAATGCTCAGGGGCAAGGGGTGGATCCACGTCTACACCCATGAGAGAGGCAACAACAAGACCGAGGCTGTGGACAGAGCCAAGACCAAAATTCTCGAGTCCGCGGAGATGTCCGCTGAAATGATACGATGCGAAGGGAAGGTTGTCAGGAGCATAGGCAGGAGAAACTACCAAGTTGTGCTTGACATGCAGGTGATCCCGCATTGAGCTGCAGATACGACTTTCTGGACGGCAAGCTGAAGGGGCTTGAGCGCTGGTTCTCCGACAAGGACGGCGCAGCGGTTGCTTTCTCAGGCGGTGTGGACAGCACCCTGGTAGCTGCTGTAGCGGCAAGGACTCTTGGCAACAGGGCGATCGCAATAACTTTGATGACCGAGTTCGTGGGCGATTGGGATATCGAGAGGGCGAAGAAGAGCGCAGGGGAGGTGGGCATAAGGCACGAGATAATAGAGCTGAGACTGCCTGATAAAGTCTTGAGGAACCCGCAGGACAGATGCTACCTGTGCAAGTACGCGATGATGAAGGAAATAAGGGACGCAGCGGAGAGGTGCGGGGTGGGGCTGGTCGTCGACGGCACGAACTCTGACGACCTCAGGGCGGCCCGTCCTGGGATCAAGGCGCTCAGAGAATTGGGCATAAGGAGCCCACTCGCTGAGGTCGGGATCAGCAAAAAGGAGTCTTACGAAATCTCGGCAATGATTGGACTGAGTGTGGAAAAAGTTTCCAATTCATGCCTTGCAACGAGGTTTCCGTTCGGGCACCGCTTTACAAGGGAAGAAGGGAATATGGTCGAGAGGGGCGAACAGTTCCTCAGGAGCAGGGGCTTCAGAACAGCAAGGGTCAGGGTAATTGATCTTGTAGCCAAGATCGAGGTCGATCCTGCGGAGATAGGCAGGGCGGTCGATCGGGATCTGAGAGAGGAGATCGTGGAGGAGTTCAAGAAAATAGGCTTCAGGGGCGTAAGCCTTGACTTGGAGGGCTACAGACCCGGCAGCATGGACTACCTCGAAAGCGGAAGTGTCTGAATCCAAGGGTTCTGGAAGTGGTTGAGGGTCGGGCGAGTCGGGAAATGTAATACAATCTAATATTGGTCGATATCCAGACCATTCTCTTTCCAGTTGAATTTTAGCCGTTTCCTCCCAGAGTGGACGCCTTTCTGGAGTATGTACCCTACTATTAGGGGAAGACCGATTGTGGACTCTGTGTAAACTGTGGCACGCGTTGCCTTGGCTGACACCTTGCCCCAGGACTTCGCCTCGTCGAGGGTACTGCCAGTGAGTCCGCCCCAGTGGGGGGCATCGGCTGTGATCTGGAATGCGTAAGAGTGCCCGCGGGTGTAGTCAAGCATAACAGCGGCGTCATTGATGTAGTTCTTCGGGACGCCGCCCCCTATGTATATGGAGCCAGTCTTCTTTGACTTGAGCACGATCTGGGCTATCTCAAAGTTGTCCTGCATGACGTCTAAAACGAACGTCGCGACGCCGTTTTCCTTAGCCCACCTGTAGTAGCCAGCCAGGCCTATGCCTATCGAGCTGTCTGCTATCGCGGGGCAGAAGACCGGGAGGCCGTACTTGTAGGCATTGTAAAGTATAGAGTCCTCATCCCTTATTGTGGAGCCCAAGGCGTAAAGGAACTCCCTAGTCGAGTAGCGCCTTGGCTCGAGTGTTGTGCAGAACTCGGATATGGCATCGTCGCATTTGACGAAACCTATCTCATCGACATAGGCGTCGTATATCCGGTCGATGTACAGATCGTGCAGAATGGAATCGTCAGCATTTGGTGTGCCCTTGTAATGCCTGTATCCCATTGCGGTGTAGTAGTCCTGGTAAAGGATGGCTCCCGTGGAGACAATCACATCGACTATGCCCTTCTTAATCATAGCGCTGAGGACTTTGCGGAGACCGCCGGCTATGAGTGCCCCAGATAGCCCTATCATCACGGTCGGGCGGTCCGGATCCGTCAGCATGTTCTCGTATACCATGGCGCACTCGGCAAGACTCCTAGACTGGATCCCGCACCCCTTCCATGACTCGACGAGATCCTTTATAGTGACCGCCTTATCCAAGTCCACTGGCTCTACGGGCTGGCTGAGCAGTGCTTCCCTTTCGGCAACGACCTCAGGAGTCAGACGGATCTCTTCCTGCTTCTTGCTAAAGAACTTGAGATTTGTCCCCAACCAAGGCACCTTCGATAAAAACGAAGAAGGCTGGGATTTAAATTTATGCATTGGCTCAGCCAAATTGACGAGAATGCGCGCTTACATCCCCCATCCCTTCAGTGGGGGGCACGGGCTCTGCGCTACGTTGGTAAAAAAGTTGGAAAAATACTCACTCAGGTACTTCAACTATTATGTCGTCGCCCTCGACACGCACAGGGTAGGTCTTCAGTGGCGGTATCTTATCCAAGGAGTATCCGTCCGGGAGCTTCACAACTTCGCCCGTAGTCACGTTGAAGGCGGCCCAATGCATGTCGCACCAGATCGTATTCCCCTGGAGCCGCCCAGTGAAGAGCGGGTTATTCAGGTGGCTGCAGACAGATTGCGTCGCGTAAAACTTACCATCAACATTCGATACCAGCACCCTGGTCTTGGAAGCTTTGATGCTCTTTTTCGTTCCTGGAGGGATTTCAGAGACCTTTGCGACCTTTACTTCTGGCAAAAATTTCACCTGATAATTATCATTAGCAGGTCCTAATATGATTTTCGTGAATGATAAAAATAATTTAAGGAATCCTTACTCCATGATCCTAATGCTGTCAAAAAACAATCGATTTGCCTAGGATAGGAATGGCTAATCCTTAATTACCTGGAAAATCTAATCTGGAGAGGAGGTTTTGGCTTGTGAGAACCGTCGAGGTATCTGCCCCCGCCACAATAGCAAATCTTGGGCCTGGTTACGATCTCATGGGGATGGCATTGGACAGCCCGAGGGATTTTCTTCGGGCCAGCCTGATAAAGTCTGCCAGTGACGAGATAGAGGTCGAGGGGATAGGCGGGGACACTATATCAGCAGAACCGGACCAGAACTCTTCCATGGTGGCGGCAAGGGCGGTCCTGAGAAGGGCGGGTGTGACCGGTTATGGACTCAAGATGCTCCTCAAGAAGGGGGTCCCTCCCAGAATGGGAATGGGCAGCTCGGGAGCCTCCTCGGCTGCTGGCGCTTTCGCCGCGAATTTCCTTCTAGGCGGCACCCTGAGCGAGATTGAAGTTCTCGAATGCGCGATGGAGGGGGAGAGGGCGGCGTGCGGTTCGGCGCACGCGGACAATGTGGCACCGTCCCTTCTCGGGGGGATCATTGCGATCCTCCGCTACGATCCCATCAAGGTTATGAAGCTCCGTCCGCTAGTGGGCGTGGAGGTTGTGGAGGTGGCACCGGAGGTGGAGCTCGCCCAGGACAAGACGAGGCTAGCCAGGGAAGTCCTCCCAGCGTCGGTTATGCTGCGGACGGTTGTTTCGCAGATGGGCTCCTTTGCCCTACTTTTGATGGGAATCATGAGGAATGACCCGAAAATGGCAGGTGAGGGGATCTCAGGCGACAGGATAGTCGAGCCCGCAAGGGCTAAGCTCATCCCTGGCTTCTTGGAGGTTAAGAAAGCGGCCTTGGAGGCGGGCGCACATGGCTGCAGCATAAGCGGTGCAGGCCCTTCGGTCTTCGCACTGGTGCCACAGGGCATGGGAACGCAGGTCGGTGAGAGGATGGTGGATCAGTTCAGCGCTGCAGGCGTAAGGTCAAAATTCTCGCTCCACAAGATAAGCGAAGAGGGTGCAAAGGTTGTCTGATGTTAGGCTCAGGTGCATAGACTGCAACGCGGAATTCGGTCATGACGAGGTGATATACAGTTGCAACGAATGCGGGGGGCTGCTCGAGGTGTGCATGGATGCCCCAAAGGCTACGTTTGACGACTTCTCTAAGAGGGCATTCGGGGTATGGCGCTACAGGGAGCTCATCCCCATAGAGGAAGGGGCTGAGATAGTAACGCTGGACGAGGGGGGAACTCCCCTTTACAGGTGCGACAGGCTCGCGAAGTGGGCGGGCGTCAGGAGCCTTTTCATAAAGTACGAGGGGAGGAATCCCACCGGGAGCTTCAAGGACAGGGGGATGACCGTCGGCGTCACAAAGGCAAAGAGCTTAGGATCAAAGGCCGTGGCGTGCGCGTCGACGGGCAACACTTCAGCTTCGCTGGCAGCTTATGCCGCCAGATCTGGACTCACCTGCTATGTGATATTGCCCTCCGGCAAGGTGGCGATGGGTAAGCTTGCACAGGCGCTAATGCATGGGGCGAAGGTGATCTCAGTCAAGGGGAACTTTGATCAGGCACTCAAGCTGGTCATGGATATCTCAAGAAGCATGGGAATATACCTCCTCAACAGCATAAACCCATGGAGGCTAGAGGGACAGAAGACTCTCGCATTCGAGCTCGTCGATCAGCTTGGCCACGTCCCTGAGGTCGTAGCGGTCCCTATGGGTAACTGCGGGAACATCTCGGCGATATGGAAAGGGTTTGTCGAGCTGGAAGGCGCGGGGCTGATCAGGGAGAAGCCGAGGATGTTCGGGGTTCAGGCTGCGGGCGCAGCCCCAGTTGTGGAGATGCTCAGGAAGAACCTCGAGAGGCTCAGCCCAGTGAAGGCACCAGAAACGGTCGCCACTGCAATTAGGATAGGGAATCCGGTGAACTGGCCGAAGGCTGTGAATGCCATCAGGAGCTCAAGCGGACTCTACGACTCTGTAACGGATGATGAAATCATCGAGACCCAGAAGATGATAGCCTGCCTAGAGGGCATCGGGGTCGAGCCTGCGAGCGCCGCCTCCGTTGCAGGGGTCAGGAAGGCGGTTCTGTCCGGATCGATACCCAAGGACAGTGAGATCGTGTGTGTCTGCACAGGGCACCTGCTCAAGGATCCTGAGGAGGTAATCAGCGTCTGCGGCAAGCCGATCGAGATACCGCCTGACCTCAAGGCTGTTTCAGAAATGATCAGGCCTGAGAAGGCACCACAGCTCCCAGCCTAAGGATTGAACTAGAGTGTTCGGTTTTCTGGTTTCCTTACATCTATCATCTCAAAGGGTTTTAGGATCCTGAGCAGGATGTCAGTCCTGGTGATTATCCCGACGGGCCTCTCCTCTGCATCGACAACGACAAGCCTGCCGATGCTGGACCGCTGCATCTTCTCCATTGCCTGGAGCATGTCCTCCTCCATGCCTATGAGTACTGGTTTCCGGGTGGCTGCCTCTCGGATCGTCAGGTGCATTTTGCCCTCGGTTACGCACCTCGAGATGTCGGAACTAGTGATCATCCCCACGAGTTTGCCATTCTCAACTATGGGGGCTGCCCTTATCATCTCTTTGTAGAGCGTCTCAGCGGCTGTCCTGATGGGGGCATCCGCGGGCACGGAGACTATCCTCTTCGACATCACCTCGCTGACAGTGACGCGGGGGATGCTGATCAAGGTTATCACGTCCAGAAGGATCTCGCCGTGGAGGTCGTCCCTGCCTGCGATCTTTCCCTCAATCACCATCCTTCCTGAGGGCGTTGGACCGATCACGATCTCTTCGCCTATATTGAACCTTGAGAGATTTCCTATCACCTTCAGTATGGCTTGGCAGAAGTCGGGACTGAAGACACTCTTGAAGAGGATGTCGGTAACAGTGACTTCGGTCTTCTCCCCTTTCTTTGTGTAAATCGGAACGGAGAGCGACCTTGGTCCCCTAGGGACATTGAAGCTCTCATATGCCTTGCTTGTGGGTAGGTAACCCCCCTTTGGACCGGGAATGGCCTCGACAAGCCCTATCGCCCTGAGGACTGGCATGATGTTCCTTACGGTACCTTCGTCCCTGCCTGTTCTCGCTGCGATCTCCTTGCTCTTCACGAGGGATCGCTTCTTGTCATACAGCTCGAGAAGTGCAACTACAATTTCCTTTTGCGGTGCTGAAAGAGACATCAGCATTCCTCTGTAGAATATCATATNTATCATATATAATTATAATTATAATTTTCGTTCAATATGAAACTGAGAGCGGGTACAGGCTCCATTATTATAAATAATTATAATCATCAAACCTTATAAAAATGGGAAAGGTTGGTTATGGAGGTGACATTGGTTGAGCATTGACTCAAAGTTCTCGTCGACCGCAAAGAGGTTCCACGCCAAGGTCGCACTGAAATGGAAGGATAAGGTGTATACCTTTGGGGAGCTGGACTCGCTCTCCACCAGGTTCGCCAAGGCACTTTCTGCATTGGGTGTAGGTAAGGGGGATCGGGTCTGCATATTCATGCAGAATTCCCCCGAGTTTGCAATTGCCCACTTTGGGATATTAAAGTGTGGTGGCGTTACGGTCCCCCTTAATGTGATGTACAGGAAGCATGAGCTCAGGCACATGATAAATGACTCGGGGGCAGCCGCAGTTGTGACTTCGGAGGCAAACCTGCAGTTTGTGCAGGAGGTTATTAATGACCTGAAGACGGTGAAAGCGGTCATCGTTACATCCGAGAGAGTCCCGGAAGGTTTCAGGTCTTTTTACAAGGTCTTGGAGGACTTCGACGACACTCCGCTCCCCAGCGCTAATGCGGAGGAAGACCTTGCGGTGATCTGCTACACGTCCGGAACGACTGGGCTCTCGAAAGGGGCAATGCTCACCCATAAGAACTTCATGTCAAACATAAGCACACTCGCAGAGATCTGGGAGCTTAATGAAAATGACAAGGTGCTGATGGCCCTCCCGATGTTCCACATACACGGGCTAGGGATAGTAATCCATGGGATGGCGTACTGCGGCTACACGGTTGTCCTCCACGAGAGGTTCGATGCAGCCAAGGTCCTAGAAGAGATCAGGCGGGAGAGGTGCACGGTCTTCATGGGAGTCCCGACGATGTACATCAAGCTTCTAGAGGAAAAAAGCACGCCCCATGATGTCTCGTCGGTCAGGCTGTGGACGGTTGGCTCCGCGCCGATGCCAGTTGAGGCTTTCAGCAAATTTAAGGAGAAGTTTGGCGTTGAGATACTCGAGCGATATGGCATGACCGAGACCGCCCCTGTGATAACCTCAAACCCCTACAGGGGAAGAAGGAAGCCCGGGTCGGTCGGACCCCCGATTCCCGGGGTAGAGATCGCGATATTAGACGACGATGAGAGGGCACTGCCGCCTGGCGAAGTCGGGGAGATCGCGGTCAGGGGCCCCAATGTGATGAAGGGATACTGGAACCGCCCAGTCGAAACCGAGGAGGCGTTCTCTGGCGGGTGGTTCCACACAGGGGATCTCGGCAAATTGGATGGGGACGGTTACCTCACGATCGTTGGTAGGAAGAAGGAAATGATAATCGCCAGCGGCTTCAAGGTCTTCCCCAGGGAGGTAGAGGAGGTCATCCACCAGCACCCGAAAGTAAAGGAGGTTGCTGTGGTCGGGATACCTGACCCGGTGAGGGGCGAGAATGTCAAGGCATTCGTGGTGCTCAAGGAGGGGGAAAATGCAACCACTGAGGAGCTCGAGGAGCACTGTAGGAGGAATTTGGCAGCCTTCAAGGTCCCGAGGATCTTCGAATTCGTCGAGGCAATACCGAGGACTGCCAGCGGCAAAGCTTTGAACAGGATGCTTGCGAAGGTCAAAGTAAAAGACCTGATGGAGAAGTCTGTGAAGAGCATCGACAGGAGGACATCGGCCTACGAGGCAGGCAAGTACATGAAGGAGGCCAATGTGGGCAGCCTGATCGTGACCGACGGGGAGATGCCGATCGGAATCGTCACCCTGCGCGACATACTCTACAAGGTAATCTCAATAGGCAGCCTTGGGAAGGACGTATCGCTCAGCAGCATAATGTCCACTCCACTTGTTACGGTCGATGCCGAGGAGGACATTGCGAAAGCAGCGGCGATAATGCGGCAGTGGGGCGTCTGGAGGCTGCCTGTCAAAGACGGCAACGGGCAGATCATAGGAGTCCTAAGCGGGACGGACATATTCAGGGCATTTGCAGGAAGGAAGATGGACGTCCCCACGAGCTTTTAGCCCCTAGGTGAGGTCGCCGCACGAGCAGAACAGCTCGCCGATCGCCTTGTACAGGCCTTCCATCCCCTCCCCGGTCTTAGAAGAAACCGGGATTAGCCTCCTTTTCTTCTCTAGCTCGCCCACGACGGAAGATAGGCTCGACGCCAGCTCTCCAGATAGGCCCTCCACCTGCGCCAAAGGCACCCCTTCGAAAGTTTGCCATGAAGCGGCGGATCCGTGGATGTCTGATTTTGTCATGACCTCGAGTGTGGGGATCCCCAACCTGAGCTCTATTACGAGTGCAAGCAGCTTAATCACGGGGACATCAAGCCTAGTCAGTGCCAAAGAAGGGTCGATTGTGAAAACGCAAACAGATCTCCCGGTTATCTTTGAGACCAACGAAGGACCGAAACCCCTGAAGAGGAAGATCTCCATCTGCCCCGGCGTGTCCAAAATCCTGAAGTCGGCACCGTACGATCCTATTCTTTTGGAGATCTCCTCCAGTCTAGACTCAACAATCTCTGCAGCCCTGATGAGGGCACCATTCGGACCGAGCTGCTCCTTTCGCATCAGCTCTGTTACAATCACATATTCCCTGATGTCAAAGTCGGCTGGATAACATATCAACTCCGCACCTGGGTCCAAGTTGACCCTTGAAACGCTGTAGCCTTTGGACTCCATCCAGCTGCCTAGGGATTGCACCAAGGTGCTCTTACCAGAGCCTGCTGGACCGACGATGTAGATGTTAATCAGCTGCAGCACCCTTCCTTGATTGAATGCTTGTGCGTATAATATGGAAAGGGATGTAATATATAGTTCATCAGGAAAGAGATCGTGTTGGAGTTGCCAAACATGGTCAAGGTTTCATTCAGGTACAAGCCAGAACTCGTGCAGTGGATCAAGAGCTCAGGCTCAGGGAGCACATGGAACAGGGAAGAGAAGGTGTGGGAGGTTCCCGAGGAGATCTTGGACGAGCTGGGGGCCAAGGCAAAGGAGCTAGGGGTAGAGATCAAGGTGCAGCAGAACCAAGCCGCGCCAAAGGGCATCGCGCCCAAGTTCGAAGCGCAGGCAAGGCAACAGGCGGGGAAGATGGGATACATTGAATATGAGTCGAGGTTCGACCCGGGGAGGACCGGATCAGGGATCGGGATGAAGACCGAGCCAGAAGCGCCTGCCCAACGGAGCAGCCCGGTCAAGGAGGGGGAGATTAGGCTAAGGCGCTCCAGGGACGGGAGGTTTGTGCTGATCAACATCAATCTCATCGCATTTGCATCGGATGTGGAGGACCTTATAAAAGGGACGAAGACGAGCGTCAAGTTCAGGGTGCTTCCGCCGCCTGCATTCAGGCAGACAGGTTCAGAATAGTACATCCATTTTATTTATTTTTGAAATAGATTATTTTATATTTTAAAAAATATTAAAAAAATAATAATAGTTAGGCTTGTTTTTGACTCGAGACCCTACTGACCAAGTAAGTAACTATAACGGAAAAGGCAACGCCTGGGAAGAACGGGTAGATCGGGGTCACAGGAGGGGCAAGGAAGAGGTACCAGAGCTGCGCTGAGGCGAAACCGGCAACCAGGCCAGCCAAGGCCCCGTATTTGTTCGCCCTTCTGTAGAATAGCGCTATGACTAGGGGCCCCATGAACGAGCTCGAAAGAACCTGCCAGGTGTACGCGGTAAGCTGGTAAATCAGACCAGGCGGGTAGATCGCGATGATGCAGCACCCCAGGCTGAGGATCAGTGAAATCATCTTTGTCATCCTCAGCTGAGTCTTGTCAGACATGGTCTTTGAGGCGGGCCTCACAAGGTCCCTGGTGAGCGTCCCGGCAGTCATGTGGACCAGTGCATCGATCGTTGAGGTCGCCGCGCACATTATCCCCGCAAGGAAAAGAACTGACAGCCAAGGAGGGAATGCAGTCTTCACAAAGAGGGGGACTATCAGGTCGTCCTTCAGAGTCATGACATCAATCCCGAACGAGGCGAGGATGGGCCTTGAGAGGGCGCCGTAGGAGTAGGCAGCGAGGGGGAAGAGCAGCGACCCGAATGTCGCTATCAGAAGGGCGCGCTTTATGTTCATCTTGCTGGAGATTGTGGCGTACCTGAGAACCATCTGCGGCTGGGCGAACATCCCGAAACCCATGACGGCAGTGAGACCGATGATAATGCTCCACGTGTTGGTGCCGAAGGCAGGGAAAGTGACGCTCCGAATGTCAATTGCCGCCATAGCCTCATGCGCCTGCACAAACCCTCCGAGCAGCGTGTACGAGAAGATCCACACGGCCACTACAGCTATGGTCATCACAATGCCCTGAATGAATTCAGCGAGGGTGGCTGAGAAGAGACCGCCGCTGAAGACATAGACGGCTATGATGGCGCCTGCCACGAGGACACCCATCCAGAAGGGGGTGCCAACAATTGTCGAAATGGCAGAGCCCATTGCGATGAATGCGGACACAGTGTAAGGGATTATGAAGATGGCTATGATCAGGGCCGAGGCATAGCGGAGTGCCTTGCTGCCGTACCTAAGCGATAGGAACTCTGAGAATGTCATTGCATTGAGCTCCCTGAATGCCTTGGAAAGCCTCGGCGCGAGCACTGCAAATGCGATCACAGCTGAGACGGCGTGCCACATGCCGATCACGGTCGCGCTCATGCCCCACTTGCTAGCTGAGCCTGCGAACCCGATCATCAGGACGGCGCTGAAATATGTGGCAAAGAAGGCAACGCCCATGACGATCCCGCCGATCTTGAAGCCGCCCACGTACCAGTCGCTTATGCTGCTAACCTTTTTCTTGCCTAGCCAGCCTACAGCCGCCAAGGCAACCATGTAGAATGCAATGACTACAATATATAGTGCGCTGTCCATTAGGTCACTCATCGCCATCCCTCCTTGATCTTGCCCATATCACAAACGCCAGCGCAAGCCCGAGGAATCCAGGGATCCACCCGCCGAGAATTATCCACCAGTCGATCCCTATCGGGCTAAGGTTGGACGCCTGCGCTATCGATCCCAATATCTCCAGCATTTCAGAGCCTCCTGAGATCCACTACCCTTTTCGCCTTGCCTTCGCTCCTTGGTATGGATCCAGGCGGGCAAATCTCTACATTCGAGCGCAGCAGAGTTGCGTCCTTTATCTCCTCAAAGATCGATGACCTCAACCTGTTCACGGCTGCCTGGTCCGAAATGAATCCGTTCTTTACCTCCAGCTTTACCGTTATGTCGTCGACGCCGCTTAGCAAGATCTGGAAGTTGCCGTTGGACTCTGGGTGGGAGGCGATGATCTTTTCGATTGTAGACGGGTAAACGCCTATGCCCCTGATCTTCACCATGTCGTCTATCCTGCCACGCATCCACTCTATTCTCCGGTGTGTCCTCCCGCATTCGCAGATCCCGTCTATTATGCGTGTTAGATCCCCAGTCCTGTAACGGAGGATTGGCATGGCTTCCCTGTCGAGAGGGGTGATCACTAGCTCGCCTTCCTCCTCTTCCTCCAGAGGCTCACCTGTGCTCGGGTCGATTACCTCAATGAGAAAGCGGTCTTCCCAGACGTGGAGACCAGACTTGAACGGGCACTCGATCGCAACGCCTGGTCCGCCGACCTCTGCAAGCCCGTAGTTGTTGAAGGCACCAATGTTGAGCGCTCCTTCGATCTTTGCCCGCATCTCCTTCGTCCAGGGCTCTGCTCCAAGGATTCCGATGCGTATCTTCAGTGAAGCCCTGAGGCCATCGGACGCCTCAAGCATCTCGATCATCCTTAGTGCAAATGAAGGTATCGCATGGAATACAGTGACCCCGAAGTCAGCCATGACCTCAAGCTGCTTCTCGGGGTTTGCTGAACCAAGCGGGACCACGGTCAGCCCCAGCTTCTCGGCCCCTTGGATCAGCCCGAGCCCCCCGGTGAAGAAGCCTTGGGAAGTTGTGTTCTGGAATATGTCGCCGCGCCGAGCGCCAGCACATGCAAGCCCCCTTGCCATCAACTCTGACCATGTTTCCAAATCCTTCTTCGTGTAGAAAGACGTTACAGGCTTGTTTGTGCTGCCGGAAGAGGTGTGTATCCTGACGACCCGTTCCAGCGGCACCGCAAGGGCTCCGTAGGGGAAGGCATTCACCAGATCTTTCTTTATGGTAAATGGCAACTTTGACACGTCACTGAGCGCCGAGATCTCGCCTATGCGCTTTTCCCTTAGCCGCTCCCTTAGAAACGGTATCCTTTCGGCCCTTTTAATAGCGGCCTTGAGTTTCTTTTTCTGCAGTTTCTCTATCTCTTCTCTTCCCATCCTCTCGATCTCTGGCTGGAAAAAACCATCAGAGGATGTAAAGGCTATCCCTTCTTCCCACTTTCATATTCTCATAACCTCCGAAATCACAGAATGCCTGGCAGCTGCAGGGTGCGCTAGCAGAGCCTCAATAAACGCAAGCCCTCCGGAAGTTAAGCACCCTTTCCTCCTCCAGACGTAGAAAGAAATTTGTGAAAGCGATATTTAAATATTGCCAATAGTCGCCTGAAGCCCTTGCAGCAAGAAAGCCGAAGAATTAAGGGACTTTACCAGGGCGCAGGTTGTTCCTTTCAAGTTCTGAGAGCCTTCTCAGCGCGCCCTGCCGCTCCCGGTCCCCTATCTTTGCAGACTCAACTGCAATTCGGAGTATCTCAATTGCCTCATCCATCTCCTTGCGCCTGACCGGGAAAGGGACCCCGTCCTTGCCCCCAAATGCAAAGGAGTACTTCACAGGGTCCCTCCAGCTGGGAGCCTCGCCGTATATTAGTTCGGATATTAGGGCCAGCCCCTTAACTGTGGACGGACCGATTCCCTCGAGACCGAGCAGCTCCTCATAGTTCTTTGGCTGGGAGTTGTAGGCACGCTCCATTGCCTTCCAGTTTATCTTCCAGGGCATTACCAGCACCCGCCCACCAGCCCACTCCCCGAGGGTCTGCTGCAATGGGTCTCTCAAAGTAACGACGCTGTTCCTCAGCTTACCAGGCGGCTCCCTCGCGAGATCCACCGATGCAGCCCTGCAACCTTCAGATTCTTTGGCGGTCATGTTTAGAACCGCCCCCTCATCAACCCCGACTATCGCCTTATGGGGCTCGACAACAAAACTGCTGAGCGATTCCGATGCCCAATGGAACCGCCTTGCCGTCTTCTTCTCTGTATTTAGACCCTGCTGGACGATGATCCATTTCCCATCCTCGGTGAAGGCAAAGCAATGGTGGTAGAGTGCGTAGCCAGCCTGTATCGCAGCAGTGTCGACCTTTGCACCCATCCTGCTTGCGTACCTAAGACCTTCTATTTTGGCGGTGGAAAGCCCAAATTTATCACCGAGCAGGCATATCTCATCAAGGGTCTCCCTCGAGTGCCTGCCCTTCCCTCCGCAAATCGCTATGCCGGTCTCTTCAGGGACGACAACAGACTTGAGAACTGACGTGGTGACCGTTGTGACTCCAGATGAATGCCAGTCGAAACCGAGCACGCAACCAAGCGACTGGAACCAGAAGGGATCTGAGAGTCTCCTTAGAAATTCGTCTTTCCCAAACTCGTCTACCATGATCAGCGCAATGCCGCGCGCGAGGGATTTCATTCTCCTTATTAACCAAGGCGGAGCCCAGCCGCCGTGTAGGGGAAGTTGAGCAATCCCTGTCCTAGGCNNTATCCAAACCAATCTCACTTAAGTTGCTTATTTTACTATTGGATAGCCCCCAGACGGCTATCCAATGAGATCTTGGATATGCACTGGAATCGCCTTCAATGGTCTAGGAAAGGCTCTCCCACCCCGAAGCGACCAGGCATATCAATACAACACCTACAACCACACCTACCACAAAAGGCTCTATTGCAACTGAGGCCAAAAAAGACAACGCAGGAAGCACGAGCAGGAGGGCCGAAGCAGAGAAGGCGAGTGTCCCGCCAGTTCTAGAACGCCTCAATAGCAGGTACCCTGCAATAATGAGGATCAGGCTCATTCCAATTATCCCGGCGCCGAAGAGCGTCGCTCTGCCGGCAAACTGTCCAACCATGCGAATTAGCATAGGCACCGCACCAAGTGATCCGCTTAGAAAGAGGAGCGCGACTGCCGCTGAGGAGACAATACCGCCCAATCCCACAATTAAGCAGACAAATGCAGCCAATCGTATCTCCAATGCTTGGTGCTTTATGCTTGGGGTTTGGGATGATGCATCAGGGGTTTTCGCCGAGGGTGTGCCTCCTTCGCTGATGCTTTTGAGGCTGCCCTTTTTTCCTCTGGTTTCCCAGAGAAGAGCATTTCCAGTCATTTTTTACACACGTGTTATTCTATCACTTCTCTCATTATTTAAATTTGTTTACTGTAAAATATTTATTTTACATTATTTTTTACTGCATGATTTTATAAATCAAAACAAAAAAGCAGTTTGCATAACCCATATTAAATCGGTTCCACTATTTTCAGGCATGGATGTCAAGGAGAAGGCCAGATCAGAACTTAAGGGCACTACCCTGCGGGTGTATTGGGTACTTCTGAAGCATGGGGAGAAGGGCGCAGGCCCGAGGGACATAATGAGGGAGCTCGGGCTCAGCAGTCCAAGCGTCGCTGCCTACCATTTAGAGAAGTTGAGGAACCTGGGTCTTGTCGAGAAGACTGAAGGAGGCGTATACCTCCCTAAGAAGAACGTAGACGTCGAGGTGGTCTCAGATTTTGTGAGCGTGCTCGGGATGATGCTACCGAGGTTCTTCTTCTACTCGGTCCTTTTCACGACGATGCTCATCACATTCTTGGTTGTGTACCCATTGAGTGCGGATCCGCAGACAGTTGTTGCGCTAGTGTTCGGTCTGACTGCCTCCATAATCTTCTGGGTCGAGACACTTAGGGTAATGAGGAGGAGACCGTTCTAAATACGCCACAATTGTTCTAAAAAATAGAATTAAATCACCGGGGCGGGAATTTAGTGATAGTGTTTGGTTTGAAGACTGTCCCAATTGTGATCGTAGCGGTCTTGCTGGGGTTTGCCGTAGTTTACGCGCCGCTATATGCCCTAAGCATGTTCAACAACGGAGCGATGAACGGGTACGGTCCGTTGGATATGCAGACATCACAACCGAAAAACGTGTCTGGAACCAATGCCACCGAGAGCTACGTAATGGCCTATAATGACAGGATATCCGAGGCGATCCCAAATTCTCCGGCTGCGCCTTTCATGGGTCCGATATTGGTGGTGTCCATAGGCATTATCGTGTCCGCCACAGCATACATCTACCTGAAAAGGAAAAATCCGAGTTTTAGAAAGATAGCATAGGGAATTCCCGCCCCACGCAGCTTATGCTCACCTGCCCCTAAGCGAGTTTACGAATCCTTTGAGGCAGCCTTTGATTGCCTCGATGAAGGTGTGCCTAACGCGTGAAGGATCCAAAGACTCAAGGGTCCTTATACGGTAATACAAAGGCGGGTGGGGATCCCACTTCAACCATTCCCCAGCATTCACAAGCTCGAAAACCCTCGACTGGTACTTCCAGAGACCCAGCTTCCTAAGCGAGGAGGCGAGGAGGCGCGGGTCTCCGGTAATGACAGCAGCATCTAGATCGGCTCTAGCCTCCAAGAACTTTGCTACAAAGAAAAGCAGCGTGAATGAAAGGAAGAGATACGCCAGGTCAATTATCAGGCCGAATTGGAGCAAGAGGGGCCACATCAGGTAAACACGGGTCAAGTACTCAGTAGTCGCAAGGGTGAGGAGCACTAAAGGATCCCTGGCCTTGATGTGGCTGAATTCATGTGCCAAAACAGCCCTGATCTCAGGCTCCTCCATCGTGGCTATTAGTCCGGTTGTTATGAGCACGGTGGCGCGCCTAGGCGAGACGCCAGTAGCCGCCGCATTCGGAGGGAGCACATTCAGCAGGGTGGTGCGCGGCTCTTGGAACCCGAATCGGCGTGAAAGATCCCTGATCATATTGTAGACATTGACGGTCTTTATCCTCACCAACTGGGGGGTACAGACGGTGCCGTATTCGTTGAGCGCCCTGACCACAACATTTTCGTCGAGAGGCATGCCCACGGCCAGTGTCGAATCATAAATCTTCTTCTTGATTTCAGAAATCCTTGGGAGGCATATC
>MAGV01000073.1:12172-14058 GCA_001717015.1 Candidatus Methanosuratincola petrocarbonis (ex Vanwonterghem et al. 2016) | reverse complement strand
TGATAATTAAGTACGCGAACCTCCTGCAGATTGATGTCGTGATTGTCGGGATGATAACCATCGGAATAATCGGTCTGGTGCTCAACTATGGCATCCTGACCGCTGAAAAGCGGCTCTTCAAGTGGAGGGTCGAGGTCAAGGCATAGGTGATGACTTTGGTAGCCGCTATTGAGCTCAACGCGGTCGGAAAATTCTTCGAGTCAGGCAAAGAGAAGATTGAGGTAATAAAAAACATCACCCTCAGTGTGGAAGAAGGTAGATTTGTCTGCATCGTCGGGCCGTCAGGCTGCGGCAAGACCACCCTCCTGCGGTTGATGTGCGGCTTACTGCAGCCGACGAGCGGGAATGTGCTCGTCAAGGGCAACCCGCCGGACCCCAAGAAGAATCGCTTCGGGGTCATATTCCAAGAAGATTCGCTGCTGCCTTGGAAAACTGTGCTAGACAACGTGAAATTCGGCTTGGAAGTGACTAGGAACAAGGGAGATGTTGATTCCACAGCCAGGGAGTTCATAGCTATGGTTGGTCTGAAAGGATTTGAGGGCTACTACCCTCACCAGATCTCGGGCGGCATGAAGAAACGCGTTGCGATCGCCAGGGCAATGGCTGTGGATCCTGAAATAATACTCATGGACGAGCCATTTGCGGATCTCGATGCCCAGACCCGGCAGATACTCCAGAAGGAGCTGCTGAACGTCTGGTCGAAGCTGAGCAAGACAGTGATATTCATAACCCACAACGTAGACGAGGCTGTCTTCCTCGGGCAGGACATCGTCGTCCTGACCAAGCGACCGGCGAGCGTGAAAGCCCTGGTCAACGTGGACCTCGAATACCCTAGGGCGAGGCTGAGCCCCCCCTTCATATCGTACAGGGAGAAGATCCTCAGGTACCTCCAGGAGGAGATCACTGCGCTTTAGGGTGTCCTGCATGGAAATGGAAGTCTACGATCTATACGAGGAACTGATCTCCGCAGCAATGGAGTCGAACGAGAAGTTCGCAGAGATGCTGAAGTCAGTCATGAAGAGGAAGGGCATCACCGTCAGGGACCTAAGCGCCGGCTCCGGGATCCCCGTCAGCACAATAAACAAGATTCTCTCAGAGGAGAGGGACGTCCGGCTGTCTACGTTTAGGGAAGTGATCAGGTACCTGACGTCGCAGAGCAGGGAGGCTGAAGGGGACATCACAGTTGGGATAATTGCAGCCCGCCCAGCCCTCAATTCTCTGTCAAAGCACCAGCTCCCAGTGAAGGGAAAAAAAGTAATCGTGAAGGAATACCCTGCGAACAATCTGGAGGAGGCCATAATCTGCGCCATAAGGGCTGAGCGGGATAGGGTGCAGGGTCTGGTTTGCGCCTCCATCGTCGCCGCCACTGTGGAGAAGTTCGTTAGGATCCCGATCGTTACCATCAAGGTCGAGGAATCGAACATAATCGACTCGCTTAACATTCTTGTCGACAAGATACTTTCAACCAAGCTTTTGTAACACAAGTGATGCGAATATAACCTGTTGTTATTGCAGGGTCCTTAAGTGCAGATTATTACTGTGTTTAGGCAAGGCTTTAATATTCCATACATCTTTAAAATACACGCAACAAAACTGAAAGAGAGGAGTTCTATGGCGAAATATCCGGATAAAGTAGATCTATACGACGATCGTGGCCGCGTTTTCGCCTCCAAGGTTCCCGTCGAAGCTCTGAGCCCATTGCGCAACCCAGCAATGCAGAAGATTATCTCCTATGTTAAGCAGTGCGTTTCTGTGAACCTTGAGGGCGTTGAGAAGGCCCTGGCGACCGGAGAAGTTGGTGGCAAATGGTGCATAATCAAGGGCAGGTCCTTGAAGCTGGACCTGGTCAAGAATGCTGAGAGCATCGCAGACAGCCTCAAGAGTTG
>MAGV01000073.1:0-12135 GCA_001717015.1 Candidatus Methanosuratincola petrocarbonis (ex Vanwonterghem et al. 2016) | reverse complement strand
ATAAGAGACAGGTCCTCAAGGGAGGAAAGCACCTCCTTGTGAAGGTTCCGGCAAAGAGGCTGAATGCAGGCGTCGAATACACCACAGGATTCACAGCGACTGCCGCCGCGCTCTGCTACACAATTGTCGAAAACTTCAAGGTCAACCTATGGGACGCTGACTTGGTCCATGCGGCTGTCTGGGGCAGGTACCCGCAGACGATGGAACCGCTCGGCGGAAACGTGTCGTCACTATTGTCGGTTCCGCAACAGAATGAAGGTATGGGATACGCTCTTAGGAACGTCCCGTGCGCGCATATTGCCCTTATCACCAAGAAGAACGCGATGAACGCGGCAGCCCTCTCCTCGATACTGGAGCAGGCAGCCATGTTCGAGATGGGCGATGCGATCGGCAACTTCGAGAGGCTACACCTGCTAGGGCTAGCCTACCAGGGTCTGAACGCCAACAACCTGGTCTACGACATTGTGAAGGAGAACTCTAAGACCGGCACCCTCGGTGATGTGGCGATATCCACCGTCAAGAGGGCGATCGCAGACGGCGTCATCAAGCCGCTCGAGAAGAAGCCTTCTGGGTACACGGCGTACACGACTGACGACCTCAACAAGTGGAATGCATACGCTGCAGCAGGCCTGCTGGCAGGAACAATGATCACCTGCGGCTCGGCTAGGTCGATGCAGCACTGCCCGTCCGTGTTCATATACTTCAACGACCTCATAGAGAGGGAAACGGGCCTGCCCGGAGTCGACTTCGGTAGGGTAGCAGGCACAGGAGTTGAGATGGCATTCTTCAGCCACTCGATCTACGGCGGAGGCAACCCAGCAGTATTCCACGGAAACCACATCGTGACAAGGCACAGCAAGGGCTTCACAATACCCTGCGTTGCCGCAGCAGTCGCGCTCGATGCGGGCACAGTCATCTACACGCCCGAGAAGATCAGCGGCGTAGTCGGTGAGACGCTGAGCGAGGTGCCCGAGCTGAGGGAGCCGCTGAGGTACGTGAATGAGGCAGCAGTTTCAATCCATGGAGGTATCTAAAATGGTAGAGTACAAGCCACAGTATTACCCAGGAAGCTCCAAGGTCTCCAAGAACAGGAAGAAGTACATGGATCCGTCCTACAAGCTGAAGAAGCTGAGGACGATTAGCGACGACGACCTGGTGAAGCTTATGGGCCACAGGGTTCCAGGAGAGGCTTACAAGTCGGTACACCCGCCGCTCGAGGAGATGGGGGAGCCGGCATGCCCGATTAGGGAGCTCGTTGAGCCGACGCCAGGCGCGAAGGCAGGCGACAGGATCAGGTACATCCAGTTCACCGACTCCGTGTACTTCACACCGTTGACCCCATACATGAGGGCATGGATGGGACACACAAGGTACAGAGGAGTCGACATCGGCGTCCTCTCGGGCAGGGTCCCGCTCGAGATGAGGGAGCGTGACTTGGAGAAGGTCGCAAAGGAGCTCGTCGAGACCGAGATATTCGATCCTGCAAGGTGCGGGATCAGGGGAGCAACTGTCCACGGCCACTCTCTGAGGCTGGACGAGAACGGAATGATGTTCGACGCACTCAGGAGATTCGTCTTCGACAAGAAGACAGGCGAGGTCGTCTATGTGAAGGATCAGATCGGAGTGCCTCTTGACAAGCCGATCTCAGTCGGCAAGCCTATCAAGGAGGAAGAGCTCAGGGAGATGACAAGCGAGTACAGGGTCGACGGCGTCCCGTTCAGGGAGGACAAAGAAATGGTCGAATTCGTTCAGCGCCTGCACATGCTCAGGACGGAGGCTGGATTCGATCCAAATAGGGTGAAGGGGATCTAAGGAGGAGATATGAATGGCAACTGAAAAGAAGATGTTCTTGGAAGCACTCAGGAAGAAGTTCAAGGAGTCTCCAGAAGAGAAGTATACCAAGTTCTACATATACGACGGATGGAAGCAGTCGAAGAGGAAGAGGGAATTCGTCGAGTGGGGAACCAAGCTGGCAAAGGAAAGGGGCATCCCGTTCTACAACCCCGAGATGCACCTCGGCGGCATCCCGCTGGGGCAGAGAGTCCTGATGCCTTACAGATTATCGCAGACCGACATATACTGCGAGGGCGACGACCTCCACTTCATCAACAATGCCGCGATGCAGCAGATGTGGCACGACATCAGGAGGACTGTCATAGTCGGCCTCGACGCTGCCCACATGGTCCTACAGAAGCGGCTCGGGAAGGAGGTCACACCTGAGACGGTGAACCACTACCTCGAAGTGCTGAACCACGCGCTGCCAGGTGCTGCTGTGATCCAGGAGCACATGGTCGAGACCCACCCAGGACTCGTCTCTGACTCGTATGTCAAGGTCTTCACCGGCGACGATGAGCTCGCGGACGAGATTGACAAGCGCTTCCTCATTGACATAAACAAGGAGTTCCCGGCTGACCAGGCTGCACAGCTGAAGGCTGCCGTAGGCAAGAAGATATACCAGGTCCTCCGCATGCCGACAATAGTGGCCATGACCTGCGACGGAGGCACGATGTCGAGGTGGTCTGCGATGCAGATCTCGATGTCGATGGTGAATGCCTACAAGCTGATGGCTGGTGAGGCCGCAATCGGCGAGTTCGCCTTTGCCGCGAAGCACGCAGAGGTAATCGAGATGGGCACCCTGATGCCGTGGAGGCGCGCTAGGGGCCCGAACGAGCCAGGAGGCGTCCCGCTCGGATATGTTGCGGACATGTGCCAGGCATCGAGGGTTAAGCCCGAGGATCCGACATGGGTCGCGCTAGAGGCGATCTCGATGGGCGCCGTGCTCTACGACCAGTTCTGGTTCGGCAGCTACATGTCCGGTGGAGTGGGCTTCACGCAGTACGCGACTTGCACCTACACCGACAACATTCTCGACGACTTCTGCTACTACGGCGCGGACTATGTCAAGAAGAAGTTCGGCGGATTCGGCAAGGCTAAGCCAAGCTGGGACCTGATAAAGGATATCGCGACCGAAGTCTCGCTCTACGGGCTCGAGCAGTACGAGCGCTTCCCAGCGCTGATGGAGACTCACTTCGGCGGCTCGCAGAGGGCTGCTGTTGTGGCCGCAGGCGCAGGCGTCGCCGTCTCGCTGGCTACGGGCAACTGCACTGCTGGTATCAACGGCTGGTACCTGAGCCAGCTTCTCCACAAGGAGGAGATGGGCAGGCTCGGCTTCTACGGCTACGACCAGCAGGACCAGTGCGGTTCGGCGAATAGCTTCTCGTACAGGAGCGACGAGGGCCTTCCCTTCAACCTGAGGGGCGTGAACTACCCGAACTACGCCCTGAACGTAGGGCACCAGTCGGCGCACACGGGCATCGTACAGGCAGCGCACAGCGGAAGGGGCGACGCGTGGACGACCAACCCGCTGATAAAGATAGCATTCGCCGACAAGGACCTGAAGTTCGACTTCACGCACCCGCGGCTCTGCTTCGGCAAGGGCGCTCTGAGGGAGTTCATGCCTGCGGGCGAGAGGTCTCTCATCATACCGAGCCGATAAGCAACCAAAAACCTTTTTTCTTTTTTTCACCTGTTTTTAACGAATCCAAATGTCTCCGTCAAAAGGCACCCTTTCCTTATCTGGGCTGATTGACAAGATCAGGGCGCTTTCCGCAGCATCTCCGGAGGAGGCTAAAGCGCAATTCTTTGAATCCCCAAATTTTGCGCGATACATAGCACAGCTCTTCCAGGAAGACCGGCTTTTTGACGTTCTGCCAAGGCTGGAGATTCAGCTCCAGATCGTGCGCCAGTTTTCACCCCCGGTGAGGCCCGCGCTCGATCCCTATACCTCAACCCAAATCGGGATATTCTCCAAGCGCTTCGATGACTACGAGATAGGTCGCTTTCTTGGGTATCCTGGATGCTGCATGCGATCCTTTGCAGAGAATATCAGGTACGGTATAGACGAGGATCACATCAAGGAACTAAAGGGATCCGGCATGAAGGCTTTTGTAACGACCGCTGGCTTCATACCTTGCAGTTTATTCTGCAGGGAAGCCCAGAGCAAAGGACTCCTATCATTTATAGATCCAAGCGAGATTGGGAATTTGCGTGCTTTGGAAAAGGAGACCGCGATGCGGCTACCCCACTTCCACCCTGAGTACCGGGAGCACTACTTCGAGGTGAGGCTGCTCTGATCTACCGGCTTTATCTCGGAGACTATCCTCGCGACCTCTATCAGGGAATCCACGAAGTAATCGACCTCAGAGCATAGGCTCTCCTTCTGGAACTCCCCCCTCCGCCTGACGAGCACTGAGACGTCTGCCTCGCGCATGGCTATCAGGTCGTTTATGTCATTACCTACCATCACAACAGACCCGTAGAAGCCGCGGAGCCTCCTCACGAGCTCCCTCTTCTCTTCTGGGGATGCATCGAAGATCGCTGCGCGCCTCGGTATGTTCAGGAGATCCGCGCACTTTAAAGTCATCTCCTTGCAGTTCCCGGTGGCTAAGTAGACGTCTACTCCGCCCTCCTGCATCGATCTAACCGCCTCCCTGACGTCTGGGTAGAGTTCCCCTCCGAGCCCCACTACGTCCGTTATCTTGCCCTCCGGATTGAAGACGACTGCAACACATGCACCAAGTTCGGAGGAGCAGTGGGTCAGTGCCTTCTGGTATGTCTCGCGTATCCCTTGCAGGACAACGGGATCGAGCAGCCTTGACTTGTCCATTGGGGGGTAGCTTTTCAATGCACAGCAGCTCACTTTCAGCTTGGCTTTGGCGACGTTCCCTGCGATTATGTCTTGAATGCTTCCTTTCAGATTTACTAGTACTCCTCCTTTCTCGACCACGTACTTCAGCGTGCTTATGTGGTAGAGCCACTTCTTCCCTTCAATATTGTACACTACCCTGCATGGGTCTATTATGGTGCCTGACTTGTCCAGAACGACAGCCTTCCTCAACTGCGGGAATCACCCTGCGCCGCTGCAGCTTCCGCTGGTGTCTATTGTCATATCTCCGCCCTTAAGCTGTTCCTCGCTGATCTCTGCTTCCTCTTTCTTTGACCTTTCCTTCCCGACCTCAGGTCTCGGCTTCTCAGCCACCACTTTTTCCTCGGTCGGCTCAAGAACATTTTCGTCGTATAGGAGACCCGTAGTGTCCAGTTCAGCCCACGTCTTCCCGTCCATCTCGACAACCCTGGTGACGTTCCCCTTCGTCCCTGTCTTTTCGTAGATTACGGCGTCCCCTTCCTTGAACCTCAACATCTTCCCCCCACAAAACTTTATTATATATTGATCTCTCCTCTTTCCTATTAACCTGAGGGATCGGATTGGAGAGCCTCTCGAACATCATTGATGTCGCGAAGAATTTCAAGGGACTGAAGAGAAAGATCGAGATAGGCGAGATCACAGCGATTCTGGGGGAGCATGAATACGACGATGCAGGCTTCATAGATCTCGGGGATGTCAGCATAGTCGTGTCCACGGACGGAATAACCGAAGACTTGGTGAAGTCAGATCCGTGGTTTGCTGGATACTACTCTGTGCTCGTCAACGTTAACGACGTGGTTGTGAAGGGGGCCAGGCCGATGGGCTACGTGAATGTGATGTCCGGGAGCAAGGAGAGCAGGCGGAAGATGGCCCAGGGTATAAAGGCAGGGCTGGACAAGTACGGTCTGAAGCTCTTGAAGGGGCATACCCACCCTGACTCCTCATACGAGGCAATCGACGCAGCTGTTGTTGGCATTGCAAGGCGTGTGGCGAAGGGGAATTCTGCCCGCCCAGGGGACAACATCGTGATGGCGATCGACCTCGAAGGCTCCTTCGGAGTAAAGGGATGGGTGAAATGCTTCGACAGCACGCTCAAAAAGGGCAGTTCAGAGCTAGGGACGATGATCGAGTCTATCATCACAGCCGTCGAGTCGGGTCTGGTCAAAGCCTCAAGGGACATAAGCGCCCCGGGAATCCTGGGCAGCCTGGCAATGCTCTGTGAAGCCAGCTCGGTCGGGGCTGAAGTCGACGCCGGTAAGATACCCAGACCAGAAGGGACTGCGATCTCAGAGTGGTTCATATCCTACCCCGCAATGGGCTTCATATTCGCGTCTGATGACAATTCATTGGTGTCGAAGCTACGAGACGCCGGCTTCTCAGCCGAAGTTGTGGGGAAATTCGACGAC
Organism: Candidatus Methanosuratincola petrocarbonis (ex Vanwonterghem et al. 2016); assembly: GCA_001717015.1. Classification (GTDB taxonomy): domain Archaea; phylum Thermoproteota; class Methanomethylicia; order Methanomethylicales; family Methanomethylicaceae; genus Methanosuratincola; species Methanosuratincola petrocarbonis. The sequence continues at coordinate 6,024 of MAGV01000073.1, read as the reverse complement.
ACAAAAAAGATATGCGTAAGGCTTGGCAGCGACCGCAAAATGTTCATGGATCTCTCAAAGGAGTCCGTTTTTGGAATTCATTAGCTCGTTTTTCTCCTCTGGTGTCAGCTCTTTTGCAACATCCAAGGGCTTGCCCCTGCTGACTATCTTCCCGTTCCTCATCAGTATCGTGTCTTCACACGTGTTTGCAACGAACCCCATATCGTGAGATATTATCACGAACGTCTGACCGAGCTCGTTCCTCGCATTCTTTATCGACCTTGCAACGTCCTGCTGGGTTATCGGGTCCATTGTGCCTGAGGGCTCGTCCAGGAGCACTATGATCGGCTCCTTTATAAGCACCTGAGCAAGGGCAACCCTGTGCCTCTCCCCCTCGCTCAGCTCATCCGGATACTTGGAGAGCGTCCTCTCGATAGTGGCTTCGTCGAAGCCTGCAGCCGTGAGCACGCTCTGTGCCTTGAACTTGGCGAACTCGTCTGGCAGCTCAAGCCCTATGGCATCGGTAAGGTTCTCCTGCACCGTCCTGTGGGGATAGAGCGCATACTCTTGGTGCAAGAGCCCGACGAATGGAGTGGCCCTCCCCCTTCCCATCGGCCCCGGCTCCAGCATATTGACCCACTCCTCGCCGATCTTCAGCTCGATTGTGCCTGAAGTGGGCTGCGTAACGCCCACTATAGCCCTAGAGAGCGTTGTTTTACCTGCGCCGCTCAGCCCTATTATCCCGAAGATCTGCCTCTCCCTGACCTCAAAGGTGATTCCGTCCAGCGCCTTGACGACCCCCTTGTCTATCGAGAAGTAATACTTCTTCAGATCCTTCACCCTCAGGATGACCTCACCGAGCTCAGGCGGCTTCGGGATCTCCTCTGGGGTCAGCCTCGAAAGGAACTTCGCACTGACCTCCTTGGGGCTCCCCATCGCACTAATCTTCCCGCCCTCTAGCAGCAACGCCTTTTCGCAGAGCTCCTCTATAGCGCCAGGGAGGTGCGATGTGACCATGAGCGTGCTTTTGCCTGGTCCAGTCTCCCTCTTTATGATCTTGTGGATCATCTCCGCATTCAGGGGGTCTAGGGTCCCCGTGGGCTCGTCAGCCAGCAGGAGCAGCGGCTTTATCGCCAACTGCCTGCCGAGGACTACCCTCTGCTTCTCGCCACCGCTCAGGTCTCTTGCTGCGTGAAGTAGCCTGTTTGCCAGACCTATGTCCTTGGCTATCTCAAGCGCCTTCCTGCTGGCATCCTCGGAGGACACCTTGTTGAGCGCCTCGACTAGGTTCTCGTAGACTGTAAGGCTGCCATAAAGCGCGAAGGTCCTCTGAAACATTATCGCTATCCGCTGCCTCAGCCATTTGGTCTTCGGATCCTCGCCGTAAATATCCACATCTGCCTTCTCCATCTCTTTTTGGCAGTGAGGGCAGCAATTGGGGCACTTCTTGTTTGCCCAGCTCGGTCCTTCTACCGTCTTGCAGTGTTCGCACACGGCAACATGGAAAACCACCTCTCCCGAGTCTGGCTTGTATTCCCTTATCCCTTTAAGCATCGAGAGCAGAACCGTCTTCCCGGATCCGCTCTTGCCTATTATGCCAACCCTTTCTCCCTCTTCTATGGTTAGCGAAACATTATCCAGGACTCTGTTCCCATTGAACGACTTTGAAACATTCCTGATCTCTATGAAAGGAACACCCATTGTGCCCTACACCCTAAAGACAACCTATTTTGAAAACCGTTGTATTTATCTTTGTAGTTATTACATAGTAATGCTTCAAGGGACCTTTTTTCTTTCAACAGTTCTTATTTGACCCAGGAATCCGCGTTTTCAACCATCCCCCATTCCCTGATCCTTTCCAGGACTTTGATCGCATCCTCCCTTTTCAGGTCTGTACGCACATTCTTGATCAGTTCTAGGATCTCTCCTGCCCTTGTGCTGCTGAGTCCCAAGCGGATTGCCTTCTGGAGAATTCTCGGATAGTTCCTCAGCTGGAATGGGACTTCCTTCGCCGCAATGAGGATGGATTCGTGCTCCTGTTGGTTTATCATCCCGGAAGCCAGCGCCTTCTCAAGCGTTGCCCTGATGTTCACTAGAGGCTCAGAAAGCGGCTTGAGGCTTTCAGGGTGGAATGCAAGGGCGACCTCGTCGTCAGACCGTATCTTGCCTGACTTATACCATTCATAAATCGTGCCGACGCCAACCATGCCGTAGATATCCAGCTCGGATGCCCTCAGCGCGCCCATGCTAGAGCCGCCGAAGACCTTTGAACCCAATTCCATTGCTTTGAGTATTTCCCGGTGTGAGACCGCTGCCTGCTGGTAAAAGACCCCATCAATCAGGGCTATTGCCTTCGCCCCAGCTTCAGCAGCCCTGATGATGTCTCCCCTGGCCACCGGTGGTAGGTATTCTGCGCCGCTAAGGGCCTTTCTGGCATCCTCCCATGCCAAGCTCGGCCCTAGGAATACAATCACCCTCATCTTCTGCACCGCTGTCTCCTAGCCTAGTTCTGGAAATTTTCCCTACTTGAATGCACTGCGTCTGGGTGCATTGACAGCCTTTTCCCGGCTCTCTCCTTGTCTAAGGCATAGACCTCGAGTCCGGGGACTATGACCCTGACCGCAGGTACCCCTGTCTCCCCCCGGGTGAGGTCGACGGCTATCGCCTCTTGGAGTCCGACGCCCCTTAGCCTCTCAAGCGTGTACCTGATGTCCTCGAGGAAATCCTTCCCAGAAAATGACCTCAACTCGCTAAGGCTGACCCTCTCTGGGCATGGGGAGAACCACCTCCTGTTTATCCTTTTCATCCTTTCGTAACCTATCCTCCTGGCGAATTCGGCCTTCACTGTATCCTCCCTTGTCCCATGGATTGTAGTCAGCCTGCTCTGGACGGCCTCGGTCAAAGCCCTGAGGGCTGCGATCTCAGCCACGAGGTGCGTCCCCACGCCGAGTGAGAGGAGCGCAGGATCCTTCGTCATCTCGTCGTCGATGGCCACCGCTACTGTTGGGATCCCCACATCCGAGGTGATGTCCTTCGCATAGACCCCAATGCCTGCCTTCTCTAGCTTTTCCAGCATCGCCCTGACCATTGGGCTGCCGCAACCCGACAGTTCGAGCTCCCTCCCTCGCAGCCTCCCTGCCTCGAAGAGGGACCAGGCATCCCTCTCAATCACCTCCATAAGCCCGTGCACAATTGCCTCCTCCAGCGCATTGCCGACGGCGAGTCCGTTGGTGTTGGTGCGGAAGAGCTGGTTGTGCCTGCTGTATGGATGGAAAACAGCCTCGGCTGGGACAAGTATTGCGCCTCCCCTAGTGAGCGAGTACCCCTCAGCCCACTCAATCTCCTCAGAAAACTGGTACCTGCGGGGCAATATCAGCAGATTTGGATCCAGGATTTCCCTTTCCCGGCTGAGATCCCTGTATGACCCCCTCACGAGTCTGAAATCCCTGGGCTCTGCAGAGAACCTCTCAATGCCCTCCATCACTGCCGAAACTTCTGCTTCCTCTTGGGAGCAGCCCTTTCCTGTGTAGACTGTGACCGCCCCCTGCGATGCCATCGGTCTTATCGATGTGAAGATGGGTATCCCGATACGGTCTAGCCCTGTTATTTCCGCGACCCTGGTTATGCCTGCCTTTTCCTTGACCCTGCTGACTAGCTCCAGCGTCTTAGCCGGGGGGATCTCCCTGTGCGTGCCTGCTGTGTATCCCTTGGGGACCGATCTCAGGTTCATCTGCGGCGCATCCCTCTGCGTACCTACTTTCTGGTTTCCTCTAGCTCCTTCATGCCAGATACCATCACCGCTGCGCCGACGCACCCGATCAGGTTGGGTTTTTCGGGGACTATCATCTCGACGCTGAGTATCTCAGAGAGTGCCTTTACCAGTCCCTTGACAAGCGCCGTCGATCCGACTTGGATTATCGGGTATCTTATGTCTATCTCCTGGAGCTGCTGCTCGAAGACCTGCTCAGCCACGCTGTGGCAGGCTGCTGCGGCCGCATCTTCCGGCTTTGCCCCGCCTGCGAGCCCCGCAACGAGATCCTGCAGCCCGAAGACGATGCAGTATGCATTCATGGGGACCGCTTTCCAGTCCCCCTTCATCGCGAGTTCCCCGAACTGCTCTATCGGGACGCCGAGCCTCTTGGCAGTGGTTTCCAGGAACCTTCCGGAGGCCCCAGCGCAGACGCCGCCGACAGTGAAGCTGTCAGGGATGCTGTCGTAGAGCGTGACTGCCTTGTTGTCCATGCCGCCGATGTCTATGACGGTGGCATCCCCCCTCTGCTTGTCGGTCAGGAACAGCGCCCCCTTCGAGCAAGTTGAGACTTCCTCCATTGCCAGCTGTGCCTTGTACTTCTCCTTTAGGATCGTCCTGCCGTACCCCGTGACCCCGATCCCCTCTAGCCTGGACTCGTCAATGCCCGCCTCCTTGAGCGCCTGATTCAGCGCCGTCATGCCCGAGTCCAGGACGCTGGTTGTGGGCACCCAACCGTGGCCTATGATCTCATTGTCCTTCATAACAACGGCCTTCGTTGTCGTTGAGCCCGAGTCTATCCCGGCAGTTATGCCTTCCTGCTTCATCCTTGCGAATAGGGGCTTCTTGTCTATTATATTCACCAGTGCCTCCATGCGGAGCAGTAGCGCCCCAGCTTTGGTCCTCTCTGTGAACGAATAGGTCACTACTGGGATCTTCGTCTGGCTCTGGATGTACCTCCTGACTACGCTCCTCACAAGTGCTCCTTCAGCACACCTGAAGCAGGTCGCAATGAACACCCCGTCTGCATCGACCCTCCCCTCTACTATGGCCTTCGCCCTAGCCATCATCACCCTCAGTCCTGGGCTAGCCACGTGGAAACCGAGCTCGTCCTCAATCGTCCTGATCTCCGATACATCGACCTCAGGCACGAATATCTGCCCGCCAACGATCTTTGCCGCCTTCTCGATCTCTGCCTGAATCCCGCTGTACTCGGAGCCGCATGATATTTGCGCTATCCTGACCATCTGCCCCACCCGACTCTACGAATGTCCTTCGATATTCCGTCTTCCTCGCCCAAAATAATCCTTTCTGCTTGGGCGGACTGATGCAGCCAAAAAGTCTATTTTATCCTTATCTCCACTATGTCCCCGTCCGCAAGCTCGTGGTCTGCCCCCACCTTCTCGGCATCATACTTTGCCGAGGGCCCCCAGATCCTCGCAATCTTGAAGTTCTTATAGAGGTGCGAGTGGACCACCTTCGCCACATCTATGACCTTCGCGCCCTGTTTCATCACTATGGGTTTCTTGGCTGGCTCCCCCCTGACCTCCTTCGTGTAGACCCTGATTATGCCGAGCATTCTGAAGATCTCCCTGCCGAGGCTGCCGAGCCCTTCCCCAGTCCGAGCCGAGACCCCAAGGGCCTCCCTCCCAGCCAGCTTTTTGAATTCCTGCAGCGCCCCGGGGTATGCGTCAACCTTGTTTATCAGGAGCAGCGAGGGCTTGTAGTTCTTAGTCTGCTCCAGCGCCCCCATGATGTCCTCCTTCCCTGCGTCTCCCCATATCCTGACGATCGCGTTCCTGACCCCTGCTTCCTTCAATATCTTGTCGATTTCCTCGACTCTGCAGGAGATCCTGCCGGTGCATGCTATCTGGATCCCGCCGCCCGTGGTTCTCTCGATCTCGATCTTCCTCGCAGACCTGTCGGTCGTTATCCCTGCCATTCCAAGCTCTTTAATTACCATGCCATACTGGCTGACGGGATCGGATCCGTCCAGCACGATCACCAGGCCGTCTGCATTCCTTATCACGCTCATGAGCTGCGATCCCCAGGAGAGCCCATAACTCGCCCCCTCAAAAATCGCCGGGGTGTCCACCAGCTGGAACTGGAGGTCTTCAAAGTCAAGCATCCCCGGTACTGGCTCTTTGGTGGTGAACTGGTAGTCGCCAACCTCGACTTTCGCGTTGGTAGTGTATGCGAGTATGCTGCTCTTGCCGGAGCCGGTGGCCCCCACCAGCACGACCTGCGCTGCCCCTTCCTTCTTGACCGAGAAACCGCCGCCCCCGCTGCCTGACTTC
>MAGV01000072.1:35754-41316 GCA_001717015.1 Candidatus Methanosuratincola petrocarbonis (ex Vanwonterghem et al. 2016) | reverse complement strand
CCAGTGCAGCCCTTGAGCTCAGCAGCTCTTCGATCCCATCCTTCAGAGTCAGGATTAGCACTTGGTCGCTCCTCTCGTTCTCGACGTAACTGATCCCCTCCGATCTAAGGATCGCCCTGACCTCAGCATAAGGGAGCGTCGGGTGTTCCCCTGAGAGTAGGAGGAAGGTGCTCTTCGGCAACCTAGCGTAGCTCCTTCGCTATGAGCGGGGCGACGCTTATGCGGCTTATCGGGCTACTGACTGTATCGGTGCCAAGGACTTCGTCCACACCAGCCTCGCGCATCCTCTCTGAGGCCCCTGCGACCAGTAATGGATGCGTGCATGCCGCAAGGACCCTCTTGGCGCCCCATTCCTTTAGGAGCCGGGCAGCGTTCGCTATCGTACCCCCTGTGCTGATCAGGTCGTCGACTATCACTGCGTCCTTGCCTCTCACGTCGACTGCCTCTCCCCTCACGGTTATCGCCCCGGTGATCCTGTCACGGGTCTTCTCGAAATTGCCATACTCCGCCCCAAGCCGTTCCGCGACCCTCTTCGCGATCATTATCGCCCCTTTGTCCGGGGAGAGGATGTACGGATCCTTGAGGCCCATCATTCCCAGGTGCTCGCCTATCACCTCGGTGCCGTAGAGGTTCTTCGCCTTGATTTTGAAAGCGCCCAGGGTGGCCTCCTTGTGGATGTCGACCGTGTAGAATTCGTCTGCGCCTGAAGCCTCGACAAGCCTGAGGAGCGTCCTTATGCTGACCGCTTCCCCATCCCTGAACCTGGTGTCCTGCCTCGCGTATGCCATGTACGGGACGACTACCCTGACCCTCTCTGCGCCTAGATCCTTGAGCGCATCAGTGATCAGCAGGAGCTCGATTAGGCGCTTGTCCTGCTGCGGGTAAGTCGTGTGGATGAGCACCACATCCTCGCCTTCAACGGATCTCGATAGGCGGAGGTAGGACTCGCCGTCCGGGAAGTTCTTATAGTCTAGATCGACCGTTTCTGCAGAAATCAGCCCCGCAACTCTCTTGCCGAGGTCTACCGATGATGGACCGGGGACCACTATCATAGTGACCAGCTCAAAATTCTTAATATTCATCCCCTCTTAAGACTTATGCGGGGAAATCCTATTGGAGGCTATGCTCTACCAGAGGCTGGACAAGGGGGCAGTAAGGTGCAACCTATGCGCCTGGCATTGCGTGATCCAGCCGGGGAAGCGGGGCGTCTGCAGGGTACGGGAGAACCGGAGCGGCAGGCTGGAGACGCTGGTCTACGGCAAGGCAGCCAGCTATGCTGTGGATCCAATCGAGAAGAAGCCGCTCTACCACTTCCACCCCGGAAGCACCGCATTCTCGCTTGCCACCGTCGGCTGCAACTTCAGGTGCAATTTCTGCGACAATTGGGTGATAAGCCAGGAGGAGACCATCACTGGGGAGGACTTCCCCCCCGAGCTGGTCGTTAGCGAGGCCCTCTCCCTGCGCTGTTCCTCGATAAGCTACACATACACGGAGCCAACGATATTCTTCGAGTACGCTTTTGACACTTCGCGGGCAGCACACCGCTCAGGGCTGTTCAATACCTTCGTCACAAACGGGTACATGACCCCCGAGGCGATTGAGGCAATCCACCCTTACCTCGATGCGGCAACCGTGGACTTCAAGGGCAGCGGGGATCCTGATTTCTACAGGGGCTTCTGCGGCGTCCCGAGCCCGGATCCGGTGTTCGAGTCCCTCTTGGCGATGAAATCAAAGGGCATACACGTCGAGATAACCGACCTCATCGTGCCTTGGCAGGGGGAGATCAAGGACTCCTTCACAAAGCTGGTAAGGTGGGTCGTTGATAATCTGGGGGACGAGACGCCTTTTCACATCCTCAGGTTCTTCCCCAGCTACAGGTACGAGGGCCCTGGATCCACTGCCGAGGGCCTCCTCGAGGAGCTCTGGAACCTGGCAAGGCTCGAGGGCCTTAAGTATGTGTACCTGGGGAACGTCCCGGGACACAGGTATGAGAACACATACTGCCCATCGTGCGGGAAGCTCGTCATCGGGAGGATCGGGTTCCAGGTGACCTCGTTGAGTCTGAAGGGGAGCTCCTGCGCCTACTGCGGAAGCAGGATCAATGTGAGGGTCTGAATGGAGGTGGTTCGGGGAAATGTGGCGATTGTGGAGGCCTGACGCGGTCAGGGCACTGGAGGACCCGAAAGTCGTCTCTTCGATGCCCCGATACGTGGGGATCCTCAAAGGGAAATTCCTTCCCAGGTTCGTTGTCTCAAGGCATATCCCGGTCGAGTGGGGGTCGGAGAGCAGCGAGGACGAGCTGTGGGCGATCCATGACGCCTCTCTCAGGGAAATGGAGGTGCTGATGCACGATCTAGATTCGGGGAGGGTCCATCCTGATGAACTCGGGGACCCGCCAGAGAAATCGCTACTCCACCTGAAGGCGAGGATCGGGGAGCGTATCATGCACTCATGCAGGCTATGCGAGAGGAGGTGCTGTGTCGATCGCCTCAAGGGCGAACTCGGGTTCTGCAGGGTTGGGAAGGAGTTCAGAGTCCACTCGTGCTTTGACCATCTGGGGGAGGAGCCAGAAGTTGTGCCCAGCTTCACGGTATACGGGTGAGAGAATCCGGCCGAATTAGCCTGGGCTGCAACTTTGCCTGCATCCACTGCCAGAACTGGGAGATCAGCCAGCAGTTCGCGGAAGGGTCGGTCTGCGGGGAGCGGGAGATAGCAGCCCTTATCGACGATGCCGGGAGGAGGGGGTGCAGGAACCAAAACTGGGTAGGTGGGGACCCGATACCGCACATCCCGTTCTGGCTGAGGGTGCTGCTGTGGGAGACTGAGAAGACCCCCGTATTCTTCAATACCAATGGCTTTTACTCCACCGAGGCATCCTCTCTTCTGAGGGGCGTCGTGGACATCTACAAGATCGACTTCAAGTACGGATCGGACATTTGCGCGGAGAAGATCTCAGGCGTGAGCGGCTATTGGAAAGTAATCACCAGGAACCTCAGGGAGGCAAGGCAGCGCGGGGAGCTCCTCATACGGGTGCTGGTCCTCCCCCGCCATTTGGAGTGCTGCCTGAGGCCGATAGTCTCCTTCATTTCAGAGGAACTCGGTCCGGAAACCAGGGTGAACCTGATGGATCAGTACTCGCCACACTGGAGGGCTGCTGAGTTGCCTGAGCTCAAGAGGCGATTGAAACCGGACGAGTGGGAAATGGCCCTCAAGATCGCTTATGAAGCAGGTCTGAAGAACGTTATAACTTGACGGCTCAGGGGAATCAGGGACAAAAAGATAGATCCGTGATATGTAGATCATTCTTTAATAGACGTACGGGAATCTCAAGATTGGTGGGTGTCTGTGAGCGATGTTTGCCCAGAGTGCGGAGGGGTCCTGAAATTTGAGCCTTCAAGGAAGCGATATATCTGCCAGAGCTGCGGTCTCTCGCTCTCTAGGGAGGAGATAGACGAAATCCGTTACAAGGATCAGAAGCTCAACGAAGAGGATGAAAAAGAGAGGGTCCGAAAGGAGTACCTGAAATGGTGGGCAACCAAGAAGTGACCCTGAAAGGGGGCTCAAAGGGCTGCCGGTTGGAGGTTGAGATAATCTCCTCGGGCAGGGAGCTCCTTATTGGGAAGACTGTAAACACAAACGCGGCCTGGATCGCCTCCCGCGTGACCGGGATCGGCGCCTCCGTGACCCGCGCGGTCATGGTGGGGGATACAATCCAGGAGATATCTGGTGCCATAATCGAGGCACTCAGGAGGAAACCGGGTGCCATAATCATAACAGGTGGTCTCGGACCGACCTACGACGACATGACCGTGGAGGGACTCGCTTCAGCCCTCCGCTTGCCAACTGCCCTGAACGAGGAGGCCCTCCGCATGGTCTCAGAGAAATACTCTGCGATGGGGTTGCCGATGGCTCCGCAAAGGGTCAAGATGGCATACCTCCCCATGGGAGCTGAGCCGATAAAAAATGAGGTCGGGACTGCCCCGGGGGTGGCTGCCGAATACAGGGAAACGAGCATCTTCTGCTTGCCTGGCGTGCCCAGGGAGATGAAGGCGATGTTCGAATCCAGTGTCCTGCCCGCCCTCTCGAAGCGCTCCGGTGCAGTGTACGGCGAGCGGACCCTGTTGCTTGAGAAAGTCCCAGAATCGTCTCTTGCCTCTGCCATAGATGAAGTAAGGCGACTGCACCCGAACGTATATTTCAAGTCGCATCCCAAGGGCTCTGAAGCCCTTCCCGTGATCGAAATGCACCTCAGCGCGTATGCGCCCGACGCTGATGCACTGTCCAGAGCTCTGGATTCTGCCGAGGGCGGATTTATATCTGCAGCTAGGCAGATCGGAGCCTCGGTAAGGAGGGGTGAGCCTTGAAATTCGCATTCTTGATGGGTACTGCAGGCTCAGGAAAATCCACGCTGGTCCTATCGCTCCGCGACAGGATCAGCAGCTCAGAGGTCAGTGTGGCCACGCTCAACCTCGATCCTGGGGTACGGTGGCTGCCCTACTCCCCTGATGTGGATGTCAGGGACTACATCGACTACGACAGGCTCGTGGATGACTACAAGCTGGGGCCTAACGGGGCATTGATCGCCTCCGTGGACGCCTCAGTAAACCACATACGGGAGATGAGGGACGAGCTAGACAAGATCGGGGCTGACTATGTGCTCGTGGACACCCCTGGACAGATGGAGATCTTTGCTTACAGGAGCGCCGGTAGGGGCATAGCCAGCGCCCTTTCCGACGGGAACTACTGCACAGTGTTCCTCGCAGACTCGATCTTCCTCAACAGACCCTCCGACTTCGTTTCGATCCTCCTGCTCTCGTACTCGGTCCAGGCAAGATTCCACGCGCCACAAATAAACTGCATCTCGAAGTGCGATCTTCTCCCGCGCGAAATCTACGAAAGGGGGCGCCTCTGGACAGAGGATCCAGAATTCCTGAAAGATGACTTCATGTCGGAGCAGATGGATCTCCACATCGAGATCTCGGAGCGCGTGCTTGATGCATTGCTCGAGATGGGGGTTTTAGGAGAGTTTATATTTACCTCTTCGAATACAGGAGAAGGACTCGACGATCTGTATGCACAGATGCAGCGGATTCACTCCGGTGGAGAGGATCAATAGGCAACATGGTGATTAATGGATGGAGAATCGGACAGTTGAGGCCGGTCCAACAACAAGACAGCTACAGGCGATCCAACAGCAAATCGAGGATCACTACCAGCGACTGAACGCCCTCAGGGACAGGAAGAATGCGCTCCTGACCAAGCTTAGCGATCTCCAAGATCTCGCGTTAAATGCAAAGTCGGAGAGGGACGAGAAGAACAAGATCATCTCGGAGAAGAAGCAGATTAGGGAGCAGCTCCACAAGGAGAAAGCTGAGATCTCGGAGAAGATCAAGGCATTAATCGAGAAGAAGCGGGCACTTCTTGAGAGCGCGCCCGGATCCGAAACCAACCTCGTAAAGCGGTACAAAGAGCTGACCTGGAAATACCAGACTACTAGCCTTACCATTGAAGAAGACCGAAAGCTCGTACAGGAGATAACGGAGATCGAGAAGAAGCTTGTCC
>MAGV01000072.1:29789-35720 GCA_001717015.1 Candidatus Methanosuratincola petrocarbonis (ex Vanwonterghem et al. 2016) | reverse complement strand
ATCAAGGATGTCGACCAGGAGATTTCAAGCCTGCGCGCCAAATTCAACGAGCTGAAAGACAAGGCCAACGCAGTCCACCAGGAAGTGCTCGCCCTTGCCGAGGAATCAAAAAAGAGCCACGAGAAGCTCATTGCTGCACATGAGGAGGGCGCCAAGATTATCGAAGAACTCAACTCGGTTAGGGCGGAAATGAACACAATCTGGGAAACAATAAAGGAATCGAAAATCAAACTCTCGGATGCGAGGACAAAGTATGAGATCGCAAAGACGGTGCAGCTGCAGCGGAAGGCACAGGAGCTTGCGGACAGGGCCAAGCTACTCCTTTCTAAGAGAACTGAGCTGGTTGCCAGGGCTAACGAGAAGCTGAAGAAGGGCGAGCGCCTGACATTTGAGGAGTATGCCGCACTTCTCGAGGACAGAGAGGCCAGCGGCACCAGCTAAAAACACTCTTTTTCAAGTAAATAGGTGGATGCACTGGATTTTTCCCTATTCTGTTGAATTTGCAGATGTGTGCCTGTTGGGGAAGGCTTTTCGGAGGCGCCGGGGGAGCGGTGTAAAGCCATTTATAAGGATTTCTGTTTCATGTGGAAACGTTTTAAATATCGACTCCCTATGATACCTAACCAGTGGAATTAATGAGCCTCAAGGGCAAGAGGATACTCGTCCTTAGCGTCGACAAGGATGACGATGTTGGTCGCGTCACAGGAGCAAATACTCCAGTAGTCGGCAGGGAAGAGGTCTCCTCCGTGGCAACCCTTTTCGCCATAAAGAGCCCCGAAGACTCGGACGTCAATTCCATATTTGCGGCAATCAATACTTACGACTCGATTCTCAGCGAGGGCTACGAATGCGAGGTCGCAGTGATAGCCGGATCTGCAGAAGGGGGCTTCAAGGCAGACCTGAAGATAAGCCGTGAACTCGAGGATGTTCTCAGGCGCTTTGACGCCGACGGCGTGGTCTTCGTAAGCGACGGCGCTGCGGATGAGCAGGTCATCCCCACAATCCAGTCGAGGATACCTATAATCTCGGTCAAGAGGATATTCGTCCAGCAGGAGAAGAGCGTCGAAGAGACATACGTCCTGCTGTACAGGTACCTGAAGAAGCTCTCAGAGCCTCAGCACTCGAAGCTCGGGCTTGGCGTGCCGGGGGCAGTCCTCATAGTCACGACCCTGCTCTACTTCCTGAACCTGATAAACTATGCCCTAATCACCCTGGGCGTTGTCGTGGGATCAATACTTCTGGTTAAGGGCTTCCGGATAGACAGCGCACTGAAGCAGGTCTGGTCAGAGTCCCCCATCCGTTTCATAACAACAGTCATCGCCGGGATAATCGTCTCCGTAGCCTTCTACCAGGGATTCAGCCTGGCAATAATGAATGTGACCCTCCCAGACCAGCTGGCATTTTTCATAAGCCTTGTACTCTCAAACACGATCGACCTCCTGGTCATAGGCATAGCGATCTTCCTGGGCGGCAAAGCAGTGGTCAAGTACTTGGAAGGAGCACCAAAGCTATGGCACGAGATCGTCGGCTTGGTGTCCCTTATCTTCATAAGGCAAGTGACATTGGACGCGTCCTCGATCATTGCGAATCCAGCCAGCGGCGCAACCCCACTTATCCTTTCAGCCGGTCTCGGAGTGCTCGTGTGCACTCTACTCGCAGTGATATTCACCATCCCGACGAGACTGAAGAAGTCTGGCGGCTCCCCGCAGGTGTAATCACTGGCATTTTCTCGCATTATCTTCGGGCATTTGCAAGGAAAGTAAAGCCTCTCCTGAGTCCTTGGGCGAATCCTTGCACTGAGGGAGTTCCTACAAGGAACTCACGGTCCCCCTTCATTGCTATGGGCGTCATCGGCTTGCTTTCAATTGATCGTGTCCCTTCCCCGGGCAACTGCGAAAGACCCTTTTCCTTCAACGCTCGAAAGCGAGCCTCCCTTCCAAGACTATACCTGACGACGGATCTCTGAACTTTACCAGTGGTGACTGGGATCCCGTAGGTATCAGGGCAGTAAATGTGTACGCGCCTGTCTTCGAGACGGGGATTGCCGTACCGGCCTCTCCGATCATGACGACTGGCGAAGCCTCATACATGAGCGCCTTGTCCTCATAAATCCTGAACATAAAAGTCATCTTGCTAAGGTCCCCAAGCGTCCCGCCGACATCCTGTTCAACCGAAAGGAGCCGGACTTCGACCCTGTATTCGTACCCCGTCGTTGATACCTCGTAGAAGATCGTATCGGTGGTCGTAACATCAGGGAGGCTCAGCATTCTCTCAAGAATGTACGTGCTCCCCTGCTGGAGTGTGTAATTCACTGCAGCGGTAGGCTTGAAGACTGCGACCGCAACCATTTCCGTTGGCAGAGAAATGCGCACCTGTCCGGAGCTCCCTCCATATAGGGCTGTAGTAGAGTTCCCGCTCGTGACTACCACTTTCCAGCCCTGGTTCAGTCCGGTTACCAATGCACCGGACCAGTTGCCTCCCGAGGATACTTTCAAGAGCGAGTAAGTGCCTTGGTCGTCGCAAGTCAGGGTGAGCGAGTCCCCGCTGGAAAGGGGACCAGAGTACTGCGCAATGGGTATGGAATTGGGTCTACTCGTGGCTGACGCTGTCCCAGTGAATGGCAACTGCACTCCTGTCACAGTGATCCCTGTTGTGCCTTCGGTCACAGTTGCAGTGAAAACGGCGGATCCGTCCGATCCATACAGTGTAACCGTGTCCCCCTCCGACATCCCATCAAATTTGAGCCCATCCAAGTCCTGCCTTGCGCTTGAAACCAGCAGCTGCATCCCAGAATTGGTTGCAGTGTAGGTTAGGGTGGTGTTGGCGTAGAATGTTCCCCTCGTAGCCGCTTTCTGGTCTGGGTTCCCGCACAGGACGCCTATCTCTGCTGGGAGGCTAGTGCGGACGTAATCCCACCCTGCATTCATACCATTGATGGTGTTGGCATGGTGCAACAGGATTCCGCCTATGGGGGCATTCGTGCCCGTTGCAGTGAGATTCGTTTCCGTCTCAATACAGTAGATGTTCCATGTCGAGCCCACTCTCGAGATGTTTAGCGTGAGCGATGACCTGCCGTATCTCAGAAGGGGTCCGCCGTTTGCGTTGTTGGGATGGACTCCGTAGTAGCAGCTCTCCAGATTGATAGCTGACGACATCCTAGGGCTGTTGAATTTTGCAGTCAGGTAGGCGATTATGTTCCCATACGTGTCCGTTATTGCCACTCCTATATTGCTAGTGTATTGTAGCGTTGTTGCCCAGCCAGAGAGAGCCACCCTCACTGCAACGTAGAAGTCGCCCTCTCCATGAACGGGCAGGGCGTAGTAAGCTCCTGGGAAGCTCGCGGCCGGTTGCCCCAGCCCGTTGTTCAGGATCTCCCCCCCGGAACCCTTCGTATTGAGGTTGCCCCCAGACACTGAGAAGATTGACAGCCCCTGCGGCACCCACGCCCCCGTCGTTGCGGATGAAAACTCTCCGTTGAATGTGGTTGGGAGGTTCGTGAGGTTCAGTACACCTGCGCCGCCGGCGACCTGCCACGCAACTGTCTCCCCGTTGCTGGCAGTGTACCACCACTCCCCTGAGGGTACGCCGAATAGAGCTGCGGTGGGCGCGCCTGGAGTCATTGAGGCGTCCTCGACCTTCACAGTGTAAGCCGCATCGTAATCCCTGTAGGCGGTTTCGTTTATGAAGTAATTTATTGACAGGTATTTCAGCGGGGTGTAACAGGTGAACGAGAGCTTCTGCGAAGGTCCCTGTTTAAGGGTCGACTGCGCACCATAGCCGCCAGAAAATAGGGTGAAGGTATATGCGGTCTTGTAGATGTCGAGCAGCGCCACCGGGGTCCCGCCATAAGCGGATGCATTTCCATAAAACGATGTCCCAGAGGTATTGAACCTAAGCGTGACTATGGGGGCCATGTTCTGGTCATGTGCCGTGATCGTGAGGTAGAGGGGAGGGGAGTAGATGTCCCATGCGCCCTTCGAGGCATAGATGCTGATCGAGAGGTTGTAGGAGTAAAGGGGCTGGTCGAAAGCCTTCCACAGCGTAAAGTTGTAGACGCCCTTCGCCCTGTCGATGCCCTTGTTGGTCCATGTCAGGGCGCCATCGGTGACGTTCAGGGAGAGCGCGTCGGACGCGGGCGCCGTGCCCTCACAGGCGTACCCGTTTGCTGCTGCCCACTGGGCCACGGGCACCCCCTGGGGCGGCGATGTGAACGGCTCCGACCACGCCTGCGACCGCGTCATCTCTGAGATTGCGTACACCATGCCTGTGCCCTCTTCTTTGGCGCCTTCCTCGGGCGCCAGGAGGACCTCGCCTCCGCTGTAAAATGACACGTAGCTCTGCCCGCCCGAAAGCGGTTGCACTGACATGGATGCGGCGAACATCATTATGATCGCAAAAAACCCTAGTGCTGCTAGCCCAAAACCTTCTGATCCATTCCGTCTTATCAGGTCGCCCCGATCCATGCTACGAGACAACAGAACTTACACCCCCTCATTCCCCATAGTTGTTGGTGTAGAGGAAGACATCTCCCCCTGTGATGTCTGTCTTAACCCAGGCAGTCGCCTCCAGCACCCTCAAAACTCCAGTAAATGGCATGCCAGTCACATAGACCTGCACCTCTTGCACCCCGTCTACCGCCGCCATATCCGCAGGGCTCTTCCATCCTGCCCCTTTTAATACCCCTGTGGAGTCCTCGACAAGCACGAGCGCAAGGGGAGGAACGTTGCACACCCGCAAATACGCAAACCCGGGGGGCGGAGAATATGCGCTGGCATTAATTACCAAGCTGCTGTATGAAACCGTGTAGGCGTATGAGGCACTCAACACGCCGTCTCCAGTTTGAGGGTAGCGCCACGATAGCGATTCAGGGGAATAGACGACCAAGTAAGCCTCGGTCACAGGCTGATGGGTACTGATCTGAAGCGGCATGCCGGCTTCAGCCGGTCCAGCGAACCAAACATCCCCGTGCGTGTCTGCAACTATTGCATAGGCTCCCGCAGGCAGTCCTTCAACGGAAACGGCGCCAGTCTCGCCAGAGCCGCTCCGAGTTTTGTATATGCCGAAATCAAGGATTCCCGGAATCGCCGTGTACCCGGTGCCGTTGGGCCCAGGGATAAGCCTTTTCAGGTCTCCATTAGCCGATCTTTGGACGAATTCGTTTATGTACGCTTCTGCGTCAACTGGGTCTCCTGTCTTTGAAGAGTGGGCCCCTGCATTCCTCAGGAGGCTTCTTACCATCTGGAGGTTCGCCAAATCCGAATCCAAGCCGATCCTGACCCCAGGCCACGCCATGCTTGCAATGACGAAGCCCGCAGAGAGCAGTATTAGCGTCAATACCAATGCAGTAGCAGTCAGCGCGAAGCCGCGGTCTTTTTTACTTTTAGACGTAACCGCCTCGCAGCATAAGTCTTGTATCATGCCTACACGGTCCTCCTTAAACATCGAATCTGCACGAACAGGAGGCGTGGTACTCAACGCCTCAGCTCAAGCCTTATCCCATCATGGTCTCTCATTATTACGAGCACTATGTCGCCTGCAGGTACAGTAAGATTGTTCATTCCAACATCGTATTCAACGATCATGTGAGTCCCATTCGAATGGACCGATCGGATTATCGCCCCGGGATCTTGAAGCCTCAAATCCCGTTGATCCATGACGAAATTGGTTGGGAAAGTTAGCGTAGAACGGCTGCCGTTACCCCTTAACTCGGCTGGCAGTCCCGCCCAATGCATGGTGCACGTGGATCCGCTCCCAGGTTCCGAGAGATATGCTCTCTGTATCAGCATGTTGAGCGATTTTATCGTCTGTAGGTCTGTGCCCCCTTCTGAATGGTGGATGTCAGTAATTCTGCCCTCCGCCGCAACAGCAGCCGTAACCAATAGAGCTGCGAAAGTGGTCAAGATCAAATTAATCGGGCGCGCGATCCCCGCC
>MAGV01000072.1:26243-29721 GCA_001717015.1 Candidatus Methanosuratincola petrocarbonis (ex Vanwonterghem et al. 2016) | reverse complement strand
CTAGCCTGGATGATCGGGAGCTCTCCATGCGAATCCGGCTTCAGATGGGATCCGAGCCTTGAGCTCCAAGTACCATTAAAGTGTGGGCTGATTCGCCACTCTTCCAGGCTATTCTGCCTGGGGTAATGAGTTGCGGAAAAACTGTTGCACTATGACACGAAAAATTATTTTCACTTTGATATCGAAAGCGTCACCATATACGGCTCAGGTTTTGACTCAGAGAAGACTAGATAGGGAGACGAAGCTGCTGCATTTCTCCAGTCAAACCCTTGGGAGGAAAAGGACCATTCGAGCTCCCAGTATGGTGAATAGACGCAGAGGCAGTAATTTGCCCCCTCAGGCAGGAGTTCTCCTATTGTCTTGCGCAATGCTAATGAGTCGCGCCCCTCTATCAGCCGTGCAAGACAACCATTCGAGTCCAAAAAAGTCAGGACATCTGTGGCGTACTTCCCGAGGCCTTCATCGGGTCCAGGTGGTTTGTGGGTAGCCACCGAGCTGTAAGCAGCAAGGCCTGCTATGATTATGACGCAGGCTACCATACAGTCAAAAATCAATGCAACCCCTTTGCCACCCTTGCTCCAACCCCTCATGTGAAGCAATGCCGCCGGTCTCATCCTGGAATCCATCAAAGCTCGCCGCTCAAAATATATCGCTTGCATATGCCTCAACCCTCACAAAAGTTCCGTCTTCTAGGATGACCCCGTCCACGTATTTCTGGGCGTACCTGCCGAGCGGCTCCTGGGAGGGTCCCTGCTTGGTCCATAATATTGTAACTACGCCTGATGGGTCTAGGCTGTAGCAGGTGGCCCTGATTGCGACCCCCACGCCCGACGCGGGGCTGAAATAGTAGCCGGTTTCGTAAACAGGCTCCCACGAGGACCATTTTTCTGAAGAGTTCCCATTCTGCAACAAGATCTCTGATGCCACTATGCAGGCAGCCGCCTCGAGCCTCGGCTCAGAGAGTCTGTTCATCGATGATTCGTAGACTGCAACCGCTGTGTATTGCGACACCGAAAAAGCTGCCACAAATATCGCGAAAGCGATCGCAGCTTCGAACGCCTGATCCATTTTCTACCACTCGGGACTTAGCCCCAAACTACACATTTACTTAAATCCCCTCGACCTCTTGCGCTGAGATTATAGCAGTCCCATTCGGATAAGCAGTGACGGTGAATGATGAAGAACTGACCCTCGAGGGCTGGAGGTCTATCCCGCACGCTAACCCGACCGATGCGTTCAGCAATCTCCCATTGAATGCGGCGACAACGGTTATACTGGCTCCTGAGGCCTCGACCAATGCTTCTTCCGAGAAGATGACGCATGTCTTCACTACGGTGCCGCTCTGCACTGCCTCGCTGGTCGCCTCCGCCGCTCCTGCAGCCATCTCAAAAGCCATCCCCCTCACAGCGCACTCTGCCATCATCGTACCGGCTCTCTCCCAGAAAGCAGCCGAGGTGCTTGCGAACGCCGATCCGGATGCCAGCAGGGAGGCAATCAAAATTATGGTCGTTACGGATCTGTCCATTGGTTTCACCTCAGCCTCATCGGAGAGTAGCAGACGCAACTGAGCTCGACCGTAACCTTGTCCCCTCTGCTGACAGAGAAGCAGAGGGCTTTGACGCCATCCACAGAGATCTCCACGCCTCCAGGGACATCCACATACCTCGAGTAAGTCAGGTCCTTCCAACGGCTCTTGAGAAACAATAGGTCAAAAGTTCCAGCCGCCGAAAAAGAGCCCTCAATCCTTCCGATGATGATCCTTACCGAATGAACTGTTACGTTGAGATCGCTCGCAGAACAATCATATCCGATCGTGGGGATTGGCATTATGAACACTGCACGCTCGCCCTCAAGCATTCCGTTGAAGACCCTGACCCTGCTGCCCTCGTCCAGAAAACCTGAGTCTTGCACCGCCCCCAAAACCGAGAAGTTCTCCCTGGGGGCACTGGTTATAGCTCCGCCAATTATGCATAGGGCCTTCTTCCCGATCAGAATGCTCTGGGATCCTCCTGGAAGGCTGAGGGTAACATTGAAAGCCCCCAATTCCTTGTCTACCATCAGCAATCCGCCGGTCGAGAACCCGGACAACACGCCTGTTTCATTCTTCGAAATGATCGTGCCAAGCTCAGCAGTCTTCGTCTGGAGTGTGACATCGGAGGATTTAGGTGCCTGCATTGCGATGAAATGACCTCCCACCGCGAATCCGGAAACTATTGCAACCATTGCAACTGATATCAGAATCGCAGTTATCGCAACATGCATGCTTCTCCACCACCATATGCCATTTCAACAAACGAACTGACATTAACGCCTAAATCGTGCCCACAAGTAGGATTCTCCCCTCCCTGATTGGGTTGTACAGCGTTGATGATGAGTGCCCGGGGACCAGTTGAAGCCACAGCCCTTCCGGACCATTCCCCAAGGCGATTATTTCTTGATAATCCGCATAGGTCGCTACGGCAATTTCCGCCTCGACCTTGGTTTCCGGGATTGAGAGCGTGCTATCCACGGGGATGTACCCATGATCTGGGCTTGAGGAGCTGATCTCGATGTATGTCCTTCCTTCCTGCCTGACCAGGTCCATCCTTTGCGTCGGTCCATAATAGCCAAGCAGCCCGTGGGTACCGTTGAAAGGGAGTGCATACGTGTCCCAGTAGAGCGCCACTTGCACCCCCGGCACCCCCGTGAGGTTTGCCCGGTCTCCCCAGTCGATCGCCTCGACTGCAAGGCACGTCCTGTTGAATTGGTACACCACCGGCGCCAGCGCTGTGTAGATGATCCTGCTGGTGGGCAGCCAGGTCGCCCTGAAGACGCTCCCGTCCTTTAGGGTCGCCCAGACTGGTAGATCGACCGGCGACCAGAGTGTTGACGCATTCAATTCCTCGTAAGGTATGTACAGCTTCGCGAATCCGTATGAATCGCACGGCGTAGAGAGCCTGCTCATATTCAGAGTTCCGCCTTCCAGTGCACTGTACGCGCCCTCGAGCGAGGTCATATAGTATCCGCCCCTGCCCGATACCGGGTACCCGTCCGTCGCGTACACGAACCTGAACGTTGCGGTTGCTCCAGTCAGGTTATAGTCGAAATCAGCGGTTACCTCTACCGTGTCGATCTTCCAAGTACTGTTGTACGAATAGTTGCTGGATCCCACAGCAACAACCGCATAAGCATAGTGCTGCGATCCCACGGGCGCACTCCTGTTCGTCGAGTAGAACCTGCCTGAAAGCTCTCCGAATGCAATTGTGAACCACCCCGAGGCGTTTGTGGCGGTCGTGCCGCTGAACTTGCATACTGAACTCTTCCACCCTCCATCTGCGAAGCATATTGCACCGGACGGATCCAGCCATGCCGTAACAGTCACCTGCGAGGGGGAGGATATTCCTGGCACGATGCCGGTGACATTAATCCCGAAGTTCTCGTTGACGATCACTCTCTCAAGGAACTCTCCGGTGAGCATGTTGCATGGCCATGCAACATG
>MAGV01000072.1:14147-26227 GCA_001717015.1 Candidatus Methanosuratincola petrocarbonis (ex Vanwonterghem et al. 2016) | reverse complement strand
TTGTTTGCGTTGGGTGTTCCGGCAAGAACTTTGCGACTGCGATTTTGTCCTCATCCATCGTAACTTGAACTGTGTCGCTGTTGTAGTCTATCCCGTTGACAGACCATTTCTGGAAAGTGTACCCTGGGTAGGGCGTGGCGACCAGCGTGACGCTCTTCCCCGCCTCGTACCGGTAGCTGCCTGGTGCTAAGTTGGTACTCCCTCCTTCAGCAGGTTGCACAGTCAGGTAATAGTAGGTGGTTGGGGGCGGCGTTTCCGTGATCGTGACATCTATATCAACGCTCCTGGTCAGCCCCCCTGCAGCCGTACCCACAATCCTCAGCGTGTACGTACCAACCGGGGAGCTCGGCCCCGCCTGAACTTGCAGGGAGGCAGTTGCTGTCGGAACAATCGTGGTGGGGGATAGCCCGATCGAGACGTCGAGAGGAGTGCTGCTCGCCCAAAAATGACCGAGTGAAACCTGTTCTGCACTGCCGGACAGGAGTGTTGCGAATACTGAAGCACTTCCACTTCCGCCCCTGCGGACTACGACGTCCCCTGATTTTGATATGCTGAAGTTGAACGCGGCTGGCGCTGCGGTGAAGACCGGACTCAAGGTGTGGTTTGCTCCCATGACTACCGAGACGGGATTGGAGTAGACCGTCTGACCATCCAAGATCCAGTGGGAGAAGCAATTTCCTGAGGAGGGGTAAGCCTGTACTGAGACCTGTTGCGCCGAAGCGTACGCATAGATCCCAGAAGAGGGGCTGGTGCTACCCCCTGTCGAGGGCATGATCGTAAGGTATGAGCTGATGATCACTTGGAGGCTCTTCGCATCGGTTATGCCAACCGAATCAGTAACCGTGCAAGTAGCCGTGTATGACCCAGGAGAGGAGTAGGCTTTGGATGGGCTCTGTTCGTAAGATCTGCTACCGTCACCGAAGTCCCAGCAGAAAGTGTAGGGTGCGGTTCCGTCTTTGGCCGACGCTTGGAACTGGATTGCGGTACCTACAGGTGCCCCGTTACTGCTGGCTGAAATGCTGAGCTCTGTCCAATGGAAGGTCAGGCTCAAAGACGAGAGCGTCGCCCTCACTTTGACCTCCGAGTAGTCTGTGATATACTCGTTGTTCCAATATGAATAGCTTGCAACCGCCCATGCTGAAGGGCCAACCACGGCGTAGCTCGTCTTGCCCCCCGAGTACTTGCTTGCGCCCAGCTGGATGGTGCCGCCCGAGGGTCCCGCTCCGTATAGTGCGTCCCCCATTCCTGATGGCGGGCAGGAGAGCCCAACCCCGTCATCAGGGTTATGAAAGACCGGGGTCGTCACTGCGTAGTTCTGCACTTCCCATGTCAAATAAGAGACTGCTCTCTGGACAGATGAAGCGTATGAGAGGCTTCCGGAGATGTTAGCGTTCGGCCATCCGCTGCCTCCGGTCGGAACGGATGCCCGCACACTAAGCTCAAACCCCCCTGGTACAGTGTACGCCTGGTAGCTCAGGATAGGTTGTTCAAATCCCAGCCGCGAGGTCTCATCGTTTGGGAATACGGGTCCTGCCTGCCAGCTCAATGTGAGCTGCGCAGGGTTCAGAGTAACGCTCTCGGTGTATGCGCCCACTGGCTGAACGCAGGCTGCTGTAAATGCGACAATGAGCACGAGGAGCCAGAAGACTCTTGGGGCGGTCACTACCAAGCCTAACCCCTCCTCAAGATTGCCCCAAGTCCTGGATTGAATTCGAGGTGAATGTGGGTCTCCACCAAAAAATGAGGGGCATCTCTGCCTCAAGAGTCAGCTCTACCGCGTGCTCTCCTGCGAGCCCGGTCAAATCCACGGTGGGGCCGCTAACAGGCATCTCGGCGCCGTCGACTAGACACCTGACGATGGAAAGGCCAATCCATCTGCTCCCCCACCAATCGAAACCAACTGCCATTATTTTTGATGGCTCGGTGTATAGCAAGTACCTGTCACTTATCGGGACTATCCCAACTACGCTTGCGTCCGAAGGCAAGTAATACTTGCCTGTGGTGCGCAGCATGAAGTCGTAAGCTCCAATAAAGTCGCTGATGTTGAGAGACAGCTCGTAGCCTTCCCCGTAAGGGACCTGCTTCAGCTCCTGCCAGTGTGCCGCCGAATATACCTCATATACTGCATCGACGAACCTGGTGCTGGAGGCTCTTGGGGGAGAGTCTGACGGGTAGACACAGTTTCTCAAGAAATGCGTGGAATTGTCTGGCAGCTTCACTATCAATGTTGTCACTGGTCCAATTGAGCTCCTTATGCCAGAGACGTTGACCTTCAAAGCCGCGAAATTCAGCGGTCTTTCGAGGAACATGCCCTCTGGCGCAGGCTCATACCTGCACTCCACCGCTTCTGCCCCAACGCATACGATCTCAAACACTGGTCGAACCGTTGCTGACAGGAAGGGTGGGATCGAAAGCCACAGTAAAATTGCAGAGGTTCCAGCAATCGCCAAAACAGACAGGGCGGCTCGGCATCCAACCCTCAACCGATTCAACCCTCCATAAATACCACCCCCTTTTTAACCGCACGGATTCAACCGGATCTGGGTCTTCCCCGAAAGTTGTCACTCCACGCCTGGCGATCCCTCTCCGATTGCGCTCCGAATCCAATATTAGGTAGAAAAGCGGATTCGATCGCGTGGAACCGCTCTTCCCGGCGAAATGGTGGGAACGAGAAGGGGATGCCGTGAGGTGCCTTCTCTGCCCCCGCACATGCCTGATCAGGGATGGTAAGCTCGGCTTCTGCCTGGTCAGGAAGAATGTTGGAGGCAGACTATTCTCGACCAACTATGGCATCGTTTCGGTCTCCACCATAGACAACATCGAGAAGAAGCCGATCTTCCACTTCCTCCCAGGCTCCAAATTGTATTCTGTCGGGTCATTCGGATGCAACCTCAGATGCCTATACTGCCAGAACTACCCTCTCGTCGAAGGCGGGTTCGAGGCCGCGCCCTGCAGGTGCCTCCAACCCGTGGATCTCGTGTCCGAGGCTATTTCCAGGGGGGCAGATGGGATCGCATGGACCTTCAATGAGCCGATTGTCTGGTCAGAGTACGTGATCGAGACCTCGCGCCTCGCGCGCAGCGAGGGGCTCTACTGCATGCTGAATACAAACGGTTACGTCATGGATCGCCCCCTTGGCGAACTCCTGGAGGTAGTGGATGCCATAAAAGTCGACATAAAGGGGTTCTCAAACCGGTTCTACAATGAGGTCTGCGGAGGGTTACTGGAGCCTGTTCTTGAGACATGCAAGGCTGCATCGGATAAAGGAATCCACATCGAGATAGCCTACCCTGTTGTCAAAGGGATGAATGACAGCCCGGTCGAGATAGGCCGTTTCTGCGAATGGGTCCGCCTCAACCTCGGCCCAGACACGCCCGTCCACTTCATCATGGTACACAGTTTCCACCGTCTCGCGAGCCACGCCGAGATCAGGTTTGAGGATCTAGAAAAAATTAGGCTCTATGCGGTTCAAACCGGTCTCAATTATGTCTATGTGGGCGGAACGACTAAAACTCTGGCTCAGAACACATGCTGCCCGGGTTGCGGTGAGTTGCTGATCTCGAGAACGGGAGACGCTGATGCAGAAAGAGTCTATTTCAAGGACCAGCAGGTAAGCAGGTTCTGTCCGACCCGTTCTGATGTCAGGGTCATGCTGCGCGGAAGGTCGTGCCCAAATTGCGGCAGGGCTATCTCTATCAGGACAAAATCGGATCTGAAGGGATGACCACGAGAAGAATCATTTGCCAATGTCGCGCCGTCTCAGTTCTTGACGTGGCATATCTAAAGTGGTTGTGCTACTCTCTCAGAAGACGTTCAGAGGGATCGAAACCGTCTTGCCTACCATAGTTAATTTAATATAAAGCCGTTTCAGAAATAGTCTGACACTGGGCCGGTCGTCTAGTTTGGTTAGGATACCGCCCTGACACGGCGGTGGTCTCCGGTTCGAGTCCGGACCGGCCCACCAAAAATTCGCCTTAGTTTAGAAATTCTTAAGTTGATTGGCGCCGATATATGTATCTCCAGAGGGGGCACCAAAAATCTCGGAATACGACCAATGGGCTGAAGTCTACGACATAATGTACGGGAACTACCGCGAAGACATCGACTTCTACAAGAGGGAGGCCAAGAAGATCCAGGGGAAAGTCCTCGAGGTGGGCTGCGGGACAGGGCGGATCTACTTGGAGCTCCTCAAGGAAGGGATCGATGTCGAGGGGATCGACATTTCGCAAAGGATGCTGAACCAGCTCAAGGAGAAGGCGTCGGCAATGGGTCTCAGCCCAAAGGTCTCTGCAGCCGACATGCGGAATTTTGATCTCGGGCGCAAATTCTCGCTCATAATCGTGCCATTCAGGTCCTTCCTCTATAACATAACCACCGAGGAGCAGCTCAGCACCCTCCGCTCCTTCCAGAGGCATTTGGAGCCTGGTGGGCTACTCATACTGAACTTCTTCTACCCTGATCTGGAGATGATGATGGGTTTGAACAAGGAATCGGAAGAATTGCTTGTCAGCGACGAAGGAAAATACATCCTGCGGCAGAGGTCTTACTTCATAAGCGAGCCTGATCAGATCATCGAGACAACCGCAGTCCTCTACAGGGACGGTGAGCTCTACTGGCGGGGGACGCAGCGCCTTGCATTGGTGTTCAAGCGTGAATTCGAGCTCCTCCTGAGGATCGCTGGTTTCTCGGATTGGGAAGTCTTTGGAGGGTTCGACGGGCGCCCTCTGACATCCTACAAACAGGAAATGGTCTGGGTGGCTAAAAAATAAAAATATAAAAATAAAAAATAAGCCCAGCCTGGCAATCAAAGGGAGATGTGCCTGTAGGCTTCGTCTCCTTCTTCGAACGCGTACTTGACAGTTGTGAATTGCGAGATCAGTTTCCTGACTTCCTCGCGGACTGAAGCTGGGTTTTCCCTGTCGGCTGCCACTCTCTTGATCAGCTTTGCAATCTCCGCCATGTCGTCTTCCTTCATGCCGAGCCTCGTGACCTCTTGTGTGCCGAGTCTCACACCGGAGCAGTCCTCCTCTGTCTTGTCTGTCGGGAGCGGCGTCTTAGTTGCTACAATGTTTGCCTCCTCCAGCCTCTTGGCTGTTGCATCCCCGTTGTTGTTATTGCCCCTGAATATGACCTGGTGGGAGCGGGTAAACCCGTTCTTCTCTCCCAGGACGGGGACGCCCATGTTGTATAGCTCCTCGGCCAGCCTCCTGGCGTTCCTGATGACCTGGGCTGCGTACTCCCTTCCGAATGCGAGGAACTCTGCCAGAGCGATTGAGAGACCAGCGACGCGGTGCACGTGGTGATTGTTCACCAGCTGCCATGCGGCGTTGTCGATCTCCTTGGCATACCTCGCCTTGCAGAGAATTATCCCCCCCTGCGGTCCGAAGAAGGTCTTGTGGGTGCTGCCTGTGACGATCTCCGCCCCCTCCCTAAGCGGATCTTGGAATGCCTTCCCGGCTATCAGCCCGAGTACGTGTGCAGAGTCGTATGCCACGATCGAGCCTGTCTCGTCGGCGATCCTCCTGATCTCCTTCACAGGGTGCGGGAAGAGAATTTCGCTCGCGCCGAGCAGGACGATTTTTGGCTTGACCCTGGCGATGACCTTCTCCGCTTCACCTATGTCGATATTCATCTCTTCCATCGAGAATGGGAGTGGCACCAGGCTTACCCCGTGTATCTTGGAGGTCTCCCTGAAGCTCGCGTGCCCTCCGTCGATCACGCTCAGTGCCGTAACGACCTCGCCAGGCGCCGTCATCGAGTTGAACAACACAAGATTAGCCATTGTGCCAGAGATCGGCACATAGTTTACATGTTCTGCATCGAAGACCCGCCTTGCAAGATCGGTGGTGATCCCCTCAAGCTCGTCGATGTACTTAGTGCCGCAGTAAAACCTGTTGTGCAGGAACCCTATCGCATACCTGTTTCCTAAATCTGAGATGAGCATCTCCTTGACCGCCTTGCTGACCACATTCTCGCTGGCGATCAGGTTAAGGCATGAACCTCTCCACTGCGTGTGCTCAACGACAATCTTCCTGATGGCTTCAACCTCTCTGCTCAATTGCCTCACCAGACTCTTGAGAATTGTACACAGGTATTTAAAAAATGTTTGTACATTTGTGATCGTTTTCAATCGGGCGATTCAATCCACTCAGAGCTTGAAGACATCGCCGATTGAAGGGGCATACGCATCGTGCCCTGTCTCCTCCCTGATCCTCTCGGCGAAGTCAATGCATGACTCCGCCTCGCCGTGTACGCACAGTATCTTGGGGTTCCCCTTGAGCGACTTCACCAGCTCCATCAGCCCTGTCTTGCCGCAGTGGGATGAGAAGTCTATCCATTCCACCCTGCACTTCACCTTTTTGAGATCGCCCGGTGGGCCGTACTTGCCCTCGTCCATCAGGATTCTGCCCGGCGTCCCCGGTATCTGATAGGAGACGAGGATTACCGCGTCCTTCGGTCTGTTCCTGATCCTCTCCATGTAGAAGGTCGAGGCTCCGCCTGTCAGCATACCTGATGAGCTGATGATCACTCCCTTCTTGTCGACCAGCTTTTTCCTGTCCCTCTCCCCCTGCACCCACTTGACCCTCGCCATGGCGTCACGCAGGAGTTCCGGGTCCCTCAGCTCTCCTGCGCACCCAGCTATCATCCTTGTCGCGGTCCTACTCATCCCGTCGACTGCAATGTCGTACTTGAACCCGTACTTCTGGAGTATGCAGAGTATCTCTTGGGACCTTCCCACAGAGAAGGCGGGTATAAGGGCCAGGCCGCCCCCCTCCACGACCTCCGTCGCAGTCTCAACTAGCTTCCTCTCGCATTCCTCCCTTGGCAGGTGATCGACGAGAGCATAGGTGCTCTCAATTATTGCCATGTCGAGCTCAGGCAAATCCGGATCTGCGCGCTTAAGCAGTGCTGTGTCGATCGTATTGATGTCCCCTGAATACCATATGTTCTTGCCTTCGAGTGTCACAAGCGCATTTACACTCCCTGGTATGTGCCCTGAGTTCTGAAACAGGACATCCGCATCTCCAATTTTGTAGGTCCCGCTCTTTATGCTCCTGCAGCTCTCAAGCATTGTCTTCAGCTCCAGGGCCTCAAATGGGATGTAGTAGGCAGAGAGGTGCAGCAAGTCCCGGATGAGGATGTCCGTGAGCTGTTTCGTTATCTCTGTCATGTAAACAGGGGGCGTCTCAGATATGTAGAAGAGTGGCGCGGTGCCCGAGTGATCCAGATGAGCATGAGTTATTATTATGCCATCCAGATCCTTCGGGGAAGTGGAGAGCGGGAACGCTGGTCTCTCCTCCTTGACAAGGACACCATAATCCATAATGATTTTAGTCCTCTCACCCTTGACTTCGAACCCTGACCTCCCCACTTCCCTTCCAGCGCCAAAAACAGTTACACTCACCAAATTTAATTTAACCTCCATGATATCTGTCAAAAGAAAGTTTTTCCCCCTTAAAAATTCTTCTGAATCAGGTCGAAAACCAGTCAATATAAGCCCCGCGAGGCACTCTTTATTAATGAGAATAGTTTATCGATATCGAGGTTATGGATATGGCAATCACGTTCCATGTGGACAATTCTTCCCTGAAGGGATGTTCGCTCATTACTGGTTTCCATGGTCTTGGTGCCACTGGTTTTATCTCGGTAAAGCATGCAGTAACTTCCCTCAGTGCTGATCTGATAGGGTACATAGAGACTGACAGGATCCCGCCTTTCGTGTCGATGGAAGAGAAACGCCTTTCCCTCCCGTTCGAGATCTACAAGAAGGATAAGTTTGTATTTGTACTCACTAATNAGTGGGCGATAGACGAGGGGTTCTCCAGCTCGTACTTGATCGGGGGCTTGGACAGCCGTCTGCGGCCGACTGAGACTGACAAGATCCGATGTACGGTCACCAAGAAGTTCAAGGATGTTGAGAACATTGGCATACCCTTGCTTGAGAAGGGCCTGTTTGTTGTCGGTCCCTTGGCTGTCATGCTGACGTACTTCGAGATAAACGAGTTCCCCGCCATAGCGCTGCTCCCCTACGCAAATCCAACGAGGCCGGATCCTATGGCCGCCTCAGTGGCTGTCGAGAACCTGAACAAGTTGACGAACCTTGCAATGGACGTATCGCAGCTGATCACTGATGCGCAGCGGATTGAGATGGAAATACAGGAGTTCAACAAGCAGAGGCAAGACAGGGGCAAGATTGACCAGCACACGCTTTACATCTGATCTGATGCGGCACAACCCTCAAGGTTGGGCCTAAACCCGCTCTCCAAGCCTGATGATCGACTTTGCCCCTTTCCTCAGTGCAGCGAGCAGCGAGTCCAAGTCCTTCTCGCACTCGAGGACATTGACCACCGCCCCCACTTGAGCCTTATCGTGGGCGTCGCTCCCGCCCACTATTGGTACCCCTATCGCCTTGGCAAACTCCTTTGCCTGCTGGTTCTCATCCTTGCTGCACTTTCCGTTCACGCCCTCTATTAGGTCCACGCCGAGCATTGCGCTCTTTTCTCCGAGCGAAGCCCTCTTCCAGTCAAAAGGATGGGGCGCAACTATTATGCCTCCGGCAGCCCTCGCCATGTCGACGACTTCGAAGGCGTCTCTTGAGACGATCGCCTCTGTTATGCCAAGGAGTATTATGTCACCGAGATCGGTAGTGACCTCGATCCCTGGCAACACTAGGATCTCCCCAAACCCCTTTGTATCCAGCACCCTCCGGTATCCGTCTAGTGTGTCGTGGTCTGTAACCGCGACTGCATTGATGCCCTTGGTCTTCAACCTCTCCAACAGCTGACCTGGAGTCAATGAGCTGTCCGGGGAGCTGTTTGTGTGCACATGCGCATCAAGGAGAATCCTCATCAAGGTGCCCTCTAATTTCGTCAATAGACCTTAGGGTCGTCGCCCCTTCGATCACAATGGCTGACCTCGGATCGATTATGAAAACTTTTCTGTATGCGTTGGCCGCAATGAACTTCCTGATGTCATTTGCCACGTTCATCCCAGTGCCTTGGGAACATTCGTACTGGGATAGCGGGAAGGTCTCAGAGAGTTCTGAGGGGACGACGCCGAACGGCTCTCCATAAAAGCATATGTGGAACTCTTGCCCAACCAGTTTTTTAACGGCATCCTGGTACTCCTTCGACTTGATGTAGGGCCTCTCCGGCGGGTTCGGGATGAACACTCCTATTTCCTTGCCTGGAGGTCTGCTGTAGTTCCTGACCACCCTCTCGCGGTGCCTCATCACTTCTGGTCTGAACAGGGAGTGCTTGTCGTAGATGAATATGCCCTTGACCTCCTTCCCTATTACAGGGTCATTCTCTTCCAGGTATTTGGCGTATTTCCCTAGCTTCTTGTAAGCCTCGTACAGCTTTGGGTGGGCTCTGCTTCTGGACTCTACGAGCTCCCACAGGCTGCCTTCCTTCAGAGCCTGCCTTATTGCCCTCATCTCCGAGGCGGTTGCGTAGAGGTTGTGCCTTGCGAGCGCCTCTTCGCGCTCTTTTTTTGGCATCTCCAAGAGATCCTTCTGGCTGTACCTCGAGCATATTGGGCAGCTGCAGGGCAGCTCGCTCAGCCGATCGAGCCTGAAGGTGCCGCGGACAGTCAAGTAGCGGTCATCCTTGGCAAAGAGGGCATAAGCGGCCGAGTCAAAGAGGTCGCACCCGAGGGCTACAGCCAGCGCGAGCATCATCGGGTGACCTGCCCCGAAGAGGTGCAGTGGTCTGTCCGGAGGTAGGTTGAGCTTAGCTGCAACTACCATGTCGACCAGCGTGGAATAGTCGTATCCCTCCATTATCTGCACAGGGCTTCCCAGCGGGTGGGTTTGGAAGTCCAAACTGCCCATTATCCTCGCGCTCTTCCTTATCAGGTCAAGGTATCTGCCTCCCTGTATCGGGCCTGCCCAGAGCATTGTCGGGTCCTCCCTCCACTCAAGGCTGAGCCTCGCCCTCCTGATGGTCTCCTCCACAGTCTTCTCCGCATCCGTTCTGCTCGCGAATCCGCCGGTTGGGGTGTCGAGTATCACGCCTATGTCACTCCCGATCCTCTCCTGGAACTTTACTATTTCGTGAGGATCAGTCTCGACCCCGCCGTAGATAAGCAGCTGATACGCACCCGAGTCCGTCATTATCGCCCCGTCGTAACCGACAAGCTCGTGGACGTCTGGCGCCTCGTGACCGAAGTGTTTCAGTATGAGGTAGGAGTTTGTGATTATCATCTTAAAGCCGAAATTGTCCTTCAGCTCTCGGGGAGGGATGAGGTTCTTTACCGGATTGATGACAGGCATAAGGCAAGGCGTCTCAACCTCGCCTCTCCTGGTCAGGAGCACGCCTGCCCTTCCCGCCAGATCCCTCTCCTTAAGCTCGAAGGACATCAAAATTCCTTCCAAAAAAAGGGGTTAGGCGCTTTTCTGCTCGAGTACGTGCTGTTCGTAAACTTTTTTGACCCTTTCTACCATTGGGCCTGTCCCCTCGACGCCTTCTGCAGTCACCCTGATCCTGTCCATCACGGTGATGAAGCCTGCATCTTCATAGTACTTCACCATGTTCGGGAAGAGCTTCTGAAGCCTGTCCGATAGACCTTTCATGTCGAAAGGCTTCTCCTTCAGCAGGATCTCCGAGATCGCCTCTCCCCTTATTATCGCACGGGCAAACTTCTCCTTGTTAACTGTGGCATCCTCGAGACAGACGCTTAGGTTAGAACCGTCAACGCCCAGGAGCTTCCCCTCGTAGGAGACTCCCCTAGTAGTGATGACCTTGACAGTCTTGTCCACGAAACCATTCAACTCGCTGATGAATTTGCGCCCACCTACTGAAACACTCATTTTCGCTCACCTACCCACCCTTAAATATTTTATAAATTATAAATATAGTGCAAACTAGCACCTTGGGATGTCCGCGGATCCAAAGGTTTTTCCAAATAAGTGCCACTCCAGTGGGCTCGAGCGCCTCTGCGGCCGTTTCACTTTCGTCTTCCCCTCTTTCTCCGGCTGCCAATCCTCCTCGGTGAGAAACGGATGCTTCGCCTGAATAGACCTGTGAGCCTTCTGACGGGAAGGTTGTTGCTGGTAAGTCTTAAAGCCACTTGGATCGCTAGCTGTGCAGTTCAGTCCCGAAGAATACATTTTTGGTGGTGGAAATTGAGCTGCGATGAATGCAAAGGCGTTTTGGTCCCAGACGGCAGCGGAAGCCTTGTTTGCGTAGAATGCGGTCTAATCCATGCTTACAGTGACGTTTATGGTCCGTCCGTTGGAAAGAAGCAACGGTTGGGGAGTCTCATAACCAAGGGATCTGCTTTCTTCACAGATTCCACGGAAAGGAAGCTCTCTCCCGAAATTCAGGCAAAGTATCTCCGACTCAAAAGACTTCAGGAGTCTGCGTACAACGGCTCGTGCCTCAACATGCTCCAGCTCCACCGAGACCTGGAGTCGATTGCGGTGGAGCTCTGCCTGCCCAAGGAGGTCGTTGAGACTGCCATGAACTTCTTCGACCAGCTCCTCTCCAAACTCAGGAATCCATACGGGAACTACGGCATGCTGATGGCCGTGTGCCTGGCCTCCGTCTCCCGGGAATTCGGCGATCGCGCGCCGGTGCGCCTGTCTGAGCTGGTCGATGCTTTCAAGCGGAGGGGGTACAGGCTCTCCCTGAGGGTCCTCGCAAAGAACCTGAACTTTCATTCTTTCTTCATCCCTTTCAACAAGAAATTCCATCAGTCAGAGGATTATCTCGGCAGGGTGGTCGAAAAGCTGCGGGCATCCCCTTTCATCCAAGTCAGGATCCGACTCATTGGTTTCGAACCGGACGAATACTTCGAGAGGCTCTTGTCGATGGCGAAAGCACTGCTTGCGGATCTACCCCCGCCCCGCAGATCAGGCAAAAATCCATACCTCCTTGCGGCTTCGGCAGTCTTCTTGGCCAACAAGATCCTTGCAGAGTCAAGATCGACCGAAAGCATACTTACCAAGTCAGAGTTCTCCAAGGATGTCGGAATTGCCGAGTACACGCTGCGGAGCCATCTTTCAACAGTGTTCACCGGAGGTCTTGCTCCCTCCCGAATGCTCGCTGCCCAGAGCTAGCTTGCGTCCTCCTACCCCC
>MAGV01000072.1:0-14097 GCA_001717015.1 Candidatus Methanosuratincola petrocarbonis (ex Vanwonterghem et al. 2016) | reverse complement strand
AGCTTGCGTCCTCCTACCCCCACTTTTTTTCAACACTTCAGATCTGCGGTTCAGATTGCAAGCCTGATTGTGTAGTTCGCCCTGAAGAGCGTCCCCTTGCCCCAGAACTCGACATACAGGTTCCCTGTAACCAGCCACTCCACATCTCCCGTTTCGCCAGCAAAGCGCATCTGGTGACCATCAACCTGCTGGCCCGAGTATTCCTCGACCAAGAGAGACTCAACACGCACCACCGGGCTGTTAACTTCCCTGCTCTTGGCATCACTGTTGATTTGCGAGCACCACTGCTCTAGCAGCTGGGGGATCCCTTGGTTGGCTGCCTCCAGGGAAGTGAAATTTGCGTGTGCTTTGAGATAACTGCAGAGGTCGAAGAGGAGGTTGTAGGATGTGAACTCGAAGCTTTTGAGGAGATCAATTGCCTCCGCCTCCCTCTCAAGTTCCATTCGCTGGGAGTTTATGGTTAGCGCAGAGATCAGAACGAGGAGTAGTATAACCGACTCACTGGCGGTGAGGATTACCCCTTTCTTGTTATGTAGAATAGTGTGATTCCCCCTTCCCTGCTCGATAAGAGCGGCACATATGGTCCTTGGTCAGGCTCTTTCGAGCTCAGTCTGATACCCCCGATATCCAGACTGCCTTGGTTAGCACACAGATCAAGGAGTTGAGTCATGTTCCCTGAGGCACTCAACCGGTAGAATTCCCGCCTCAGGCTTTCCCTCTCCGCGACCTCATCAAGCTCGACCTCAAAGTCTGCTCGGGCAAGGAATGCCGCTGATAGCAGCGCAATAGCCACCAGAAGGGCACCCAACGCATCGATGAGGGATGCTTGCCCCCTAGCCACCATAGAAGACCTCCGGGTAAACATTTCCTGAGGCATTGTCGAGCACGTACTCGAAAGGAGACGCCCCAAGCATCTCATTAACATTCTCAAGCGTGTCTATCTGGCTGCCGATGATCTCCAGTACAGTTGCATTTATTGTCAAAATGACAAGTATGATCGGGACTATCAGAAGCACCTCCAGCACCTCTTCATCCATCTTCAACCAGCCCCATTATTCCATTGGAATCGACTTCGAACCTGCCCGTGCCATTCAGTTTCTCCACAGCCGCAAGGAAAATCACATTATGCTCTACTGTCGCCGACTCAAGAAGCTTGGAGAAGAGAAAAAGACTCCCCTCTCCGATCCCTGTAGAGATCAGGATCCAGAATAGCAAGACAATCCCAAAGACCACCATCCGAGAGGGCACGGCTTCTCCCGTCATTAAGCCCGTTATAAAAGCCCACGTAGGGAACTCCCCAAGGGAGGTTTACCATTTAAGCTCTGGCATATCTCGGAGGTCGATCTGGTGATGAACTGTGAGGAGACAGAGCGGCTCCAAAAAGGTAGGGGCGGCGACATGCTCTCCGTGCTTGAAGAGCGGATCGCGATTCTGGAGTACTCGATATGCCTGGTTTCCAAGAAGGTAGACGAGATTGAGAAACGGTTCCCTTAAGATCTACCGAAACCTCAGTCCCAGGATGTCAATCTCTGAGTTCGAACAGATCTCAGAAGATCCTCCTGGTTCATGTGCCCTCTGCCTTTTTTCAGGGAACAAGGGCCTCCTCCTCACCCGGGAGCAGTTTCAGATGGTTTGGCAGGTGTGCCATGACCTCCGTCTCTGCCTCGATCTACTCTCGGAGAAGTCAAAAGACTGCACCTTCGCAAAGGAGGTCTGCTCTTCGCGGAACAGCGAATGGCCTGTACTCCTTTCGAAAATCCGATTGGGTATACTCTACCACAAAAAAGGGATCAGATGCAGACTCTGTCGGATTTGCAGTGAGCTCACCAGATTCAAGTCCCTTCAGTTTTCAAGAGATGAGCTCTCATTCGCCCTCCGCCCGCAGGTTGTCCCATCCGGTCTGGTCTCTTTAGGGTCGCCAGAGTACTCGCTTCCGCCGTACTCCATTTACATACTGAGGCGATCTGGAAGACTAGTCTACATGCCTGTGCTTTGCACTCTATCGGTTGAAGAAAGGATCGAGTCCTTCAGGCTCATAAGGAAGGTCAGGAAGCATGAAGAGAAGTGCCTCAAGCCCCCTTTTTCGATAGAGCTCGGGGAGGTGATTGAGGAGCGGCGGGCAATCCTCAGGGATTTTTCGAAGCTGAGCGCGCCCGCCGAGAACTTTGCGCTGTATTCGTCCGTCGGTCTGGTTGACCTCCTCCCGCTACTGATTGACGACAATGTCGGAGAGTTCTATGCAGACTCTCCCAGGACATTCGCCTACATCGACCACAGGGAACTTGGCAGGTGCGAATCGTCGGTTTGGGTGGGTTCGCGAGTGATCGAGCGGTTACTGGTATTTTCTGCTGCGAGCTCAGGGAGGGCATCTGATTACCTGAACCCTTCAATAAAGGCATCGATAAAGACCAATGAGTTCCATGCCAGAGTCTCTATCGACGCCCCTCCCCTCTCTTTCGAAGGCACCTCGATTGATGTCCGAAAGTTCTTCAGAAACCCGACCGATTTCGGGATGCTGATCAGGAACAGGACAATCCCGCCTGAGGCAGTCTCATACTTACTCATGAAGCTAAGAGCCGGAAGCAGCTTCAGCATCTACGGGGAGAGCGGCTCTGGAAAGACAACGCTCGCAATAGCGCTCGACCTCGAAACCCCGCCACACTGGAGGAAATACTCTGTGGAATCCGATGTTGCAGAGAACATAACGCAGCGCCATCTCGGGAAGCACCAGGTCAGGCTGCTCGCCGCGACAGGGTTTGCAGGGTCTGCTGAGAGGCGAAGAGAGGTCTTGGACAGCCTGCTCCACAAATCCCCTGACTACGTCTTCTTTGGGGAGGTCCTCTCCGAGTCTGACAGCCGAGCCCTGTTCCAAATTCTGGCATCTGGTATACGCTGCATCCACACGGTGCACGCCCCATCCGGCGAAGGGCTGCTGAGGAGGTTCGCCTACCAGCACCGTATCCCGTTGCTCTCCCTCTCTGATTTGGGTGTTCTGGTGCAGATGCGGAGGTTCGACATCGGTGGGAACTTCACCAGAAGAGTCGTAAGGATATCGGAGGTCGTACGCGACGAGCTGCCTGCTGATATTCCCCCTCTCAGGGACATCTTCGTCTGGGATGCTGCTTCCGGACAGCTCGAACCCACCCCTGCGTACCGTGAGATGTCTATACCCGCACAGGGAGTGTGATCTGGGTTGGGGATCATCAAAAAGGGTCGCGCACAAGCCCGATATGCACAGCTCTCCGCCTTCTCCCGACGATCCGTCCTACCGCCCCGCGCGATACAGCGGCTCTCCAGCACACTGGGCTACGATGCGATTGAAGTGCATGGTGCTGTAGGCAGGGATATCCTCGCTGCAGGGCTAAACCTCCTAGTGATTTCGACTGTGGCTATGCCGCTCACGTTCCTCTTTTTGGGTCTCCCCCTTCACTTGGCTGTTGCCATCACCGTTACGGTGTCGGCTCTCCTCGCCATCCTGCCAAGGATCATCGACGCGGGTTCCGAGATAAGGGATCTCTTTGATGCTGCACACTCCTTTGAGATCTTTGCGACTGTCCTTCTCGCTACAGGGAATTTGGCTCTCGCGGCAAGCAAGGCTTCAGAAGTCCCAGGTAAGGCTTCCGAACGCTTCAGAAAAGCGATCATGTCGATGAGGGACGGCACGCCTCCTGAGAGGGCCATGCTCAGATCCTTCAGCGGCAAAGGCATATGTTCAGAATGGGTCAAATCTGCGGTCAATGGTAGGGAGGGCGGGATCTCCCCTGTTGTCTCAAATTGGTATGCTGAATTGCACAGCAGGATCCTCAAGTCAGAGGACATGCTCTCCTTGTTGGTCGCCCTCTCGACAATACTCCCCATAGGGCTGTCAATGGTCATGGCTGTCTGGGGGTTGATAACAACACCTGTGTCCCCCATCCTGATCCTCGCCTTCTCGGCTGCAATAACGGTGATATTCTGCTGGTTCAAGGGGCTAGAGGCGATCCTTTCATGAATCATGTGTTCCCTAACCCTCTGGCGATCCTTGTTTCAATCCTAGTTACCGCGCCTCTTGCGTCTGCCTGCGGAATTTTGTGGGTGCTGGTTCTGCCCCCTCAGCTCCTCATACTCGACAGACTGATGCGCATCCGCGGCGTCTCCAGGTGTAAGGAGTCTGATGGCACATCGCCTTTCCTGCTGGCATTCTCAAGGCTCATAAGCTCGACATCCCCCGGAGAAGCTCTCGTCAATGCATACAGTACCTCTGTGCCCGATAAGAGGCTCTTTAGGTCTTTGCTGGCGCTCAGGGAGGGTAATGACGCCGCATCCGTGATGCACCGCTTCTCCAGGCACATGCGCTCTGAGAGCCAGACCTTCGAGGCAGTTGCGGCGCTGCTGAGATTCGACAGAACCTCGTCAGCGGAGAAGCTCAGGTCCTTCGTAAAATTGAGGGAGGACCGGAGGAGGGTGAGGCAAGACCTTGAAGTGCGGCTGAGGGCTATTTCGATGCGATTTAAGATGCTCTCGATGATATCCTCAGCATCCCTCGCAGTAACTGCTTTCGCCTCCCCGATACTGGGCTCTTTATTTTCCGATCAGCGGCTGGGTACAGCCATGGGTGGGTCCCTGATCCGGTTTGATTTTCCAGCCTTCTCTGTCTTCTATTCGCTCGCACTCCTGTCGTCATACCTCCCCACAAAGGCTTTGCCCTTTGTCGGCGGATTAGTGTCTGTTCTGCGCGCCTCGATCGTCTATTTCATGACTTACCTCGTTCTGGTGGTAGCCATAGGCATTGCTTTTTAAAGCTCCCCGATCTAAGGGGGAATATTGTGCGGAGGCGTTTTTCTAAACGCGGGTCGCCCCTGGTCGAAGAGGGGCTTCTTTTAGGGCTATCCATTGTGACGCTGACAGTCGTCATGTCGATTGTTGTAGGTCTCCTTTCGGGGGTTCAGAACACATTCAACCTCTCTGTATTCAATGGGAACGAATTCATCGATAACCTGCGGAACTCCTTGGACCAAGTCCTTTCATTCTTCAGGATAGGCTGAGACATGCACTTAATACCCTCATTTTTTCTTGCACTTCTCATCTTCCTTTTCCTTAATGACTATTTGGGCATTCTCTTGGCTGCCGCAGTTTCGATCTCAATCCTCTTTCTGTCCGCAATCATCCCTATACTGGTGAAGCGCAGCCCATACAGGGGGGCAGTTCTCAGGCTTGGGCAATCGCCGCCAATTCTCGAGTTTGGTGGCAAGATGTATTCGGCTGTGGCCCTCTCGATAAGCACCTCTTATGACGAGTCTTTCGGCAGGTTTGAAAAAGAGCTGGCCTACGAGCGCCTGTGCAGGTTCACCGAGGCTATTGACTCATTCGGGATGCCGATCGCCTACGTAATGTATTCTCTGCCAGGATCCCCTCCGCTCCGCGAATCGCCGAGCGGGAGCCAGGCCCTGCTCATCGCATGGTTCTGCTCCGACGAGAGGAGTAATCTCTTAGAGAGGGCAGAGATGGCCTCAAGGCAGCTGGAGAGCTTGGTCAGCTTGGTATTCCCAAAGGCACAGACAAGGAGGCTGGAGGGAAACGATTTATCATTGATCATCTCTTCGCCTTTGCCCTATTCGCTGGGGAAGATCGGTGGCATCGACAGACCCCCCTCTGGGGCGGTCATTTCAGTCGTCCCGCCTCCCCCCGATCGCCAAGAGCCGTCTTCCTTGGTGCCCGCTGTGCAGCCGCCCATAACCAGCGGGGGACCTTTGATTGGTTTTGTCTATTCAAGGGGTAAGGAGGTTTCCCCCCTCTGCATCCCGCTTACAGACATCAGGCGCCATGTCTCGATATTTGGGGCCACCGGCAGCGGCAAATCCACGACTGCAATGAGCTTGGCCCTCCGGCTCTACTCCTTGGGGTCCTCAGTCCTAATCTTGGATTGGCATGGTGAGCACTCTCTGGCAGTCGAGGACGCCGGCGGCAGGGTGCTCAAGCCAGGCACCCAGGGCGGGCTCACAATAAACCCCCTGTCAGGGTTCAGCGGTAAGGACCTCGGTTTCCAGGTTGAGTTCATCACTGACATCTTTGCCCAAGTCTTCCGCTTTACCCCTCCCCAGTCCTACATGTTCAGGGAAGCCCTCAAGGCGGCATACCGGTCCAAAATCACACCGACCGTCTCTGACCTGATAGCCGAACTGAGCCTGCTGCCCATGCGCTCCAGCTGGGACCACGAGACCAGGATGGCGCTGATGCGTCGGCTCAAGTCGTTCACAGAGGGGGCATGCGGGTTCGCCCTCTCCGGGGTCGACTCCATCCCGAGGGACGAGATCTTCCAGGGTCTTGTCTCTATCGACCTGACAAACCTCAAGGATGTCAACAACAGGACGATCTACGCGAACATCCTGATGAAAATGGTCTACGACTACTGCGTCCAGAGGGGAGAGCGTCAAGACCTTAGCCACGTCCTCTTCATTGAGGAGGCCCAGAACGTTTTCCCCCCCAGGCGCCCCGAAGACCCGATGACCATAGGCGAGAGGATACTGGCAGAGCTCAGAAAATTTGGTGAGGGAGTCGTCGTCATATCCCAGTTCCCATCCTCTGTGTCCCAGGATGTAGTCAAGAACACTGCCGTCAGGGTAATACACGCAATAAGGTCAGGCGAAGACTTGGAGCTGATAGCTGCCTCCACGTCGATGGACGAGAAACAGGTGGGCGCAATACCCCTCCTCTCTGTCGGCGAGGCAATAGTCAGCCTTCCAAGCAGGTCCGGCAACTTCTTCGTCAAGGTCTCTGCCGATCCGCTGGTCTATGCGTGCAGGACGATCAGCGGAGGAACTCGAGGAGAGCCCCTTCCTTCTGGAGCTGGGTCACCCAGTTGACGCTGCCTGGGGTCAGTCCCCGCCCGGAGATGGCCTCCCTGACGTCCATGACAAGCTGCCGGAGGTCGAGCCCAGTGGCATCGACCTCCAGGACTGCCCCCTCCCCGAATGCCTCCACCGCGCTGACCAGGCAAGAATCGAGGATTTCTGCCTGCACGTTCTCATCGACCTTCGACTGGGGGTATCCCCTCCCGATCAGCCTCTCCCTCAAGATCCTGGGATCGAGCCTTATCACAACCGCCCTCTCCACGAACCTGGGAGGAACGATCTCTCCGTAGTGCCCCTCCACGATGAACTTTGCCGCCTCTGACTTCAGCGCCCTGGCGATCTCCCTCTTGAGCTTGGCCTCGTCAATTATCGCCGCCCCCACCTCCGGGTCTTGACCTGCGAGAGCCCCGACTTCCTTCGCAAGCGAGTTCAGCTCGATTAGCCTATACCCGTCTGCCCTTGCCAGCTCCCTGGCGACAGTCGTTTTTCCCACTCCGGGGGTGCCGGTTATCACTATCGCGTTTCTCATTGCGGGCTGCCCTGTTGGTCTAAATGGTACGGAAATTAAAACATTGCTGGGTGCCCATCCGTGTCCATAAAAACAGCCCCGCTAGCAGCTTGCTTATGTGAAAAAACAGAAATTGGAAAAACAAAAAAAGTTGGGCGTTTTTAGCCCTTTCAGTCCTCTCCGGCTCCGCCTTCGCTGGGCTTCTCAGGTGCCTTGGGACCGCCGCCCTTTGAGGATGCTATGACATCGTCGATCCTCAGTATCATCGCGGCTGCCTCTGCGGCGGACTTGATTGCCTGGACCTTTACGGCGAGGGGTTCCACTACCCCAAGCTTGAGCATGTCGCCCGTCTTCCCCTCCTTCACATTCACTCCGGCCCAGATCTCGCCCTTGTCGTGGAGTGCCCTCAGCTCTACGAGTACGTCTATCGGATCCATGCCGCCATTCTCGGCCAAGGTTCTGGGGATCGCCTCAAGGCTGTCCGCAAAGGCCTCTATAGCGAGCTGTTCCCTGCCTCCGATGCTTGCGGCAAAGTCCCTCAGCTGCTTCGCTGCCTCGAGCTCAGGCGCTCCTCCGCCGGCGACGATCCTCCCGTCCTCGATCACGTCGGCAACGACGCAGAGCGCATCGTGGAAAGTCCTCTCGGCCTCGTCGACGACCCTCATCAGCCCTCCCCTGAGAAGCACGCTGACTGCCTTGGGGTTCTTGCATCCTTCGATGAAGGTCAGTTTGTCCTCACCGAACTTCTTCTCCTGCACGATCCTTGCCTCTCCCAGGTCCGCTGGGGTGAGGTCATCCAGGTTCGTTATGATCCTGGCACCGGTCGCCTTAGCAACCTTCTCCACATCAGACTTCTTGACGCGCCTCAGGCCGAGTATCCCTTCCTTTGCGAGGTAGTGCTGGGCTATGTCGTCGACACCCTTCTGGCATAGGACTACGTTCGCTCCCGTAGACTTTATCTTGGCGACCATGTTCTTCAGGAGCTTCTCCTCCTCCTCGATGAAGCTCTTCATCTGTGTCGGGTCAGTGATCCTGATCTCTGCGTCGAACTCGGTCTTCTCGATCTCGAGCGGCGTGTCTAGGAGGGCTATCTTCGCATTCTCGACTACCTTCGGCATTCCTGGGTGGACCACTTCCTTGTCCACAATCACACCATAGACGAGCTGGCTGTCCGCGATGCTGCCGCCCTGTTTCTTGACTATCTGTATGTAGTCTAGGTCTGCGATGTATTTGTCGCCGCGCTTCTCAGCGATTGCCTTTACAGCCTCCACTGCCATGTCTGCAAAGTAGTCCTGGTTACCCACAGAGGCCTTGCTGTTCATCGCGGTATAGGCGATCATCTTCAGGTTCTTCTCGTCTTCAAAGCCCACAGGGATCGCTATCTTTGAGAGCACCTCTACTGCCTTCTCTGCCGCCTTCTTGTAACCTTGGACGATTAGGGTCGGGTGTATGTTCTTGTCTATCAGGTCCTCTGCCCTCTTCAGCAGCTCTCCGGTGATCACCACCGAGGAGGTCGTCCCGTCCCCAACCTCGTCATCCTGGGTCTTCGAGATCTCCACCATCATCTTGGCAGCAGGGTGCTGGACCTCGATCTCTCCTAGGATCGTAGCACCGTCGTTAGTGACAGTTACGTCGCCAAGGGTGTCAACAAGCATCTTGTCCATCCCCTTGGGACCCAGTGTCGTCCTGACAGCCTCAGCTATGGCCCTGGCTGCCATCATGTTTATCTTCTGTGCCTCTCTTCCTTGTGTTCTCTGGGTTCCTTCCTTCAAAATTAAGACTGGAACTCCACCGAGTTGAGCGGTTGACATAGAATCCACCTCAAACAAATTGCATGAAGAAAGACTTTTACACTTCTATATATAGATTTCTGTCTGCTTGGGACAGGGAATCGGCCGCCCGATCAACTGAAAGGGGACTGCCCCAAAACTCAGATCCCGAGCTTCGTCATAGCCAGCAGCTTCCTACTGGCCATCTTGATGTCATCCGAGTTCACTGTCTTCCTGCCTGCGTGCTTGGCAAGTGCTATGGCGTCTCTCGAGATCTCGAGGGCGAGCGTCTCCAGCACTTCCCTTAGCGCTTCCGAGGCTTCGTCGCTGACCCTCTCTGCACCTGCCTTCCTCATCAGCCGATCCATCGCGGAAATAGCCAAGTCTGTCATAGTGATCCTGGTAGATTATGTCTTGAGCGTTTAAAATATTTCCCCCATAAACAGGCTC
The DNA here is from genome assembly GCA_001717015.1 of Candidatus Methanosuratincola petrocarbonis (ex Vanwonterghem et al. 2016). Classification (GTDB taxonomy): domain Archaea; phylum Thermoproteota; class Methanomethylicia; order Methanomethylicales; family Methanomethylicaceae; genus Methanosuratincola; species Methanosuratincola petrocarbonis. Next base: position 4,540 of record MAGV01000072.1, on the reverse strand, counting down.
GAAACGCGTTTCTGGACATCACAAATTATAAATTATGGTTCTAATATCGGGTTGATAGCCTGTGGTGACTGGTTTGGGAAAGGTTCGGATAGGGAAGGTAAAGAGCATCTCAAATGAGCTAGTCCTCAAGTTCGGTAACGTTTTCACTACTGATTTTGAAGAGAACAAAAAGCTGGTCCAGCAGTACACTGACATCACCAGCAAGCGGCTGAAAAACAGGGTTGCGGGCTACATTACCCGCCTTAAGGTAAATGAGAAGAAACGTGAAGAAGCAGAGGCTGCAGAGGCTGAGAAGGTCGAGGAGTCGGAGCCGAAGCAGACCCTGGATGTTGAGGGGGAACCGAAGGAGCTCGAGGCAGCAGCTGAAGAGCCTGAATCACAGGAGACCGGGGCCGGTGGTGAGGCTGGCGAGCCTACAGACGAGACCACCGCCGATGCTGTTCCTGCAGAGGACGAGAAGGCCAAAACCAGCACCGAGGCGAAGGGCGCCTCCCCATAATCTTCATTTTCACCTATCCTGAAAAAGTGCTAAGTCGGGCATGCGGATTGCGCCATGCCCGTTTTCCTTAATCTTTGTGCTCCCCTGAAGGGAAGAGGGATCCAGATATTATATTAATGAATCCAGCATAGATCAGATTGGAATGAAGTGGTTGACCTGCACTGAGTCGGTCGATGAAGAGTAGCACCTCCACTGACCTTTGATCACTTCCGGGGTAAGGGATGTTGACCTCCTGCCTCCCGCCGATAGCCGCAGTCGCAATTGATGATCTGCGCCCCCACGAAGAATATGACAGGAAGATCCTTTACGAGGTCGCCCTGTCCCTCCAGACTGAGAGGATGGTCAGGGACCCGATCATTGTGGATGCCTCCAGCCTGGTGATACTCGACGGGACGCACCGGTACTGGGCGCTGCGCCGCATGGGTTGTGTATCAGTCCCGGTCGCAATGTACGACTATGCGTCTAATTCCGTCGGGATCGCCCGATGGAACCGCTGCATCGCCTCGTCTGCCATCTTCCTTCCCAACAGGGCGATCAGAGTCGAGTACTCCAACGCCGGAGAAGCCCTTGCCGCGGTCACGGATCGCAGGGCAAGCCTTGCGCTCATAGGACTGTCGGGATCGCAGCTGGTGATCGAGGAGGCGTTCGAGATACACAGTGCCTATTCCCTGCTCGGCGAGCTCGAGGCCCAGCTCAGAGCCAAAGGGTGCGGCATATCCTATGCGACCGAGGAGGACTCATTCCTGCGCCTCAAAAGCGGGGAAGCTTCTTGGATCATGGTCCCCCCGGTTATAAAGAAGGAGGAAGCCCTTGAGGCTGCGCTGAGCGGGCGCCTCTTCCCAATAAAGTCGACGAGGCACATAATCACGCACCGGCCAATCAACCTCCGCATCCCGATCGAATGGCTAATGGACCCCCCTGAGATTCTCGATTCTAAACTCCATGATCTGCTGTCGCGGCTGTCATTCAGGAGGGTTGGAGCAGGCGCTATAGTGGACGGGCGGAGGTACGAGGAAGAGGTTTATATCGGTGAGCCCTCCAACCCATGAGGGGGGTCCTCCTTGAAAGTAAGGGTGAAGTACATGGCTGTGCTGAGGGGTCTCTCTGAGTGCCCAGAGAAGGTCATTGACTTCAACGGTAGCACTCTGGCAGAGCTCGTCGACTTCCTGCGCAGGGCAGAGCCTGACCCGATCAGGTCCAGGATGTTCGACGAGGGTAGCAAAATGCGTGCTGACATCATTGTGTTCATCAACGATTCCGACTCAATGCTGACCGGCGGTCTGGCATCCCCCCTGAAGGAGGGGGACGAGGTGGTCTTCCTCCCATCTGTTCACGGCGGATAGGTGTCAAAAATGGAAATGCTTGTTCTGGACTGGGGCAGGATCCACTCTTCTGTCCTCGAGCTCTCCCGGAGGATAGAGGAGAGCGGATTCCGCCCAGACTCGATCGTGGGTGTCGCGAGGGGAGGCTGGGTCGTGGCGAGACTGCTCTCTGATCTGCTCGGGGTGGACGAGCTGCTCTCAATCAGGGTTTCCTTCTATAGGGGGGTGAACCAGAGGGAAGCCAAGCCGAGGATCGAGTCGCCGATTGCAGGCGAGGTAAAGGGAAAGCGGATACTTGTCGCTGATGACGTTGCAGACACGGGCGAGAGCCTCCTCCTAGTGGTGGATCACCTCTCTTCCATGGGTGCCTCAGCGATCAGGGTCGCCACGCTCCATGTCAAGCCTTGGTCTAAGATAAAGCCCGACTACTTTGTCGAGAGCACAGCCAACTGGATACTTTACCCATGGGAGTACCGTGAAACGATATCGAACCTCCTCAAGGAATGGGGCAAGGACGGGATCGATCCAGCTAAGGCAAGGGAGAGGCTGGTGAGCGCAGGCATACCCTTAGAGATCATTGAGAAGTTCTCTCCGAGCATCCTAAAGGAGATCCGGTAAGTTGCGCGTTGCAAATCTGGGTAAAGGGCAGTTCGCACTCCTGCTGATGGCAGGTCTGAGGCCGAAGCCTGGGGCGGATCCAAGGCCACTGCTGGCGAAGTACTCCCAGTCGCCGAGCCTGCAGTTGTTGGATGCACGCTCTGTTGCAGGGGAAGTGCACCTGATGGCAGCGGCGCTCCTGGCAAAGAAATCTTGGGAAGCGGGGGAAAACGTCTCTAGGATCCCTGCAAACGAGGTTTTGCTCTACGCCTCCTCCAAGCGGCAGATCAGGGAGGCCATAGAATTCATGGGGGTTCGGGAGAACTCCAGCGGATGGGTTGCAGTCGCAGTCTGCGAGAGCGAGGCTCAGATAGCTTGCCTGATGCAAGATCTGCTCGCAATGGGCGCCCAGGACGACTCCCTCATAGACCTCGACGACTCGAAGTGCCCTGAAGTGGAAAGGAAGTTCGGGATCTCGGAGGAAGAGATATCATACGCCCTCCCTCTCGTGGGCTCGAGGGTCAGGGCGGTGTCCTCCCTTGTCGTGGAGAGGGTCTCGATCTCGGACCTCTACCGGTGACCCCCCTATTCTTTCCCAAGGGCTTCCTCCTGCATCTTCGTGACCGAGACTATGTCGCCAGCCCTTAAGACCGACACCCCTGCCAAGTCCCTGATCAACTCAATGTCAACTACCCAGTCCGGGTTCTCTAGGTCCACCTTCCTCTCGACTTCCCGCGCCACCTCCCTGATCAGCTCGGAGGAGCTGATCTCCGACCCCCTCTTGTTCACGGTTATCCTGAAAGAGGCCCCCTCTGGTATCGCCCCAGAGAGCCGTTTCACTGCAGCCCTTATCTCCGCGACTTCTGCCCTGGCGACCTCCTGGATCGGTGTGACCTTCTGGATGAACCTTGCCCTCCAGGGATCTTCAGCCAATTTGGCTGCGAGTGCCCTGCAGAACTCTACTGGGTCGGACGGCACTTTGCCTTTCAGGAGCCCAGGGAAGCCCGTCCTCGAGAACATGATCGAAGTCTCTCCGGAAAGGGTCACGAGCTCCCTCATGCAGTTCCTCTCGTTGCCCCTCTGGGTGGTCACGATTATGTTGAACTTTCCTTTTTCTGTTGTCGCCATCCTCGGCAACCTCCCGCCCAAAGCTGACCTTATCATCTCTACGTCTATTGGCCCCTCTCTAATAAGCCAGACCCCCTCCGCTATCCTAGTCCCGACTTCGGGGATTGGGTCGCCAACCTCGACTACAGTGGAGGCCCTCCCAGCCGGGGCCTCCCCAGCATCAACCACGATCTCGACCGATTGGAGGAGCTCAGGATCGAGCTCCCCGACAGAGCTCGCTGCCCTCCTGCCGGAGATGTTTGCACTCGTCCCGACCAGCGCGCCGCCTGATGCTGCTATTATTGAAATCGCGACGGGGTGCTTGGGGATCCTGACGCCGACCTTCTGCCTGCCCCCTGTCAACTCCTCCGGTAGGCTCTTCCTGAGAGGGGCAACTATGGTGAGCGCACCAGGCCAGAATATCTCCGCGAGAGCCCTCCCCGCCTCGCCCAACTCGACCAGCCTCTCGGCGGACTGCAACGAGTCGACCAGCACGGGCATGGGCTTCTTCTCCCTCCTCTTAGCTGCGAAGAGCCTCCTGACCGCCTCTGCGTTCCTGGGATCGCACCCTATGCCGTAGACTGTGTCGGTCGGGAAGACTATGATGCCGCCGCCCCTGACAACTTCCCCCGCTTCCCTCGGATCGAACCTGTCGGCTGCGCATATCTTGCAAGGCATAACAGGATGATGATCATAGACAGACTTAAATATTTCAAGCTCACGAAAACACTTTGCTCTCTGGAGGTATTTGGATTGTTGTATATGGAAGAGGACTTCGATGACGACTGGATCGAGGACGAAGAAGAGGACGAATGGCCTGAGGACGAAGAGGAGGACTTCGAGGAAGAAGAATGGTAATCCTCTTCTCTGCCTATTTTGTTGGGGGTAACTAAGTGGAATTCTGTCCAAAGTGCGGGAAACTCTTGATGCCCGAGAAGAAGGATGAGAAGATATTCTTGGTCTGCAAGTCGTGCGGCTTCCAGAAGTCAACCGCCGAGACGAAAGGGTACAAGAT
>MAGV01000071.1:20915-22705 GCA_001717015.1 Candidatus Methanosuratincola petrocarbonis (ex Vanwonterghem et al. 2016) | reverse complement strand
GGACACGCCCGAGCTCAGGCTGGCACACCCTAACAGGCTCTCGCTGGTCGTCAGGGAGTCAGCGACCTTGGACGAGCGCGGCGAGATCGGCATGTTCGCGCTGGTCAAGGAGGCGCTCCGGATGTCCGCCGACTATATCATAGTTGGGGAGGTGAGGGGCGAGGAGGGCAGGATCTGGGCACAGGCGATAATGACCGGTCACGGGGGGATCACGTCCCTCCACGCCGAGAGCCCTTACTCCGCAATCGAGCGCCTCCTCTCGCAGCCCATCTCCGTCGACAGGGGCGCACTGAAGTCGCTGGCAGGAATACTATTCATGGGGAGATCGGCGTATTTCGCGGAGGGCCGCCAGAGGCAGCGGAGGCGGGTCCTCAACTACTACGACCTGAACCCTGATCTGACGCTCACGCCAGTCTTCTCCTACTCATGCGAGGGGGATCGGTTCTGCCATGACGAGTCGAGGATCCTCTCCTCCAACTCCGCAAGGAGGATAATGCAGGAGACTGGCTTCTCTGAAAAGGTCTTCCTCGAGAGGTACCGCAGGCGGGTGGATTTCCTAACTAAACTGCTCCAGATCGCAAAGGTAAGGCCGGAGTACAGGGAGTACCTGCTGGTCGCAAAAGCCGTCTGGCTCTTCCAGTCTTCCCCAGAGGACTTTGATCCAGAAGACCTGATTTACTCCGGCGGCTCGTTCAAGGCGGGCCCAGACGCGCTCTCAAAGGGCGTTGGCGCGAACCTGGATGATGCGGCAGGGGTCCACACGCCGGTGCCCAAAGGGACCCGTGGGCGGGTGAAGGCTCTTGACGCCTGAGGGCGGCTCCGGACTGCTCGCAAGGATCTCCAGCCGGATCGCCAGCCGCATATGCCTCAGCCTCTACCAGGGCGAGCTCGGGGTCTCCCCAGACTCATACGGCAGGAAGATAGCCCTCACTGCCCTGCTCTCGTCCGCCCTCTCGTCTGTGCCAGCGGTCCTCCTGGCGCTGCGGCTATGCGGTCTGGCAGCCGCGCCTCCTGAACTCCTGCTTGCAGCTGGGGCTGCCGCGCTCTCTTCATGGGCGATCCCTGCATATCTGTCCGTGAGGCCCGCCCTCTCTGCCCTGGGTAGGAGGCGAGCCTGTGAGAGGGAACTCCCATTCCTGACGGCCTTCCTCGCAATCGCCTCAGCCTCGGGCGTCCCTATACAGGCTGCGCTTGAGCGGCTCAGGCACTCAGCATTCCTCAACGCGTTCAGGAATGAGGCACAGCGGATCGAGAAGGTCAGGCGCCTCTACGCGCTCCACCCGTACGATGCGCTGATCTTCGAAGCAAGGCAACACCCATCCGAACGCGTAAGGGATCTCTACTTCTCCGTTGTCGCCGCCCAGAGGCAGGGCGATGCTGTGCCCTCGGTGCTCAGGGATGAGCTGATGAAGGTCTTCTCGCACCTGCAGGGCACGATAAAGACCCTCTCGGACAAGTTCTCCATGATCGCCTCTGCAGAGATGATCGCCTTCATACTCGTCCCCATGGGGGCACTCACGCTCGGCACGGTCTTCAGTTCAGCAGTCTCGCTGCCCACCCTATTGGCTGCCTGCATCGGCCTCCCGAGCGTCACTGCAGTCCTGCTTAGCATGATGATCGACTCGTCGCTCCCGAAGGAGCTCACGACCCCAGTGCCGCTGAAAGCTTTCTCGATTGCGATTTTAGCCCTCCCTCTTGGCGTGGCGCTGGCTGCAATTTTTTGGGCGGCAGGGATCCCTGTGCCCCCTTACCTCGCATTCGGGGCGGTGCTGCTCCCTTCGCTCGCCGCA
>MAGV01000071.1:12675-20549 GCA_001717015.1 Candidatus Methanosuratincola petrocarbonis (ex Vanwonterghem et al. 2016) | reverse complement strand
ATTCACCGCTGTGAGCTACATGAATACGCTCGTGCTGACCTTCACCACGGTGGTGGCGGTCGACGTGATCGGGAGGCTATTCGCTGGGGCTCTCGGCAGCGTGAGCATTGGACTGCCGTTCGGCCTCTCCTTCATGACAGGATCCCAATTCGAGCTCGCAGCTGCAGTCGCGTACCTCGCAGTCATATACGACTCATTCTTGCTCGGAATAGTCGGCGGTAAGCTCAGCAGGGGAGGATCGGTCGCGGATGGGCTGGTGCCTGCAGCTATTTGCGTAGCCCTCTCGATTGCCGGGTTCTTGGCATTCAGGGAACTTGGCTTGATAAGGCTCGTCTTCGGGGTTTGAGCCATGCGCTGGGCAGCCTTGCGCTGCCTTATGATCGCATGCTCAGGCGTCTGAGCAGCCCTGAAGGGACCGGGATCTTTCGTGCCAGAAGGTCAGAGCGCAGAGATGACCATGCTCACTATCAGCAGGGCCCAGCCCAGGAGTATTATTATCCCGAGTATCTTCTTCCCCGCGCTCACCACCACAAGAAGGATGTATGCTGCGGTCAGCGAGACGAGTAGGGCTATCGTGCTTGCAAACGCATCTGAGAGCTCAGGGTTCACTTTGAAGAGCGTCATGCTCAGTATGCTCTCTATAGCCCACCTCAGACCGTTGAATGCAATTCCGATCAGGTTGATTATCCATCCGAATTCCATTTTGATCCGACTTATTGACGCGCAGATGCAATATAACCCTGACGGTTGGGCTGCTTTTTGGGGCTGTGCCGCCTGCAAATCGTAAGGCTCGGGCAGCCTTCATGTCAAAAAGTGAGATCCTTGCCCTTTTCCTTCCTGACCTTTTCCCTCATCTCGTTGAACCACGAGGGGAACCTGATCCCGCCCTCGGGGTCCTGTGGGACGTACGGTTTGAGGTCGAGCACAGGCGTGCCGTCGTACAGGTCGAGCCCTTCGACCTCAAGGAGATTCCCAATCCTCCTGACGAGCCTCACCACGCTCAGCGCGATCGGGTTAGGCCTATGGGGGGATCGGGTGTTGAATACCCCCACCTCGGGGACCTTTTCTGGGTCGTCGGCATATTTGGCAAGCCACTTCGGCCTAACCTTCAGCACTTTTCTCTCAGCAGCCTTCACCCTGTCCAAGAAAGCTATGACTATTATGTGCGAGAATCCCTCGATGCCTTCTAGTCCCTCGGAGTACTCCTCGAAGATCTCGATCCTCCCTGGGACCCCGTCGAAGCTTTCGCCCACTTCTGAGTCAGCGTATCCTGTCCTGACGATGCCGATCGGACTGAGCACCATTTCCTTGAGATGCATCTGCTCTAAACCCTCCGAATCCGCCGTGCCCAAGCCCCGCGTGCCGCCCTTCGCCGGGTTTGTTTAGTGCGCCTCCGCCTTCCCCTTGCCCCTTATTTTGTTTTCCAGGAACTCGAAGAACTCTTCTCCGATCTTGCCCGCATACCTCTCTCCCGAGACGAAGACCGCAGGGGTCGACTCGACGCCCCTCTTCTCAGCCTCCATGAACCCTTCTTCGGTGTCTATGTCGTATTTTATGAGCCTGACGACCTCCTGGCTCGCGTTCAGCTCCATGACCTTTGTTGAGATAATCCTGTCTGCAGCCTGGCAGCCCGCGCAGTTCTCAGACTTGAAGAGGACGACCTCTATTGGGATCCCTGGCATCTGCGGTCACATTGATCGTTCTGTGCAAACCATATATATCTTGTTTTGATAACTGCGTCTGGTCGATATGGAAAAGGAGCGCTTTTCATACAAGGCCATCTGCCCAGGCTGCGGCGAGGAGACTCTTACGGTCGAGGAGCTCTACGACGAGATCCCGGGGCTGGGCATGGCCGTCCTCGTCTCGATGTTCTGCCCGAAGTGCGGGGTGAGGGCGTACCACGAGATCCCCCTGGAGAACCGCGGGATAAAGAAGATAGAGTTCCGGGTCTCCGGAATCAAGGACCTTAGCGCGAGGGTGATAAGGTCGCCAACCGGGAAGATACTGGTACCTGAGCTGGGGCTGGAGCTTAGCCCTGGCTCCAGACCAGTCGGTTTCGTCACGAATGTTGAGGGGGTCCTGCAGCGTTTCCTCGAGGTCGCTGAGCAGCTCGCAGGGATCGAGGAGGGTCCGAAAAGGGAAGATGCAGAAATGGCGGTAAAGAGGATAAGGGCAGCCATGGGGGGCTCTCTCCCCTTCACGATCATTATCGAGGACGACCTCGGGAACAGCGCCATAATACCGCCTGAGTGACCCTCAGGAAGTAGCCAGCGCCTCTTCAAGGTCCGCGATCAGGTCCTCGGTGTCCTCGAGCCCGACTGAGAGCCTCACGAGCCCGTCAGTGATGCCGAGCTCTCTCCTCTCCTCAGGGCTGATGTTCTTGTGCGATGATGATACAGGGTGGGTCACCAGCGTCTCTGCCCCTCCAAGGCTGGGGGCAGTCCTGATCAGCTTGAGCCCGCCCAGGAACTTCATTGCCTCCTCCAGGTCTTCGAGCTCGAATGAGACCACCCCTCCAAACCCTTTCATCAGATCCTTAGCCCTCTCGTGGTGCGGGCTGGACTCGAGACCGGGGTAATGGACCTTCTTGACCTTCTGGTGCCGCTCAAGGAACTCTGCTATTGCCTGGGCCTTCCTGTTCTGCTCCTCTACCCTGAGCTTCAGGGTCTTCAAACCCCTGATCACCAGGTATGCCGCGAATGGATCCAGGCTCCCGCCAAGGTTCCTCCTCCACTCCCAAGCATTGTCTATCCCTGCTTTCGGTCCGATCAAAACCCCGGCGACCGCATCGTTGTGACCGCCCAGGTACTTAGTCGCGCTGTGTATCACATACTCTGCCCCTGCTTCAATCGGCCTGAAGTTTATTGGGGTGGCGAATGTGTTGTCGACGACCAAGGTAGCCCCGTTAATTCGGCACGCCTCGGCGATCCCCCTGATGTCAGGGACGTTCAAGGTCGGGTTGGTGATCGACTCCACGAATACGAGCTTGGTCCTGCTGTCGATCTCCCTCTCCAGCCTGTCGTTCAGCACGCACTTGACCCTGATGCCGAACTTCTCCAGCGACCTCATGAGGATCAGGCTTGCCCCGTAGACCTCCTTCGAGGTGACGATAGTGTCCCCTTGCCGGGTCAGGCTGAGCAGGAGGGTCGAGATCGCAGCCATCCCTGAAGAGAAGGCCAAGCAGTCCTCTCCGCCCTCGAGGGCTGCCATCTTCCTCTCAAGCAGGTTCACGGTGGGGTTGTCCTCCCTGCTGTACTTGAGGTCCCTGCCCCTGATCTGCTTCCCGTTCGGGTGCTTGAAGATAGCAGTCTGGTAGATCGGCGCTATTATGTCGTCGCCTTCCGCAGACCCGTGGTGGATCGCGGTAGTGCTCAAGCCCCTTCTTCTTGCCATGTTCGGCACCTCGCATAATACTAACGATATTATATTTTAATCTATCTATTTATTATTTGCAGTAATATACGCTCGTCCCGGCGGCTTCCAGGCGGTGTAAGACGCTGGCTGCTGTGGGCGTGGCTGCTGCCGGTGGCGTTAAAAAGCTCGACCTGCCAAGTAACGGGAGAGTGGAACGCCTTTGATCACGCTCTATTTCGATGGGCTATGCATGCCCAAAAACCCGGGTGGAGTGGCAACCTTTGGCTATGCCATCTATTCCGATGGAAAGAAGCTCAAGGAGGGATACGGGTTCGTCGGGGCGGGGATGCTCGGCGACGACGTCTCTAACAATGTCGCGGAGTACCACGCGCTGATAAGGGGCCTCGAGCACCTCCTATCCATCGGTTACAACGGCGAGGTCGAGATAAGGGGCGACAGCCAATTGGTCATAAACCAGCTCTCCGGAAAGTATGCGGTCAGAGCGAGGCGTTTAACGGCTCTCCACAAGAGAGCGATGGATCTCCTCAAGCACTTCAGCAAAGCCACCCTCAAATGGGTCCCTAGGGAAGAGAACGCAGAGGCAGACCGCCTGAGCAGGGTAGCTTTCGACGAATTCCTTAGGGGGCACTATGCGGAGTACAAAAGGTACTACGGCTCATCATGAATTCCTGTTTTGAGAATTCCAAACTGATCCGAACGCCAAATTAATTCTCTAGAAAGGGTTATAACAAAAAAGGTCTTTTATGATAAGTGTGGTATTGATGCAGCGCAAGGTATTCTCGATTGTTATTCTGCTGCTGCTCTCTCTAAACAGCATCGCCCTCCCTGTGGGCTCTGAACCTGATGGATCTTTTACTGATGCGAATGTTGCGATCGCGGATGCCTCTGTCGTCGTCTATGGCGACAACGGCGCTGCCTCGACGGAGACCTCTACTTCAGGGGACTTCATAATTGATGGGCTGGCCATAGGCTCCTACGACGTGGAAGTCTCAGCGCCCGGATACATCAGCACTTACCTGAGCGGGGTGAACATATACGCCGGGTACCTGAAGGACCTCGGCGTGATCAACCTGAGCCCATCCGCAAGAATCGAGGGGATGGTTGTCGGGCCGAATGGCGAACCCATATCCAACATATCTCTGCGCCTCGTTGACGAAGGAAGCGGATCGGTTGTTGCTGTAACCCGTTCTTCTGCCTCCGGGGCATTCGCATTCGAGTCGAACGTGAGGAGCGGCAATTATTCAATAACCGGGTACATAGACCCCTACTACCCGACCTCTGGCTTCGGGTACGTGACCGGGTCTGTCAGCGGAATCGCTGCGGCTGAGGGGCAAACGACATCCGGGATCCTGGTCCGCCTCAACGCATCGGGCATAATCACTGGCACGGTCAAGGATGAGAACGGATCGCCTGTGGCTGGGGTTACGTTGAGGGCTTTCAGCATCGATGGGCAATCCAGGTTCTCTTTCGCGAAAGCCGACAGCCTTGGGCGTTTCAACATATCGACGAACCTCCCCAGCGGCAGGTACAACCTGACGATATACGACATAAGCGGTTTTGTCTTTGATCCGATCTCGGACTCCGCCACTGTGAATTTGACCGCGGGATCCACGTCGACCGTCAACTTCGTGCTCAAGCGATCCGGGATCATCTCGGGCAGGATCGTATATTCGGACAATTCTCCTGCTGGATCAATACTCGTCTATGCCTTCAGCAGCGACAACAGGTACTTCGGCTATGCCTACTCGAATCCAGACGGGACCTACTCGATAAACACGGGGCTCGGTACTGGTAACTATACCGTCATTGCCAACAACGAATTCTCAAAATCCAAGTCTGTGCTCGTAACCGCCGGCCGCGAGACAAAGGATGTCGACTTCAAGCTCTCCACGGTTGGGGCTGCAAAAGTAATAGTCTCGGGAAGGGTGCTCGACTCCATGGGCAGCCCCGTATCTTCAGCCATGGTGTTCTCCCCTTCGGACTACACGTCGAGCTCAGATGACGGGAGCTATGAAATCGAGATTGCCCTGCCCGCCGGACAGAGCTCCATTACTGTGCCGCTGACCGCATCAAAAAGAGGCTACTATGACGGCGAGATTAACGTGACCGTAGTTGCCGGCCAAGGGGGTGTGCAGGCAGACATAACTCTGGCCGAGATGCCGAAGGGATCCATTGCTGGAAAAGTCGTCTCCGGTCCCCCGAAGGAGAGCACTGCGATCGCAATAAGAACCGATTATTCAAATGTCATGGTGGGCCAAGAGCTCACTGTCTTCGGCTCGTCCCCATCTTCAGTAGAAGGGACGGTGGTGCTCTTCGTGTCCAAGAACGGCACTGATTTCATGTACGCCGGGAACTCATCCATGGCTGACGGCAGGTTCGCATTCAGCTTCGTCCCAGACGCCCCTGGCATGATACGGATAAGGGCATACTGGTCAGGCGACAATCAATACAACCCCGTCGAGTCAAACACATTGTCCATCGAGGCGTTCTCCCCCTCCTCGAAGACCCCCGTGGAGATAGCGATGTCTTCCGCGGCTGCCAGCGTCCCAACCGGATCAAGGGTAAAGCTGACTGGGACCGCCGCCCCGCTGAAGGATGGGGTGTTGCGGCTGTACGGGTCGGTGAATGGCTCGGGCTTCAATGAAATCGCCAACCTTACCCTGATCGAGGGTATGTTCTTCCACACGGTGACGCTCAATGAGGGAGGTGTCTACTCATTCTACGCAGTCTATCCGGGCGATGCCAGCCGCTTCGCCAACAAATCAGGGACCGTAACCGTTACGGTTACCCCAGGGATAAAGGTCACCCCGACAGTCACGCTGAATTCGTCCAAGACGACGGTCACTCTCTCTGAGAACGTGACCTCAGTTACTGTTGCCGTCTACGGCAGGATCTACCCGCCGATCGCAGAGACCCAAGTCGTGATCACCGTCACCGACCCCACAAATGTAAAGACGAACATGACCGTGAACACGAACAACTCTGAGTTCAGCCTCCAGCTTAACTTGAACAAGCGCGGGACCTGGTCAGTGGTGGCCGGCATACCTGAGGGGCCGATATACGCCTCGTCCGCCTCTTCACCACTAGCGATCACCGCTGAATACTCCGGAGCATTTGACAACGTAATGATCTACATTGCCGGAATAGTCGTAGTCCTCATTGCATTGGCAGCCGTATTGATCATCATATTCCACAAAGCAAGATGATCGCTTCTTTATACTTTTTTAAGACGTGTTCGTGGGCATGTATTCAGAAAGAGCAATCTATGAGCTCCTCCCTCAAATCGTAGACATGATCCCCTGTTGAGCTACTCGGCTCAGCCTGCTGTCACCTCCTACTCTACGGTTTTTGCTCCATAACGGGCGATTAGGGAATCGCATAATTANTAATTATCGGATACTGCATTTGTGGAAACCTCGCCACAAAATGCAATTCGAGCAAAGGAAATCGATAAAAATCATATAAAAAAAAGAAGTTCAAAGCGAGATCGAGGAAAGTCAATTACGATCCTACGTCTTCAGCAAAATCATACAACTGCACTCACGAGCGCCCTTATGTTCTCTAATTTTGTCCTTGGGGCTATGCCACACCCTGGCGCTAAAACATCTATCCCTGAGTTAATCGCCTTTATGCACTCTTGCTTCACCTGCTCAGGCGTCCCAGTCAGGAGGACCTTAGCTGCCGAGATGTTCCCCACTAAAACCGGTCTTGAGCCGACAAGTTCTTTTGCTGAAGCTATGTCTACCTTCTCTTCAATGCTCAGTGCGTCAAAACCGGTTTCTGCCATGTCCTTTATGATCTTCTGCACCCCTCCGCATATGTGGAGTACGCCTATGCCTCCACGCTTAGTAATGGCTCCTGCTAGCTCCTTCAGCTTTGGCTTTACTATGGAAGCAAAGTCCTTGGGGCTCAGGAGCTCTGGCGATGCGCTTGGGTCACAAGGCACAACAACCTCTGCCCCTGCATCCAGTAGCGCTTTTGCGTATTCAATATTGGCTTTCGTGCAAAGGTCAACTATCTTCACGACAAAATCCCGCTTTCTTATCATCATGCGCATAAGGTTTTCAATGCCCACTACATGGCCTGCCAGCGTGTATGGTCCTTCCATCCCAACAATCTTTGGTAGGTCAGGGTGCTGCTTCATGAGTTCTGTGGCCTTTATCACCGCAGGTATCCTTCCCTTGCTTAGGAAGTCGCTTGGCAACTCTTCGGGCGTCGTTGCGGGAGGCTCTTCAACCGAGGGCTGCCTGTCCATAGTCCCCATGTTTATTTTGCACCCAAGGGCCTCTGCTTGCACGGTCAGACAGAAGGGGATCCTTGCTGTCTCAAGACCTGCCAGCTTGTATAAAGATGTGCCCAGCTCCACCATCTGCTCGGGATCGCTGTGGGCCGCAGGCCAGTGCGCACCCGCCTTCTCCATCGCCTCGACAGTGCCTACCTGCGTCACTGCAGAAACAGGCACAAGGTCTTTTCTCTCGCCTTTCAACGCATCCAAAACC
>MAGV01000071.1:8618-12669 GCA_001717015.1 Candidatus Methanosuratincola petrocarbonis (ex Vanwonterghem et al. 2016) | reverse complement strand
AAATATGAGCGTCCAGATTTATAAAATTATTTCTAATTTTTTTTAAAAAAGTATATTTGTAGCTTTGGTTTTATAATATACACAAGAATAAGGTGAAAAATTTGGAAAAAGCCGAAATTCTGAAGGGGCTTGCAGACGCGACGGTTGCAGGCGATGTCGAAAAGGCGACTAACTTGGCAAAAGAGGCAATCAGGGCTGGGATTGACGCATACGAGGCAATCATGAATGGCTGCGCGGCGGGAATGAATGTTGTGAGCGAAAAGTACGAGAAAGGCGACATGTATGTGCCGGAAATCCTCTGCTCAGCAGAGGCAATGTACTCTGCCTTGGAGATACTTCGGCCGCACCTGAAGGCATCAAAAGTGGAGGTCCCAAAGAAAGTCGTGCTCGGAGTTGTCCGAGGTGACATCCATGACATCGGCAAGAATCTCGTTAAACTGATGCTTGATGCAGCAGGCTTCAAGGTGATCGACTTAGGCAGGGACGTTCCCAATGAGCAGTTTGTGGAGGTTGCACTAAAGGAGAACGCTGAGATTGTGGGGCTTTCTGCACTAATGACAACTTCAATGGTAAATATGCCCTTGATAATAAAGGATCTCAAGACCAAATCTCCGAAGACGGTCGCGATGGTCGGAGGGGGGCCCATAAGCCCGGAGCTCGCTAAGAATTACGGCGCAGACGGCTATGCTAAAGACGCCGCGGAAGCGGTGAAGGTGGCCAAATCACTAGTTGGGGGTGGTGCCTGAATGCGGGAAAGAATGACCCCTATGGAAAGGATGGGTGCCGTATTGATGGGCCAGAAGCCAGACAGGGTCCCAGTCAATCCATTCATACTGGGGTTCGCTGCTAAGGTTTGCAACCTTCCAATAGGGGATTTATACGCCGATGCAAAGAAGAGCTTCAGGGCGCAGGTTCTGTGTGCGGAGATGTATGGCTACGACGCTACGCCGATGTATGGCTACGCCTCTTATGGGGCTTGGGAGTTTGGTGGGAAGATTGGCATGCCGTATGAGGCTGGTCAATCGGCTCCCTACGTGATCAAGCATCCCGTGGAAACTCCTGAAGATGTTGATAAGCTTGAGGTCCCTGATCCGAAGAATGCTGGATCCATCCCTATCTCGATGGGTGTGGGAAAACTCTGCTACGAGAACCGGATGCCAGTTATCTTCCAGTGCGGTGAGATCTTGACAACTTCGGCGATGGTTGCCGAGCCGGCTAGGATATTGAGCTGGATGATAAGGAAACCGGAGGTAGTCCACAAGCTACACAAGAAGATCGCAGAGTATTTCGTTGCAGTAGCAGACTACTTCACCTCGACCTTTGGCGCAGACAAATGCATGGCATTTACAGGCGGGCCGGTCGAGTCCAACAAATTGATAAACCCGAACCAGTTCGCTACGTTCGTCTACCCATACATGAAGGAAGTCCACAGCAAGGTGCTTGGCATGGGTGTCAATGTTGTCTTGGAACACCCCTGCTCGGATCAGAACAAGAACCTGCCATACTACAAGATGCTTAGGGAGGAGTTGGGCTGGAGGGGGAAGTACATATGGGTATTTGGTCCAGAGACGCCGCTCGAGAAGCAGATAGAGATCTTCGGTAACCATGATATTATAATGGGGAACGTGGATCCGCCCTCTTTCCAGTTCAAAGACTTTGAAGAAATAGTTGCACTTTGCAAGGACAATATCGAAAGAGGCATCAAAAACCCATCCGGCTACATCCTCGGGGTAGGCTGCGAGCTGCCGCCTCTTGCTCCACCGATCAATGTTTACGCAATGATGAAGGCTGCCAGAGAGTATGGATCTTACCAATAATAAATATTTTATTTTTTTATTGTTATAATTAAAAATCATAAAATTAAAGTAAATATATCTAAAAAACTCTTGAGCAATAGCCCACCACACATCTGTTATTCTTCAATGTTGCACAATGGATAGCTGTGGTAAAGTTCCATGGGTCATTTTCCAAGGAAAACGATTATGGATTGTGATCCTTCCAAAAGTTTTTAAATGCTGATCCCTTAAGAGCTCCAATAAATCAAATAAAGGTGTTTGCTGATGCGTTTTGTCACCTTTGAGAACGGATCTGGTATCTTCCCAGGGATCGTCAAGGGGAATTTCATTATCAGGCTCGACTCGTTCTCTTCGGTAAAAAGACGAGGATTGGGCTGCAGCTCCATGCTCTCTTTCATCGAGTCTGCTGACCAGGGGCTGCTTACTGAAATTGCAAAAGAGATCGGGTCATTGTCAGAAGCCTCTCTTTCAGATATGGTTGAAAAAGGGGAAGCCTTTAGGTTGGGCGGAGTCCGCATCAGGGCACCCATCCCTCGCCCTCCGGCGGTCTTCTGCCTCGGGTTCAACTTCAGGTCGCACGCCCCGGAGCTGAAGCGCCCCGTCCCGGAGGTCCCTGTGGTCTTCATGAAGCCATCCAAATCGGTAATCGGCCCAGACGAGGAGATCGTCCTTCCCAAGGCCTCTTCAAGGGTGGACTATGAGGTCGAGCTCTGCGTCGTGATAGGGAAGGGCGGGCGATACATACCGAGGTCCGAGGCATATTCCAGGATCTTCGGATATACTGTGCTTAATGATATCACAGCCAGGGACATCCAGCAGAGGGACTTCTCCCTCGCGCGGCCGTGGCTGAGGTCAAAGGGCTTTGACACATTCGCCCCCATAGGCCCCTTCATCGTCACCGGAGACGAGGTCGGAGACCCGATGTCCCTCTCCCTCTCACTGAGCGTGAACGGGGAGGTCAGGCAGAGCTCGAGGACGGGCGAGATGATCTTCGACGTCCCCTCTGTGGTCGAGTACATCTCCTCTTTCACGACGCTGGAGCCTGGGGCGCTCATTGCGATGGGGACCCCTGAGAAGATAGGGCAGCTCCATGACGGGGATGTAGTCGAGGCAACCGTCGAGAGGATAGGCACGCTCAGGAACAGGGCGGTGCTTGAGAGATGACCGTGGATTTTTATATAGAGGCAGGCTTATCGTTTACGGAGGCTTAACGAAATGGACTATGATGCCGTGGTCGTGGGCGCCGGGCCAGCGGGCCTGATGGCTGCAAGGAAGGTCGCTTCCAAGGACTTTTCGGTCCTGATCCTTGAGAAGGAGAAAGACCTCGGGACTAGGGCATGCGCCGAGGCTGTCTCGGTCTCGGCATTCGAGACTGCTGAGATCCCTCCGTCCCCATCCCTGATCTCCAACACAATAAACGGGGCATACGTCTTCCCTCCCGATGAGGCGAAAGGAGTCAGGATCTCCGGGGGCGACTACCGCGGGTACATACTCAACAAGCAGCAGTTCCTTTACGCCTTGGCAAGCCAAGCGGTCTCTGCGGGGGCCGACCTCAAGATGCAGTGCGAGGTCAAGGACGTGAAGATGGAAGGGGGATCCGCAAGGAGCCTGATCTACTCCCACAAGGGCGAGGACAAGGAGGTCTCATTCAAATACCTCGTTGGCGCGGACGGTGTCGGATCCAGGGTCGCGAAGTCATGCGGGTTCGACCTTTCCGGCTTTGAGATTATCCCGACGATCCAGTACGTGATGGTCAATTGCAAGGTCCCGGAGAAGGACATCATACGCATCTACATGGGCAATGAAGTCGCCCCTCTGGGGTACGTGTGGATATTCGCAAAGAACGAGTACGTTGCCAATGTAGGGATAGGCGTCAGGGGCAAGCCGGCGAAGCCCTACTTGGACAGGTTCATCGCCTCCCACCCTGATATTTTTGAAGGGTCAAGGGTCGTGAAAGAGGGGGGCGGCGGCGTGCCCGTCGGCGGCCAGATCAGGGAGATCGTGAAGGGGAACGTCCTGCTCTGCGGGGACTCCGCTGGGCAGGTGATCCCGATCACAGGCGGAGGGATCAGGACGAGCATGGGTGCTGGCAGCATAGCCGGCGCCTGCATTGCAGAGGCACTGGAAGCCAGGGATCCCGCGGCGCTCAGGAAGTACCCTGCGTCGTACGGGGAGTACTGGGGGACGAGGATCAGCAGGAGCCTCAAGGTGCTAAGGGCACTCGAGGCCCTCAGCGACGACGACCTGAACCTCCT
>MAGV01000071.1:0-8273 GCA_001717015.1 Candidatus Methanosuratincola petrocarbonis (ex Vanwonterghem et al. 2016) | reverse complement strand
TGGCACGATACTGGCGGTGCTGATCTTGGGCAGCCTGCTCTCGCGCAACATGGGCGCCTTCCTGAAGCTCGGGTGGGCCTCTCTCGCATTGGGCTTTTTTGTCGACCTCCTCAGCGCACTCACTGCGGAGCCCGTAACCTTGAGCGCCTTCACGAGCGGCCTGCTCAAAGCAGGCGGGTTCGCCCTGATCCTCTTGGGCTTGATAAAATTGCGCGGAAAAAAGACCTCGCCGACAGGTGAGCCGCTGGGGCTGCCGGAACCCAAGGGCGAGACACCCCCAGATATGCTAGGGACCGAAAATTCAGGAGGCGAGGAAGTCAAGCGTTTTGCTGCGATAGGCAAGGTCGCAGCGATGGTGGGACACGACCTCAGGAACCCGCTCCAGGCAATCGTATATGCTGTTTACAACGCCGAGGAGGAGCTCAGGAGCCTGCCTGATGACGCAAAAAAGATGCTCGAGGAGCGCGGATTCATTGCCTTCCTCGAGCAACTGAAGAAGCAGGTCGGCTTCATGAACAAAATGGTTACCGATCTCCAAGACTATGCCAAATCAGCAAAGCCCGTATTCCATGAGTTGGACCTGCACGAGATCGCCGAGGAGGCGCTGAAATTGGTGAACAGACCTGAAAACATTTCCGTGGTGGTTGATGCTGACCAGGAACTGGGCAAGGTAAGGGGCGACCCCCAGCTCATCAGGAGGGTTTTCATGAACATGATTGCCAATGCCTTCCAAGCCATGCCGGAAGGCGGCTCCCTCGAGATCTCGATAAGGAGGGAAGGGCGCTACGCCAAGGTCTCCTTCAGCGATACCGGAGTGGGCATGCCCCCTGAAGCCCTCAAAAAACTGTTCGATTCGTTCTTCACCACGAAGGCAAAGGGGATGGGGCTGGGGCTGGCAATATGCAAAAAGATGATAGATGCACACGGCGGGTCGATAGACGTGCAGAGCGAGTTGGGCAAAGGAACGCGCTTCACCATCAGGCTCCCAATCTGATGCTGAACCGTTCTCGGGACGGATGCAATCCTTATTAGACTATTTTGGGTAGGGTATTTGTTGACTTCTGGGTGTTCTTATGAGCGCACTGAACGAGATGATCACGCGAGGTAGGATCCACCTGGAGCTCGGCAAGAACGAGGACGCTATCGTCTATTTTGATCTGGCCCTTGAGATGGACCCGGAGAACGCGGTGGCTTGGGGAGGCAAGGGGATCGCCTTCGTCAACCTCGGCATGTACGACGAGGCGCTTGAGTGCTTCGACAAGGCGATCTCTTTCGATGCCGAGCTCGCCTTCGCATGGGAGGGGAAGGGGATCGCCCTCATGAGGAAAGGCCAGGTCGAGGAGTCGATCCCGTTCTTCGACATGGCGCTGAAGATAGAGCCCAGGTTCGCGAGGGCTGCGCAGAACATGGCGATCGCGCTCGAGAGATTGGGCAGGAAAGAAGAGAGCGAGAGGTACCGCTCGCTGGCAGAGTCGCTGAAGTCGCGTTCGGGATGATGCGCATCACTCGCCCATCACTTGGACAACGATCCTCCTGCCTGTTCGGGGACCGTCCAGCTCGAGGAAGAATATGCTCTGCCATGTGCCCAGGGTAAGCCTCCCTCCCACGACAGGGATCGTCACCGAAGGGCCGAGATATGTCCCAGCCAAGTGCGCATCGGCATTGTCGTCTATCCTGTTGTGCGCCCACGCCCTGCTCTCCGGGAAGTCCTCTGCCGTCTTCCTGAGTATGTCNNGTCCTCTGCGGTCTTTTTGAGAATGTCCGATTTGAGCCCTTCCTCATCCTCATTGACTATTATTGCGCTCGTGGAGTGGGTCGTGAAGACCACGCAAAGCCCATCGGTGATCCCGCTCTCGGTCACCGCGCCCTGGATCTTCCCAGTTATGTTGATTACTTCCCTCCTCTTCCCTGTGTTGATGGTCAGGTGCGTTGTGAATGCCCTCAGGTTTGACACCAGGAATAATTTGGGAAAGGTGGCGTAAAAAGTTGAGGCTCCCCGATCAGAGCCCGAGCATCCTGCGCACTTCCGCTATGACCTTGGCGAGGTCTTCAACAACTGCGGAGATCAGCTCTTCGCCCTTCTCCTTGGTCGCCTTCTTGGCATCGCCGGTGAGGGCGATCTCGTAGAGCCGCTCGTCGATCTTCTTCGAGTACACTTTCACATCAGGGTAAGTGACCTCGTGCCTGCCCGCAAGGTATATATTGACCTTGCCCTCGTCGACAGCCAGCATTGCGCTCGTCTCGTCCTCCCCTGCATGGCCTGGGGAGGAGAAGAGGTCCTTCTTCCCTGTCCCGAGGTCCTTCCACCAATCGAGCACCACCACTGAGAGCCCCGTCCTTCTGGCTGCCTGCCTGGCTGCCATCTGAATCGGGGTCGAATTGCCACCATGGCCATTCAGGGCAACTACGAGCCTGATGCCATTGCGCCACGCCTCCTCCAGGACGCATTCGATGTATTTGAAGAGGACCTCCGAGTCGATGTCGAAGGTCCCGGGGAACCCGCGCATAGCGTGGCAGGATCCGTAAAATATAGTCGGCAGCACGATCGCGCCGGTCAGCTCTGCAGCCCTGCAAGCGATGTGCTCGGGCAGCTCGCTGTCCGTCCCCAGTGGGAGGTGGTCTCCGTGCCTCTCTATGCTGCCGATAGGCAGTATGGCGACAGACTTGTCCACCCTCTCAAAGTCAAACCCATTCATGTCCTTCAGGATCATAAAGGGACACCCTCTGCGATAGCTTTGCGGGCGGGCATATAAAAAAGCGCCTTTCGGCGCCGAACTTTGGCATGCAAGGTAATATATCGGTCGACGCCGGTTATTACTTGAGGACTGCCTATGGTAAGGATCGGCATCATAGGGAAGACCAACGCCGGGAAGACGACCCTCTTCAATGCGATCACAATGATGAACGCAGAGGTCTCGAACTACCCGTTCACAACGAAGGAACCGAATGTAGGCATCGGATACGTCAAGACCGCATGCATGTGCAAGGAGCTTGGTGTGAAGGACAACCCGCAGAACTCTGTCTGCATCGATGGCTGGCGTTTCATACCCGTGGAGGTCGTGGATCTGCCGGGGCTCATAAAGGGGGCATCAGAGGGCCTCGGGCTCGGCACCCGCTTCCTCTCAGTCGCAGCCCAGGCGGATGTGATCCTGCACGTCGTGGACGCCTCGGGGAGCATAAATGCGAAGGGGGAGATCTGCGAGCCAGGGATGGGATCGCCCTTGGCTGACTATTACGACATCGAGGAGGAGCTGGTGAAGTGGTACACGAAGAACCTCATTGAGAACGCCGACAAGGTGAAGAGGGCGATCCAGAACAAGGCGGTCACGCTCCCTGCGGCGCTATATGACATCCTCTCAGGGATAAAGGTCACCTACCCCCAGATCAAAGAGGCCCTCTCGAAGACCAGGCTCGAGGGCGTGCCGTTCGAGGACTGGGAGGATGAGGAGTTCAGGGCATTCGCGACCGAGATAAGGTACCTCTCGAAGCCCACGCTCATAGTCGCGAACAAGATGGACAGGCCCGTGGCGGAGAGGAACCTGAACGGGCTCATTGAGACCTTCGGCAAGAGCTTTGTGATCCCTGCCTCCGCAGAGGTCGAGCTCCTGCTGAGGCGCGCTGAGAAGGCGGGGGCGATATCGTACACGCCGGGGGACGAGAAATTCGTAGTCAAGGACGCCAGCAAGCTCACGCCCAAGCAGAAGTGGGCGCTCGAGTACGTCCAGTCGAGGGTCTTCGACAAATGGCTACGGACCGGGGTCGACCTGGCAGTGACGACCGCCGTGCTCAAGCTCCTCAGGATAAACGTCATCTACCCTGTAGAGGACGCGAAGAAGTACTCCGACAGGAAGGGGAATGTCCTCCCTGACGCGTACCTGATGCCGCAGGGCTCCACGCCAAAGGACCTCGCAAGGCAGATCCACTCCGACCTCTACGACAACTTCCTGTACGCGATCGACTCCGTGAGCGGGATCCGCCTCCCCAACGACTACGAGCTGCGCGACCGTGACATCATCACGATAGTCACAGCCCGGAAGAGGAAATCCTGAAAGCCAATTTTTATTAATCCTGCCCCCCCCACTAATTCAAGGGGACAGATTATGGAATATGAGATAAGGTACAAGCCTTCCTACGCGATGGCTGTTTTGAAGCTGAAGGACGGCGAGTCCGTTGTCGGGGAGTCCGGAGCAATGACTTACATGACCCCGAACATCGAGGCCCGCACTCGGACAAGGTCAGGTATACTCGGCTCGCTCGGGCTGAAGCTGCTCGGGGGGCAGTCCTTCTGGGTCACCGACTACTCGGCGAAGGGCGGGCCAGGGGAAGTGGCATTCGTCTCCGCCCCGCTGGGGGACATCGAGCACCTCACGCTGGACGGGAAGAATGGGTGGATCATTCGGAAGGAGTCCTACGTCGCATCCTCGCCTGCCGTGGACCTGGACATAAAATGGGAGGGTTTCACGAGGGGGCTATTCGGTCAGGGGCTATTCATGATAAAAGCCACAGGCACAGGGGACCTATTCATCAACACATTCGGCGCGATTGACCGGCACACGTTGGGGCCGGGCGAGCAGCTTATAGTCGACAACTTCCACCTTGTCGCATTCAACAACACGTGCACATACAGGGTCGAACGCTTCGGGGGCATGAAGGAGACGCTCCTCAGCGGCGAGGGGCTGGTCACCAGGATAACTGGGCCTGGCGAAGTCCTCCTCCAGACAAAGAACCCGAGGGAATTCGCGGACTGGATATGGACCCTGATTGAGCCGCGCGTCCAGTCCAGGGCGAGATGAGGGTGCCCTCGTTGGAAGAGGCAATCTCATCATCCCAAGTTTTTTCCGGCAGGGCAATCAGCGTCCGAGTCGACGATGTGAGGTTGCCAAGCGGGAGGCTCGCCCGCAGGGAGACTGTGGTCCACCCTGGAGCCGTGGCTATTGTGGCCTTGGAAGGGGAAGATGTCCTGCTCGAGCGGCAGTACCGGCACACGGCGAAGAGGGTGATCTGGGAGATCCCGGCTGGGACGATCGAAGAGGGCGAGGCCCCCGAGGACTGCGCGAGGAGGGAGCTGATCGAGGAGACGGGATACGCCGCGGAAAAGATGGAGCGGATATTCAGCTTCTATGTTGCGCCCGGATACAGCACAGAGGTCATACACCTCTTCCTTGCCAAGGGTCTGAGGAGTTCCTCGAAGAGGCTCGATGACGACGAGGAGATCGATACTGTGTTCGTCCCACTCCAGAAGGCTATCGAGATGGTCAGGGACAACGAGATTGAGGACGCGAAGACTGCGATAGGGATCCTCTTCTTCGAGAGGTTCTTGGGGAATGCCAGGGGGTGAGTGGGCTTGGGGGATGACAGTGCGCATGTCTCCCGGATCAGGAAGAGCAGGGGGCAGGGGTTCGAGCGCGATCTCGTGAAAAGGTACCGCGCGGCCGGGTGGTGGTCGTACAGGACCGGGGGGAACAGCGCATACCTCCCGGACGTGATGGCCACGAACGACAGCACTGGCGAGCTCGACGTTGTAGAAGCAAAAGCAGGCGCAAAGGATCACCTCTACGTCGAGTGGGACCAGATCGAAAGGGACATCTTCCTCATCAACG
The DNA here is from genome assembly GCA_001717015.1 of Candidatus Methanosuratincola petrocarbonis (ex Vanwonterghem et al. 2016). GTDB lineage: Archaea > Thermoproteota > Methanomethylicia > Methanomethylicales > Methanomethylicaceae > Methanosuratincola > Methanosuratincola petrocarbonis. Next base: position 2,673 of record MAGV01000071.1, on the reverse strand, counting down.
GATTCAAGCGGTACCCAAAGCGCAGGATAGTGCTCGCCTTCAAGTTCCTCTCAAAGAAGCGGAAGGGGGACGGCTACCTCAGGAGGGAGCTCAGGGAATTCTACAAGATCGTGCCAGAGGAGATGTGGGACTCCCTCAGGGGGCAGACGATATGCTGCCACTACGAGAGGGGTAACGACCTCCCAGACTACTCGCCCCCGTTCAAGATCAAGGGCAAGAGGGAGAGCGGGGCAATCGGATCCGAAGAAGACGCTGAAATCGGGGACTAGCGCGCTGGCGCCATTCCCAAGCCGCCGATTGGGCGTCCATTGTTGCTTGGTTTGCAGCCCCCCAGGGGGCCGGCATTAAAAGCTTATTTCTGACCCGCTACAATTATCTCGGAGGGTATGCGATATGGCGTCTGACTCGGACGACGAGATCGAGATCATAAAAAAGCGGAAGCTCCTCGAGATGGAGCGCAGGCTCGCAGCGATGAAAAAGACGCAGACAGAGGCGCCCAAGAAGGTCGAGGAGGATCCGTTCTCAATTGTCAAAAGGCGCCTGATCGGGAGGGGACCGGAGGTCTTGGAAGCAGCCCTCTCCCAGTACCCCAAGGCTACGATGGAGGTCGTGAAGTACATCGCCAACCTCTACAGGACAGGCAAGCTCAACGAGGACATCCCTGGTGAGGACCTCTACGAGCTCTTCTGCAACTTGGGGATGCCCGTGAGGCTCGAGACCTCGATCACATACATAAAGGACGGCAAGCGTGTGCCCCTCAGCCAGAAGTTCAAGGGCAAGGGGGATTGACCCGCCCGTAATGGTAAAATAAAATAAAAAAAGGGATAAAAAAAGCCTATTTTTTGAGACTCTCGAGTACAAGCTGTGATAGTGTCTTTATCGGCGGGTATCCCGCCTCCTTGGGCAGGCCGCCCATGTGGTACATGCAGAATGCGCATCCTACGCCGACCTCTGCGCCCTTCGCTTTCGCTTCCGACATCAGCATCTCCGCCAGCTTGTTCGCGATATCGGGATAAAGCGGCTTCACGCCCGCGGGAGCCCCGCAGCAGACCGCTTCCTTCCCGCTCTCTCCGTATTCGACCAGATCGCCGATCCTGCGCAAGACATCCCTCGGGGGTTGGATTGTCCCGGTCCTCCTTACTAGGGGGCAGGGATCCTTGTAGATTATCCTCTTCCCCTCAGCTGCGCTGGGGCTGATCCTCCCTTCCTTGACAAGCTGATCGAGCAGCTCCGAGATGTGGACGACTTCGTAATCCGGCTTCCTGAAGAGGGCAGGGTACACGTTCTTGAAGACATCGTAGCATGAGGGGCACTCGGTCACGACCGTCCTGGCGCCTGTGGACTCGAAGAGCACCGTGTTCTTCTCGGCGAGCCTCTTGGCCTCCTCGAGCATCCCTGTGTCGATGAGGAAGAGCCCGCAGCACCACTCCTTCTCCCCGAGCGTCGTGAAATCCAAGCCCGCCTTGATCAGGACCTCCATTGTCGCCTTCGCGGTCTCGGGGAGCTTGATCCCCGACCAGCACCCTGGCACATATAGGTACTTTGCTTTCTCTGGGGGCTTGAACCCCTCTGGCAGGCAGGCGGTGCGCTTCTCCGGCGGCGCCGCCATCGGCGATCCCATCTTGATTATTGCGTCTGCTATCGTCTTGTACTTCTCAGGGACCATGTCCCTCCTCCGCAGCTCTGCCCTAGCAGCCTGGACGACGACCGAGATCGGTATGTCCATCGGGCAGGAGCTGTGGCAGCCGTCGCACCTGGTGCACAGGTACAGGGTCTTCAGGTCCTCCTCCTTGAGATCCTTGCCTTCGAAGAGCGCGATCGCAGCCTCGACCTTGGCCATGGCACCGAACTTCGGGTTGTTGGTTGCTTTGAAGAATGGGCAAACCTCGACGCAGGCGCCGCAAAGGGTGCACGCCGAAGCAATTTCTGGGGCATTCTCTAGCATCTCATACACCTGCGATCTATTCCTCATGCCGGCTATTATCCTTTGGCTGCGAGCGCACCCTCCTGCCAGCCATGCGTGAGATATATATATTTGACTGCGATATAATTCACTGCTTTTTTGAGGGGGGTACGCATTGCAGACTGACGGATCCGGAGGAGACATGCGGGCAGATGGCATAGCGAAAGCTGAGGGACCCTTGGACGAGGAGAAGGGCATGGAGCTGGAGCGGCTCCAGGAAGAGGTGTGCAAGTACAAGGAGCAGCTTGACGCCCTCCAGAGGGAGCTGGACGAGTCGAAGAACAGGCTCAGGTACATGCAGGCTGACTGCGAGAACATAAGGAAGCGGTCAGAGAGGCAGATGGAGGAGGCGAGGCTCTTCGCCACTATGCCGCTGCTGTGCGACCTGCTCGAGGTGGTCGACGAGCTCGAGCTTGCACTGAGGAGCGCCTCCGGACCGGAGCAGCATGGAACCGTCCTCCAGGGGGTCGAGATGACGCTCAAGAAGATGAAGAAGATCCTTGAGAAGCACGGCGTCTCCCCGATCGAATGCATCATGAAGCCGTTGGACCCCGAGAAGCACATGGTCGTCTCCAAGGAGGAGAGGGATGACCTGGAGGAGCACACCGTTGTTGAGGAGATAAGGAAGGGCTACCTCCTCAGGGATCGGGTAATCAGGCCGAGCGTTGTGAAGGTCTCGGTGAAGCCTTCAAGGTCAACAAAACCAAAGG
>MAGV01000070.1:3127-4233 GCA_001717015.1 Candidatus Methanosuratincola petrocarbonis (ex Vanwonterghem et al. 2016) | reverse complement strand
GGTTACCATACATCTCACCGGAATCTGAATGTCCTTTGCTGTTTATAAACATGACCAAAATTGACGCGTTGAAATCAAACTCAAAGACAAAATCATCTTGAAATGGAAGGAAAAACAAAAGAACGACTGCTCAACGAAATGAACATGAAACCGCAACTGCTGTCTAATTGCGGTATTAAGCTGTTTCAATTAAGTCAAAAAACAAACCCGCAAAAAAAGAAGGGGGTTTGTTTAGGCGCTCTTCTTGGTTACATTCTTGGTGCCGCACAGCGGGCACATGGTGACTTTGTAGTCAGCCCAGAACTTGTGGCTCTTCTCGCACTCGTACTTGACGAGATCCTTGCGGTCGTATTCTGTGCAATTCTTCTCAGTGGTGCCACAGTATGGACATGGGGTCGCGTCGGTGAAGTACCACCAGGTGTGCCCGTTTATGCATCCGCACATGTAGCCCATTGAGATCTCCTCTGAAATCATATTCGGGCTGAGAAAATAAAACATTTGCCTTTCTTCATCCGAAGGGAAGCCGCGGCAGCAGGTGGGAAAAAAGGGTAAAGGATCAGGAGCTCAGTCGACGATCGAAGTCGACTTGGCTCCTCTCGAGAGGGCGACTATCCCGGTCTTTGCCATCTCGATTATACCAAAGCCCTTCATTAGATCAAGGAATGCCTGGATTTTCCTCGGCTGCCCGACAACCTCTATTACAAGCGAGTCCTTCGAGGCGTCTATTACTCGCGCTCTGAAAATGCTTATGTAGTTAAGGATGTCAGAGCGCTTCGCCGGATCAGTCGCAGAGACTTTTACAAGCGCTAGCTCCCTGAATGCGGAATCGTCAGGTTCGAGCTCGCTGATCTTAATGACATCCGGGATCTTGCTGAGCTGCTTGACCAGCTGCTCGACGATCGCAGGGTTGCCTCTCATTGTGATCGTTATCCTCGAGATCTTGTCCTTTTCTGTGCCGCCGACAGTTATTGTGGCGATGTTGAAGCCGCGTCTCCTGATCAGTGAGGCGACCTTGAAGAGCACGCCCGGCCTGTCCTCGACGAGTGCAGATATTATGCGCATGCCGTCTTCAGCCAAACCAGACCACCTCCCTGAGCGTCTTGCCG
>MAGV01000070.1:1046-3057 GCA_001717015.1 Candidatus Methanosuratincola petrocarbonis (ex Vanwonterghem et al. 2016) | reverse complement strand
AACCATCGGGAGCACCTTCTCGTCCCTGGAGACGGGCACATCTATCACCACAGGCACTTCAGCACCAGCGCTCCTTCTTATCGCTGACTCGAGCTCACTGTAGCTCTCAACCCTGATCCCTTCTGCCCCGTACGCCTCCGCAAGCTTGGCAAAGTCAGGAACCGCGCCCAGATCCGTCTCCGAGTACCGCTTGTCGCAGAACATGCACTGCCACTGTCTGACCATCCCGAGCACCCGGTTGTCCATCACCAAGGTCACGGTCGGTATCCGCTCTACCACAGCGGTCGCTAGGTCTTGTTCTGTCATCAGGAAGCTCCCGTCGCCGTCTATGTTGAAGACGGGCCTGTCTGGGCATGCAACCTTGACGCCGAGCGACGCGGGGAACCCGAAACCCATGGCACCCAATCCCCCAGAGGTGATGAATGTGCGCGGTTCGATCACCTGGAAATGGAGCGCCGCCCACATCTGGTTCTGCCCCACTCCGGTGGTAACGATCGACCTTTCAGGAATGCAGGCGCGGAGGATCTTCATTATGCGCTTGGGGCTCAGAGATCCCCTGCCTTCCTCGCTGTTGTAGAATTCCTTGTATTTGTCCTTCAGCTCGGCGATCCTCTTCGACCACTCGTTCTCTTTTTTCCTTATCCCCACCTCGAGCAGGCGGTCTGCGAGGGCCGCGAGGGCCTTGCGCGCGTCCGCCACTATGGGGACGTCGACGCCCAAGTTCTTCCCAATCTCCGCAGGGTCTATGTCTATGTGGATTATTCTAGCGTTCTCGCCGAATTTTTCCATCCTGCCAACAGTCCGGTCGTTGAAGCGCATGCCCACGGCTATCAAAAGGTCGGCCTCCTCCGCGGCCATGTTTGCCTCCCCCTTCCCGTGCATCCCGATCATCCCCAGCGAGAGGGGGTGTACTTCCGGGATAGCCCCCTTACCCATAAGGGTGGTCGCGACCGGAGCGGGCATCATCTCGGCGAGCCTGACCAGTTCGGCGCTCGCGTTTGATGCAATGACCCCTCCTCCGGCGATGATGAGCGGGCGCTCAGATTCGAGTATGAGCCCCACCGCCCTCTTTATCGAATAGGGATGGGGCTCGCCGCCCTTCACGATGTACCCGCCTATCCTTACCTTCTCTGCCTCCATGTAGTCGACCTCCTCGTAGAAGACGTCCTTCGGGATGTCGACCAGTACCGGGCCCTTCCGGTTTGTGTTTGCAAGCATGAAAGCTGCCCTCATCGTATCGGGTATTTCTGAGGCATTGGTTATCTGGAAGGCATACTTGGTGATCGGGGTGACTATCCCAACAATGTCAGCCTCTTGGAAGGCATCCTTCCCGATCATGGAACGGGGGACCTGCCCAGTTATTGCCACAACTGGCGAGCTGTCCATATGCGCGACGGCTATCCCCGTCACAAGGTTTGTTGCGCCAGGGCCGCTTGTGGCAGTGCACACGCCAGGGATTCCTTTTGCCCTTGCGTACCCGTCGGCCATGTGTGCTGCGCACTGCTCATGGCGGGCGAGTATGTGTCTGAGATCCCCCTTCTCAGCGCACTCGTAAAGAGCGTCGTAGAAAGGTATTGTGGAGCCCCCAGGGATGCCGAAGATCACTTCTACCTTCTCATCCTTAAGCGCCTCCACTACGGCCTTAGCCCCCGAAACTCTCATTAAAGCCCCTCCTGATGACCATTAGAATTCTGTTGGCGTCTATGAGAGGACTGCTGCGCGGTGGAACGGCTTTGGCAAACTTCAGACGGTCAGCTATGAATGAATAGAAGGCAGGCACCAGCAGTACTCCTCATCACTATCACTTAGTTCCATAAATAACGGGGCTTTTTATATAAATATTTCTTATTTGACCTACGAGAGGACATAAAGCGTCATGGGCGACTCGCGATTGGAGCGGCGATCGTTTACGACCGAAACTGATTCCTCAATAGCATTATGTCCGCATAAATTTTGATTATGAATTTCTGCATCCCATTCAAATGTCCAGGGGTTTCCGGAGATCAAAAGC
>MAGV01000070.1:0-1006 GCA_001717015.1 Candidatus Methanosuratincola petrocarbonis (ex Vanwonterghem et al. 2016) | reverse complement strand
ATTTCCTCCCGTCTTTTCAGTACAATACGCTGGTCATCCACGAAAAATTATTTTGGGCGGCAGCCAGCTCATTGGGAGTTAAAATAAAAAAGTGTATAAAATCGATTTGGCTATGCTATCTTCTTGCCAGCCTCGTAGCTTGCGCTCTGGTTCCAAACTTCCTTGGGCTCCAACACCCAAACGCCCCTAGCAGAAAGGCCGATCTTCTTCAGCTCCACGTTCATCCTGTCAACTATCTCTCCAGAAGTCAGGTAGTCTTTCGCCTCTGCCCTGATCTCGTATGAGGTCATCTCCTTGGTCACGAGGAGGGATACAAGCTCCCTTGATTTTTTCATGCTCTCCATGTTGCTGCTGCTCCGTTTCATCAATATCGCGCCTACAACTATTGTGTTTGGATCTGGTGCCATCAGGCTGCCGACGTGGATCATGTGGACGTGCCCCTCAGGAGTCTTTGTTCCAAGAACCTTTGAAGCCCGCGGATCATTCAGGACTTTCATTACCTCTGCAGGTAAAGCAACCACAAAATTACCCCCGCTATTAATACCCCTGCAGTAGAATATAAATATTATTTTTTAATATTTCAGTATTAAAGTGATTCCGGTTGGAGACAAAACTGCTCGAAGAGATCGAAGGGATCAGGAATGAGATAAAAACGCTTGGCAAAGATTTTTGGAAGATAAGGTATGAAGACCTCCGTCGGGCTTTCTGCGATGAGGTGAGGGCACTAGTCGGTATAGAAACCCAAGGGTTGCTCGATCCGGAGATGAATAGCATTGGCAGATCTTCGGAATGCAAGATGAAGGAGCACTGCTTCAAGAAAGTCAGAGAGTCGATCGAGGAGGGGCTCAGAAGGTTCGCCAGGGGCGACACGGCGGGCGCGCTGCTCCTCCTGAGTCAGTTGGAAGTGCTGATTGAATCATCTGAAAGACCCTGCCTCGATGCGACCTGCACGGAGAGAGTGATGAGCCTTACAAAAGATATCAGGATCCTGATAACGGTGTTTGAC
>MAGV01000007.1:13358-14658 GCA_001717015.1 Candidatus Methanosuratincola petrocarbonis (ex Vanwonterghem et al. 2016) | reverse complement strand
GTATAGTGATCATCCACCGCGGCGCCCCAGGGAACCGGAGGGTCATAAGGGGCGAGGACGTCAAGGACATCGCCCCGAGGGCGCTCATATGCAGCGAGGGGGGAGATGAGGTGGTGATCCCCTACCACCGGGTGGTGGCGTTAATCAGGGACGGGAGAGTAGTATGGGATAGGAGGACCAAAGAATGAAGCAGCCTTTCGAGACGATGCCGACGGTGCTCACAGCCGACGAGATAGTGGGCAAGATGCTACGCGAATCTGATAAGGTCGAGGTCGAGCTCCCGCAGCGGCTCCCCGCGATAATGAAGGCGAAGCGGAGGGAGTCCTCCAGGGTCAGGGCATGTGAGCGCGTCTCCGCAGGGTACTTGGAATCGCTGGTCCGTTCGGTCCCCACGATCGAGCGCCTCCACCCCTTCTACAGGGAGATCCTTGAGCTCCAGTCCGGCGTAGCCGACGTGCGATCTGCGCTGGGGCGGATCAGCCGCGCAGCCAGGGTGATCCACGAGGTCGCTAAGGATGCCTCCAGGAGGATAAGGTCAGCCAGCACCCCGCAGGAAGCTGGCAAGGCGAGGCGGGCATTCCTAGGGAGGGCAGCCTCCATAATCAGGNGGGGATCTCGAACTGATAGCTGCCATGAGGGAGAAGATGAAGGACCTCCCTGCTGCCGACCCATCCATCCCTACCGTGGTCCTCGCCGGGTACCCTGGTGTGGGCAAGTCAACGATCCTCCGCTCGATCTCGAGGGCAAGGCCCGAGGTGAGACCCTACCCGTTCACGACCAAAGAGCTGATGATAGGCCACACCCTGATTGGGAGGCGGCTCGTACAGGTGGTCGACACCCCTGGGATCTTGGACCGTCCCATAGAGGAGATGAACCATACCGAGCGACTTTCGATAACCGCCCTCGGCAGGCTTGCCAACCTGATAGCTTTCATCGTCGACGCCTCGGAGGCGAACGGCTTCTCGCTCGAGAGCCAGCAATCGCTCAGGAGTGGTATATCTGCCGCCTTCCCTGGGCTGAAGATCCTTACGTTCCTTAACAAGGCTGACGCTGCGGGCAAGGAGCAGCTGGATCGGGCGACCGCCCTATTCGGGGAGTGCGATCTCATGGCTGCCGCGAAGGGCGAGGGCTTGGAGGCGTTCAAAAAGAGGGTGCTCGATGCCCTTGGTCCGCTCGAGGGTCCCGAGTGGAGGGGCGAAGGCATATGACCGGTTTATTGATGCGCTGATGGAGGGCGGATCTGCCAGCCGATGGCGTGCAGGAACGCAGCCACCCCACTCATTTTCTTGAGGGTGCCTTG
>MAGV01000007.1:0-13058 GCA_001717015.1 Candidatus Methanosuratincola petrocarbonis (ex Vanwonterghem et al. 2016) | reverse complement strand
TCACTATCCCGCTCCCCGGACCGCCTGCGGGGTTCGATCCAGCCTCGCTGACTATCCTTATGTTCTCGTAGCCCGCCCTCCTGAGCAGGCGCTCTGCTGAGGAGGCCTGCCTTGAGGCGACATGGGACGGGAGGTTGGTGCAGTGGGAGATGCCCCTGATGCTTTCGACCCTCCCCCTCTCCACTGCCTTGACCGGATTCAGACCCTTCGACGGGACCACAGAAATCCGCACCTCGCCCGCCCCCCTCGGGAAGTGCCCCCTCCTAACCAGCTCCACCGATGCCTCGATTCCGACGATCTTGAACGCGGGTATCGCTACATTCCTGAAGTAATCCACGGGAGGGCTCCAAGGAACGTCCGTGCCGCCGACTATCTTCACCTCGGATGCGCCCTCAGCGAATGCAAGTATCGGTATCAGTTCTTGGGCTATTAGCATGGTGCTCCCTGCGGTCCCGATCTCAAACGTGTAGGTGCCGCAAGCCACGGCCCCCGGGGAGAACCTGACCTCGCAGCTGCCAAGCTCAGCGCCCTCGAGAATGCCCCCGGATACTTCTGCTGCCGCCTTCAGCCCCACGAGGTGCTGGGGCTGCAGCCCTGGTTTTGGGCGCCTTGCCCTTATGTTGTAGACCCTAACAGGGGTCCGCGTCACGCAGGAGAGGAAGACAGCCCCCCTGAGGATCTGGCCTCCCCCTTCCCCGTAGGATCCGTCCACCTCAATCATCTTGACCACCTGATCTCATCTTATAACCGGAGAGGCGATATATCTGACTCTTGATAAAGTGGATTGCATGGGCATATCTGTCTTGCCGTGCAGGGTCGGGAGGATGTGGATCGTACTGGCGCTGGACGAAAATGGAATGCTCTTCGCCAACTCGCTGCCGTCCGAGGATCTCCAGCAGTCCCTGGCGCATGTGCTGCGCTCCATGCATCGCCGGGGGAGAGGCGACTACAGGATCGTTGCTGCTGACCGGCGGGCAGAGTCGATCGCCGATGCAATAATTCGTGGCGAACCTGTCGAGATATCGACCGACGGGATGTCGCCCCTCGAGATCTCGGCGCTCAGATGCGTCATGGGAATCCCAAGGGGCATGGTCGCCTCATACCGGGACATCGCCTCTCAGCTCGGGAATCCGGGGCTCGCCAGGTTCGTCGGGAACGTGATGTCCAAGAACCCTTTCCCGCTCGTGGTCCCGTGCCACCGGGTCATTCGATCAGACATGTCTCTGGGCGGCTTCGGATACGGTGGATTGGAGAAGAGGCGTCTCCTCGAGGGTGAGGGCATTGAAATCAAGGACGGCAAAGTCAGGGAGAGACATCGCCTGGCTCGAGGAAAGTGATCTTGTCGCTCTTTGAGATGTCCCTTATCCTCTCGACCCCGCCTATCTCCTTGACTATACGGACCACCTCAGGCGGGACGAGGCTCTCCCAGTCCGCCCCCTTGAGGATCCTCCTCCTGATCTCTGTCCCTGAGTACTTGAACCTGTCAAACATGGCCGGGGTCCTCACGTCCACCCCTTCCTCAGTGAAGAGCCGTTTTGCCAAGGGGTTCCCGGTGTACACCACATCGAATTTCGGCGTGAGCGACCTCACGTGCCTGACCCAAAGGGCGTTGTTCCAAACATCGTTTATCGGGATGATGTAGGGGCACCTCTCCGAAAGCCCGTTGGACTTCAGGACCGACGAGATCATCGTCATCCTCTCACCTGCCGTGAAGGGGTTCTCCAGGGTGTGGCTTATCTGGGCGCTCCCTATGCCTACTATGAGCTCGTCGATCTCTCCCAAGATGTTCTTTATCACTTCCAGATGTCCCTTGTGGAATGGCTGGTACCTTCCTATGAGGAGACCCCGCATCTCAGCACCACAGGATTAATCACCCGCAGGGCAAATAAAAGAGTTCTCACGCCTGGCTCGCCAGGGGAAATCTGCACGCGAATGGCAAGCGCATAATGCGCGTAGGACGCGGGCGATCACCACTTCAGGCTGACCGGGCTCCCGACCTTCGCGCCCGTGAGGGATCGCGCGCTCCCCCTGTCGACGACGATCTCATAGAATCCCGCGCTCCCCACCAGCACCCCCAAGCCACCTCTCAGATCTGAGAAAGTCCTGACTCTTGCGGCAGCAAATCTTCTCCCCCCGACTTCCAGCTCCACATCGCCTTCCAGCTCAACATCGCTCCCTCGAAGGCTGACGGTGAGGTTCCCGAACCTGTCCGCGTATATGACCTCGCAGTCGGCGCGCCTTTCCCCAAGTCTCCTCCAGAATTCTAGCCTCTCCCAACGCTCGACCCTCCTCCCTATATCGCTTATCGGGCTTCCTGAGGCGATCATAGCAGCAGCCGGCGCGAAAATGTCCCTCCCTTGGAATGTGCTGGACACCTCCTTGAGCATGAACTTGGGGTTGCTGATCTCGAACGCCTCCTCCACGCCGTCCTCCTCGGACGCGGGGGAAAGGACGCCGTTGTCTGGGCCGACGAAGAAGTATCTACGTGTCCTTAACGCAAGGGCCCTCCTGCCGGTTCCGACCCCAGGATCCACAACCACGACGTGGACCGTGCCCTCTGGAAAGTACTTGTAAGATGAAAGCTGCACAAAGGCTGCAGACCTGACGTCCCATGCCTCGACTTCATGCGTGAGGTCCACGACCTCAGCCTGCGGGGCAATCCCCTTGATCACCCCCTTCATGATCCCGGCATAGTGCCCCCCGAAGTCCGTGGTGAGCGTCACAATGGTCATCTTCCGCACTGCCCCTTTCGAAACCTATATTAAAAGATCCTATGATATTACGTTGAGGTTTGGCTTATGAGCTTACCCCAACTTATCATGCTGCCGGGTCCGACCAATGTCCCGGCGCGCGTTTATTCGGCTATGTGCAAGCCGATGATAAACCACAGGGGGGCGGAGTTCCACCAGCTCCACTCGAGGGTCCTCGAGAATGCGAAAAAAGTCTTCCAGACTGAGAACGACCTTTTCGTCCTGACTTCCTCTGGGACTGGAGGGGTGGAGTGCGCGGCTAGCAACTTCCTGCTGCCCGGCGAGAAGATAGTGGTCCCGGTCGGAGGGACATTCGGAGAGAGGCTTGCGGATGCATTCCGCACGTACGGCGCGAACGTCGTCCCGATCGAGGTAAAAATGGGGTCAGCACCGACCGCAGAGCAGGTGCGTGAAGCCCTTGCAAGGGAAAGGGACGCCAAGGCAGTCGCAGTTGTATACAACGAGACCTCAACTGGAACGACCGTGAGGGAGCTGCAGAGGATAGGCGAGGTAGCCAAGACCTCAGGGGCTCTCTTCATTGTCGACGCGATCTCCGTCCTGGGCGGCGACGTCCTCCCTGTGGACAAGTGGGGGATCGATGTCTGCATAACCGCCTCTCAGAAATGCCTCGCAACCCCGCCAGGTCTTGCGCTGATCTCCGTCAGCAAGGAAGCATGGAGGCTCGCAGAGAGGGCAAAGCCGCGGAGCGAGTACTTCAGCCTCATAAAGTGCAGGAAGTTCAGGGACGAGAAGATGGAAACCCCATTCACACCCGCTGTCAGCCTCTTCTTTGCCCTAGACGAGGCACTGCAGATCATTCTCGAGACCGGGCTGGAGAAGTGGATAGACAGGCACAAGAAGGCGTCCGCAGCATATTACGCTGCATTCGCCAAGATGGGCCTCGGCTTCTTCGCCGAGGAGGGGAGCAGATCCACTGTGGTAATAGCCATAAACATGCCCCAGGGGATCGCCGCAAAAGAGCTGAGGGAAAAGCTGAGGACCAAGTATGGGGTGGTCGTCGCAGGCGGGTTCGGCCCCCTCAAGGACGCGATCTTCAGGATAGGCAACATGGGGATAGTCACCCCGAGGGAGGTGCTGACCACCATCTCGTCCGTCGGCGCAGCCCTCGAGGAGCTCGGGTTCAGTGGAGGCCTGGGAAAAGGGCTCGAGGCAGCCCTCCCTATGGTCTCAGAGATCTGAGCCTGTGATCCGAGTACTTGAACGCTATTGCGCACGTCCCCTCTATGCTGACCATGCACGGCCCCACAGGCCGCTCTGGGGTGCAATCCCTGCCGAAGAGCGGGCACTGCTCGGGCCTCAAGGTCCCGAGAAGGACCTCCCCGCAGCTGCACCCCTCTGGCATCCTGTCCCATCCAACCGCGGCGATCCCATACTTCCCTGCCGCGTCATACTTGGCGTACTCCTCGCGGAGCCCGAGCCCTGAGCCTGGAATCGTCCCGATTCCCCGCCAATCTGCATCTGTGACCTTGAAGGCTTTTTCCATTGCGCGGAGCGCGACCGTGTTGCCGGGCCCCCTCACTGCCCTGGCATACTCGTTGTAGACCTCAGCAATCCCCCTCTTCCTCTGGAGTGCGATGTTGAGTATGGCCAGCATTATGTCGAGCGGCTCGAAGCCTGCGACTGCCATCGGCTTGGCATATCTCGCAGCGAGATCCTTGTAGGCATCAGACCCGATTATTGTTGAAACGTGCCCTGGGCATATGAATCCGTCTATGCTCGCTCCCGACTGGAGCAAGTACTCCATCGCGGGGGGTATCAGCTTGTGGGATGCGAAGATGCTGAAATTACTGGGAGGCCCCTTGATCACTTCGACTGCAGTTGTGGGCGCAGTCGTCTCGAAGCCGATCGCAAAATGGACAAAGTCCCTTGCCGTCTCTTGCCGGGCCATCCTTATGGCATCCGAAATTCCGTAGACCACCCTGATGTCCGCGCCCGAAGCCTTCGCCTCTGCCAGCGACCCTTTCCTGCCAGGCACCCTTAGCACGTCGCCGAAGGTGGTCACTGCGACACCACGTTCCAGCGCGAGACTGCAGAGCGCGTCTATCTCGCCCCCGGGGGTCACGCACACAGGGCACCCCGGGCCGGCCACGACCTGGACGTTCTCCGGGAGGAGATCCCTCAAGCCGTTGTGGGTAATTGCCCACTCATGGGTCCCGCAGACGTGCATTATCCTCAGGGGATCCCCATCGGCAGCCTCCGCTATCCTCTCCGCAGCCTTCTTGACAAGATCCCTGTCCCTGTACTTGGAGAACAAGGAAATACCACCGCTTCATCCTTCGAGCTCGGCGCGGGCGACATCCCTCCAAGCCTTCAGGATCTCTATCGCCTCAGCCTCGTCCAGCTTTGTTATGGCGTATCCCGTGTGGATCAAGACATAGTCCCCTATCTTGACGCCTTGGTCGGATACGAGCTCCAGAGACGCCTCCCTCCTGATCCCCCCGATATCGACCTCGGCCTTTTCGCCCTCAATCTTTGTTACCCTTCCGGGGACCGCTAGGCACACTTCCAAGCACCTGTCTTGATTGATCCCCTGCCCCGTCAGATAAGCCTATCTGACTCACCAGATCTGCGCCAGAGATAATTTTTATCAGGATGGAGCGGCTGAATCAAGGGGAGTGGTGAACTATTTGGTCAAATTCTTGGCCCTCTCAGACATCCACGGAAAGCTTTCGAGCCTGCAACCCATATTAGAGAAGGTCCTGGGGGCGCAGAAGATCGACGCCATAACCGTCTCGGGCGACATATCCCACTACGGCGACAGGGCCGAGGTGAGGCGCATATTGGACGCCCTCGGAAGCGTGGGCTTACCTGTCTTCTTCGTGCTGGGCAACTGCGACCCCCGGGAGGCATCGGATCTTTCCACCGAGGTAGCCATCCAGCTCGAGACCAAGTGCGAGATGTGCGGCGGGCTCCTCCTCACAGGCGCAGGCGGATCCACGCCCACCCCGTTCGGGACCACCTTCGAAAGGGACGAAGAAGAAATCGTAAGCCGGATCAGGGCGAACCTTGGTTCTTGCGGTGCAGGATCAGCAGCCCTTTACCTCCTGGTGCACAACCCGCCATACGGGACCTCCCTCGACAGGACCTCATTCGGTCGGCACGTGGGGAGCAGGAGGCTGAGGGAGCTCATAGAGGCTGTCTCGCCGGCTGCCGTCCAGTGCGGTCACATCCACGAAGCGGCGGGCGTCGAGCGGATCGGGGAAACAGTGGCCTTCAACCCTGGCCCTGCGATGAAAGGGAACTATGCGCTGGTGGAGGTTGGTGCAGGTGGCGTCACCGTCTCAATCGGGAGGGCTTGAGCGCGACATCTCGCTCTACAAAATGCTCGCCCCCTCCCTGGAGGCGGTCTGCAGAGGGCACTTCAGTGAGATTGGGTGCCATGGATGGGAGCACGTCCAGAGGGTGCGCGCACTCTCCAGGAGGATTGGCGTTGAGGAAGGGGCAGCGCTCGAGATCCTAGACCTGGCCGCCCTATTCCACGACTTGAAGAGGGGTGAGGATGACCATGCCCGAAGGAGCGCCGAGTTCGCCGAGCAGATCCTCAGGTCGGAGGGCTTCTCTGAGGGATTCTCGAAAGCCGTGGGGGATGCCATAGCCTCCCACAGCTACACATGCGGGCGGACCCCTCAGTCAATTGAGGCAAAGGTACTATCTGATGCCGACCGGCTTGACGCCATGGGAGCAATCGGGATCTACAGGACAGTCCAGTACAACCTTGAGAAGGGATACCCTGCTGCCCGGGTAGCCGAGCACATATCCGAAAAGCTCCTTCACCTCTCGGAGGGGATGCACACGGCAACTGGAAGGAGGATGGCAAAACAACGGGAGGCGATCCTCGGGCTCTACATGGAGTCGCTGCTCTCCGAACTGCGGGACTCGAGCAGCTCCACATAGGACTTGGTCGTGAGGCGGGACTTGTCGACCCCGATCATAGTAGCCACGCTCTCGACCAGAGCCGACCTCTCCATCTCAGTCCCGGTCCGGGGGGCTTCGATCTCGACGAAATCCCCGAGACCTTCGACCCTGTCGATCGCCACGCTGGCGCCGAGCAGCCTGTACTCCCTCCTGACCTTGCAGACCCTCGCCGCGACCTTGAACCCGAGCCTGGAGAAGACTTCCAGCGCCTTTTCCCATTCCCCGACCGAGAATTCCAACTCCTCCCTGGACTTGAGGTTGCCCTTCATCCTCGCCCCCTTGAAAGTCACCACGCACTTCCCCCCCTCCAGCCTCAGCCTCAGGGCTTCGTCCGCCCCCCTCATGTCCCTGCAAGGGTGCGAGAGATAGATGTCCACCTGCGTCTTTTCGCCGATTAACTCTCCGCCGCTTTGCCTGACCCTGCTCTCGATAATACTGGCATCCTCCACAGGCGCCTTGGCCTCGATCTCGTAGCCCAATCAGAAGCCCCCGTGACCAGATAGGCGCCATCGGGTAAATCCCTTTCCCCCGCCGCAAGCAAAAGATTTTAAAGAGGATCAGGTTTAGCCGTTTGTGGTGTGTCATTGATGGCCATTAAGAGTGGAGATTTCGTACTCATAGACTACCTCCTCAAGGTGAAGGATACTGGGGAGGTCTTTGACGTCACGATGGAGGATCAGGCAAAGGAGAACAACGCTTATGCCCCTGACCAGATCTACGAGCCCAGGCTTGTCGCAGTGGGGCAGGGGTGGACGATAAAGGGCATAGACGAGGCCCTCGTCGGGATGGAGGAAGGAGCAGAGAAGGAGTTCGAGATCCCTCCGGAGAAGGCATTCGGGGAGAGGGATCCTGCGAAAGTGAGGATCGTCCCCGCCCGCGACTTGACCCGCCAGGGCGTGACACCGAAGGCCGGAGCCCGGATCGAGGTTGGCGGCTCTCTTGCAACCATCAGGAGCGTGGGGAGCGGGCGCGTCACGATCGACTTCAACCACCCGCTGGCTGGAAGGACGCTGCTGGCGAAGCTCTATGTAAGGAAAGTAATCGAGGACCAGGCCGAGAAGATCCGAGAGCTGATCCACAGGAGGGTCCGCAACGTACCGAAGGACAAGTTCCTGATAACCAGCATCGGGAGCGCCATAACGATCGAGATGCCCGAGGAATCCTTCGTGCTCGAGGACATACAATTCGCAAAGAAGGGGCTGGCAAGGGAGATTTCCAAGTACTTCCCTGAGGCGACCAGCGTCCAGTTCATTGAGACATACGTCCTCAAGGCGCCAAAGGCTGAAGCTGCGGCTGAGCCTGCAAAGGAGTCAGCAGCGGCCCCAACAGGAGCGGCCGAGGAGCCAAAGGCAATCGAGGGCGAAACGAAGAAGGAGTAAACTGGAGCCCTCATTCCACATCCGTTGCCATACCTGCAACCTTTTTCAGTTTTTTACCGCAAACTGCCTTGTCCGAGACGTCCTCGATGACCTGGCAGATCCTAACTTTGATCTTCTTACCAGCCTCCGCCCACTCTGGGGCGCAGTAAGCCTTGAGCGGGCATTTCTTTCCGCAATCTTCGATCAACGGCTCCACAGTCGCCCCCTCCACGGCAAGGTTTGACTTCACAAGGGCCTCGACGGGGGCCTCAGCTACCTTGACAACCTTAACGCTCCCCTCGTAAAGGGGGCAGTAGTGCTCCTTTTCCTTCACCTCGACGACCTCGTAGACCTTGCCGGGCTTGAGTTTCGACATGCACGCCAGGAAGAGCTTGCATCCCCTGCAGACTTCCGGGGGCTGCGAAGCTATGAACCTGAACCCAACCTTTGCTTGGACATCGCCTACGAATGTCACGATCTCCCGTCTCTTGATTCCGCCCTCGGGCATTAGTCTATCACACCCGTAATCCTGGCTAGGTCCTCAGCCGCCTCCCTCGATATGCCGCTCTCCCCAAGGATCGTGTACCTGTCTGGCCTCATCGTATGCGCGATCGTCAGAGCCTCGAGCACCTCTTCATCGGAGACGCCGAGCTGCCTTGCTGTCGTCGGCGCCCCTATCTTGTTAAGGACCGCTTTGATCGACTGCCAGTCCCCCCCATGCATGTACATCATCATTATGGTCCCGACTCCGCACTTCTCCCCGTGCAGCGATCCGTTCTTGCTGACCTTCTCGAGCGCATGGCTGAATAGGTGCTCGGAGCCGCTGCAAGGCCTGCTGCTGCCTGCTATACACATCGCATAGCCACAGCTTATGAGGGCCTCTATGATCGTCCTGACGCCCACCTCAAGCCCCCTCGCTATCAGATCGACGTTCCTCTTCAGGAGCTGGGCTGACATCAGCGCGAGGGAGGCAGCATACTCCCCGTAGTACTCCCCCCTCAGCCTGTGTGCAAGCCTCCAATCCCTCACCGCGGTGAACTTTGCGATGATGTCGCCGCAGCCGCTTATTATGAACCGTCTCGGCGAATTTGAAATTATCTGAATGTCCGCCAGCAGCGCAACCGGCGGCTGCGCCATTACCGACATCGAGGTCTTCCCGTCCTTGATCGAGGCAATCGGAGATGCAATCCCGTCGTGCGCCGCGGAGGTTGGTATGCTGATGAACGGGATCCCCTGCTGGTGGGAGGCTATCTTCGCCACATCTATTACCTTCCCGCCCCCGACGCTGATCACCATGCACGATCTCGTCTCCTTGATCGCGCACTCGACTGCGCTGACCACATCCACGGTCGGGGCTGGGACGCAGACCTCGTGGATGGGGAGGCCCATCTCCGTAACGTAGTCCTTGACCAAAGAAGCAGGGCTCTTGGTGAACCCTTCCCCTCTGACCAGCAGGACGTCCTCCCTGACGAGCAGCCTGCTCAGCAGCTCGTCTACCTTAGGCAACACGTTGTCCCCAACGATCACAAACCTCGGGAGGTTAATCGCATGGATGTGCATCGCCTGCACCTCTTTTGAGTCCGATGATCCAAACACGTTGATCAAAGGGTGTCTCACCTATTTTATCTTAACCAATGCCCGTCACGCCAACCCATCCGCTTCCAAGGTCAGGGAACCCTTAAATACTTGGATTTGTTGGTTTTATTTAACTTCGCTCATTCTCCCATGTCAGCGGAGGCAAAAAATTTGTCACCTCAAGAGCTAAGAGAAAGGAATGCCCTGTACGAGAAGCTGAAGCACGGGACCACCACCGTCGGCGTTGTATGCACCGACGGCGTCGTGCTGGCAACCGACAGGAGGGTCACCTCCGGAACTTATGTCGCGCACAAGAGAGGAAGGAAGCTCTTCATGCTCGACGAGATGCGGGTAGCCACCATAGCGGGGCTTGTGGCAGACGCCCAGATGATAATGGACTTCTTGAAGTCCCAGATCTCGCTCATGAAGCTCACTAACCGCGGCCCTGTCACAACCAAGTCCATCGCGACCTTTGCCTCAAACATACTGTTCAGCTCAAGGTACTATCCGTACATCGTCCAGTTCATCATCGCGGGCTACGACGATAGGGGCCCGTCGATGTACGTCTTGGACTGGTTCGGCTCGCTGACCGAGGAGCGGTTCATTACCACCGGCTCGGGCTCCCCGTACGCCATAGGGGTCCTAGAGGCTAACCTAAAGAAGGATCCGCGCGTCTCTGAGGCACTCCCGGTAGTCGCCAGGGCAGTCCGGTCCTCGATCGAACGGGATCCGGGGAGTGGCGAGGGTATAGACATAGTCACAATAACTGATCGTGGTGTAAAGGAGCTTAATGATACTGAGATAGCAAAACTTCTCGCATAACGCTCCTCCCGCATCAGGAGAAGGTGCAGTGGATGGTGAATTCGAGTACTGTAGACACTTTCGGATGGATAAAAGGGGTGATCGAGAGGGAGATCCCCAAGGAGGCCGGGCTCACGAAGGTCGACTTCGAGGGACCCTCGATAGTTGTGTACGTCACTAACCACAACCTCCTGCTGGAGAACAGCGAGCCCGTAAAGCGGATAGTCAGGGAGATCAAGAAGCGCGTTATAATAAGGGCAGATCCATCCTCGCGCAAGAGGCCCGAGGAGGCAAAGAAGATCATCGAAGGACTGATACCCCCTGAGGCAGAGATCTCGGACATGAACTTCGACGACGGCACGGGCGAGGTCACAATAATGGCAAAGAAGCCCGGCCTCGTCATCGGGAAGGGGGGATCAACTTTGAGGGACATCGCGTCCTCGACCGGTTGGCGCCCGACCATAATCAGGTCGCCGCCGATAAAGTCCAGGATAATCGAGCAGACCCTTTACTTCCAGAGCAAGGAGACCGATTACCGTTTGGAGTTCCTTAGGAACGTGGGGAGGAAGATCCACCGCCCCCTCGTTTACACTAACAACATGGTCACTATTTCCGCCTTGGGGGGTTTCCGCGAGGTAGGGAGGCAGGCGATCTTCGTCCAGACCCTCGAGAGCAGGATCCTGATAGACTGCGGCGTGAGACCGGGGGCGCAGTCTGCATTCGACGAGTTCCCGCGCCTCGACTTCGGGGACTTCAGGGTTGAGGATCTTGACGCCGTGGTCGTCACCCATGCCCACCTCGACCACTGCGCGCTGGTCCCCCTCCTGTTCAAGTACGGATATGCCGGTCCTGTCTATTGCACAAAGCCGACTAAGAGCCTTATGACGCTGTTGCAGCTCGACTACCTCGACGTTGCGGTCAAGGAGGGTCGGCCGGTCCCCTACGGGCTGAAGGACGTGAAGAAGGAGCTTTTCCACACCATACCGCTCGAGTACGGCGAGGTGACCGATATCGCCCCTGATGTGCGCCTGACGCTCCACAATGCGGGCCACATACTCGGGTCTGCAATGGTCCACCTGCACATAGGCGAGGGGCTGCACAACATCGTCTACACCGGGGACTTCAAGTATGCAAAGACCCGGCTCCTCGAGCAGGCGACCTGCCAGTTCCCGAGGGCAGAGACGCTGATAATGGAGAGCACCTACGGCGCCCCCAATGATGTCGTGCCCTCCAGGGAGGAGACTGAAAGGCATTTCCTCGAGATAGTTAAGAACACGATAAGCAACGGGGGCAAGGTGCTGATACCGATACTCGCGGTCGGGAGGGCACAGGAGATCATGCTGGTGCTGGACGAGGCCCTTAAGGCGGGCATGATACCGCAGGTCCCAATCTACATCGAGGGGATGCTCCAAGAGGTCACCGCCATACACACTGCTTACCCGGAGGAGCTCGCACGAGACCTAAAGAACAGGATCTTCCACAAGGGGGAGAACCCGTTCCTCTCGGAGCACTTCATCAGCGTCGACGACAGGAGCGCTAGGCCAGACATAGCCGAGGGGGGTCCTTCCATAATCATGGCGACCTCCGGGATGCTCACAGGCGGACCTGCGCTCGAGTACTTCAAGCTCCTCGCGCCAGACCCGAAGAACACGATGATGTTCGTCAACTACCAGATCGAGGGCACCCTTGGCAGGTCCGTCCTGCGTGGACTGCGCGAGATACCGCTCAGCGACCCGTCTGGGAAGATAGACGTCGTCCAGGTCAAGATGGGCGTGGAGTCCGTTGACGGATTCTCAGGGCACAGCGACCGGAAGCAGCTGCTCAGGTTCGTCAGCAACATTTCCCCTCGCCCGAAGCAGGTATTCATGGTTCACGGGGAGGAGAGCAAATGCCTCAGCATGGCAGACGCGGTCAGGCGGTTCTTCAAGGTCGAGGCGTCTGCGCCCAGCATAGGGGACAGGATGCGAGTAAAATAGAGACGCACCGATCAGACCCCTGGCGGACGCCCGCTCCGATCAGATCTTGTGCATGTCCTTCCAGATCTCGTCACCGACGTGGTGGACATTCCTGACAGCCTTGCCCTTCTCCCTGTTCAGGATCCTTTCCCTCTCCATGACGAGCACGCCCACAGCCAAGACCTTGTTGTGCCTTTCGTCTGCCACTGCTACCACGTCCCCTGGCTTCACCCCCTCGGGCACGGATCTTATCCCAGGCGCCATGACGTCTGCCCCGTTGCATATGTAGGGCACAGCACCCATGTCAACGACGATCCTGGGTATCTCCGAGAGCACAACATCCGACGCCGTCAGAGCTGGCATCAGCTTCCCCTCCAGCTCTATTAGCACTGGCCTCTTCTCCTGCAGGTAAACCCTCTCGCCGCTGTCGAGCTCGACCACCTCGAGACCCTTCTTCTTGTCGATCGTCTCGGGCAGCTTGGGGGCAATCCTGCTCGCCCTCTCCAGAATCTCCTTAATCTCCTTCGTGCTTACCGGGTGCCGCTTCTTTATCAGCAAAATCCCATTCTCCGATAAACTTAAATAACGTTTTCAATACACTCCCAGAATGCTAATTAACCTTTACGGCTGGAATCCATTATGAGTGAAATTGGCGCAACAGAAATGCTGAGCGAGTCTCTCGG
>MAGV01000069.1 GCA_001717015.1 Candidatus Methanosuratincola petrocarbonis (ex Vanwonterghem et al. 2016) | reverse complement strand
GACTCGTACTCGGTCAGACCGAACTTGGTCAGGGACTGGGCGAGCGGCTTTACCTGTAACTCCAAACTTTGTCACCGGAGAGACAGACACTGCGGTTACAAGATATTCTGGTCACACGAGTCTTATAAAATATTCGTATCAAACCCTAGAGTGGTGACCGAAAGTGAGCAACTTCGCAAACCGATGGGAGAGGAAGGAGACCCCAGGCATTGGCTCTAGGGTCAAGGAGTCTGTCAGACCCCCCGGCCCATTGAAGCCGAGGCTCGAGGCAGCAGTGAGATCCATACAACTACAGATGCAGAAGCTCGACATAGCGAACCAGAGATTCCAGGAAAGAGACAGGATAATGTTCAGCAAGGTTGTTGACGCTTACTCCAAGCACGATCTAGACCATGCCAAGATCTATGCAAACGAGCTTGCAGAGATTAGGAAGATGTCCAAGATGCTGATGCAGGCCAGGATGGCGCTCGAGCAGATAGCGATGCGCCTCAGCACAGTGACCGAGCTCGGAGACATAGTCGTGACTCTCGCACCAGCGATGGGCGTAATCAAAAGTGTCAGGGCGGGCATCTCAACTCTGCTACCAGAGGCGGAAAGGGAGCTCGGCGACATCAGCACGCTCTTGAGCGGCATACTCGTCGATGCAGGGCAGAGCAGCGGGCTCAGCCTCAACTTTGAGAGCGCCAACGAGGACGCCCAGAAGATACTCGGAGAGGCGGCGGCTGTCGCAGAGCAGAGGGTCAAGCAGAAGTTCCCAGACCTCCCAGCAGGAATCGCAACAGGAGAGAAAGCAGGGTTCTGAGTGGTTGAACTTGGCAACCTCAGTACCCATTTTTTTGAAAATGAGGCCAAGCATCAAACTGACGGAAATACCCCATATCCCATGAGTGATCCTTAGAGGTGGAGTGAAAAAATGCTAAAGAACTTTTTTAGACGGACTCCACCTCTAAGGATCACTCAT
>MAGV01000068.1 GCA_001717015.1 Candidatus Methanosuratincola petrocarbonis (ex Vanwonterghem et al. 2016) | reverse complement strand
GCCCTTGATACATTTTCAAGGGCGTGCCGCCCCAGCCGAACTGCCCACCTGCCGTTGTCCCAGGACTTGCGTCCTGGTCAGAGATATAGCCATGAATGGGTGGTGTTACATTGGCGCCTCCCCCAGCCCCCTGAGAGGCTGGGATTAACGGCTCCCACCTACGCTCTGCAATCATGACCCTATCCCAGCAACAGGCTGCAGTAAAGCTCCACGGGGTCTTCTCCTCACGTTGGAAGTCCTTGGCCTTTTCACCAAGAGGTAGGTTCACCGGGCCCCAGGTCGGGACAGCGGGGAAGTCGTTGGTCCATTCATGCACGCCGGAACTTACCCGGCAAGGCATTTGGCTACCTTAAGAGAGTCAGAGTTACTCCCGGCCTTCAGCGGCGCTTCGCCCGGTTGTACCCGGTTTTCACGGACCGCTAGTGGCCAGGATTCAACCCCCGTTCACACCCTTACGGGCTTGCGGGGATCTATGTTTTTATTAAACAGTCGCTTCCCCCTTGTCACTGCGACCTAGACCCCCAAGCATTCGCTTAGGGACCCAGGCACCCCTTATACCGAAGGTACGGGGCTAATTTGCCGAGTTCCCTGACCTAGGGTGTTCCCGACACGCCTGAGACTACTCATCTAGGGCACCTGTGTCGGTTCTCGGTACGGGCTTGGAGAATCCTTCCTAATTCCCTTTTCATGGGCTCCAAGAATCTGCCGAACCAGCCTAACGGCCGGCCATTCCCTCCTTCGCCCGGTTCTCACCATTACGGTTCTCCCCAGGCTTCGGAAAGTTAGACAGGGCGGCAGCCCCGCTCGGCATATCTCGAAGCGCAGGAATCAGGCTCAAACGTATCCCCAAGGTACTGGAATATTAACCAGTTTCCCATTCGACAGCTACAGGTTATGTGCTGCCTTAGGACCGACTGACCCTCGGTCGACGACGCGTTGCCGAGGAAACCTGGCCCTTACGGCGGAAAGGATTTTCACCTTTCTACGCTGTTACTTCCCCCAGGATTCGCACTTGCGATCGGTCCACTGGTCCTCTCGAACCAGCTTCTGCCCGACCGCAACGCCTCCCTACCAACGTTCATTAACAAATGAACGCTCTGAGGTATCGGCAGCTGACTTAGCCCCGAAAATCTTCAGGGCCTTTGATCTCGGCTGGTGAGCTGTTACGCACTCTTTAAAGGGTAACTGCTTCTAAGCCTACCTCCCAGCTGTCTTCGATCAAAGACGCCTTTTGAGTTAACACTCAGCCAGCATTTTGGGGCCTTAACCTCAGTCTGGGGTGTTCCCCTCTCGTCCCGTGAGCTTTTCCCACGGAAACCGTCTCCGCCCTTCTACGGAGCGAGCAGGTTCGGAGTTCAAAGAGGAAGCTAAACCTTTCGGTTTATGACTCCCTGATTGGTGCTCTACCCCACTCGCAACCTCCAGGCAGGCTGGGCTGGGACCCACTTCGGGAGGAACCAGCTACCACCGAGCTTGATTGGTCTTTTGCCCCTAGGCCCAAGTCAGAGGAACGAATTGCACGTCAGAACCCCTGCGGACCTCCATCGAGCTTTCGCCCGACTTCATCCTGCTCAGGCCTAGATCGCTCGGTATCGGGTTCTCATCGAGGTGACTGTACAGGCCCTCATCAGACCTTGCCCCTGGCCATAACATTCACGCTCTTCAGCATTCACAGTTGCCTCCTGCATCGTAGCGCGAAGAGGCTATGGTTGCGGGCTATCGGTTTCCCTTAGCCTTCGAGGTTGACCCTCTTAAGCTCGCCACCTCAATGAACTCCCTGGGCCGTGCTCCGAAACGGAAGGCATGATACTGGTCCCCTCTCTTCGTACTACTCCTTCCGGAGGTTCCTTCAGAGAGGTTCTTTCCTTTCATACCATGCCACAAGTAGCCAACTGGTTTCAGACTCTTTTCACCCCCCTCTCGGGGTTCTTTTCAGCTTTCCCTCACGGTACTAGTGCCCTATCGGACTCTGGACGTATTTAGCCTTGGAAGTCGGTGACTCCCAAATTCCCACGTCAGGATCAAGACGTAGTACTCCGGGACTCCTCCCCAATTCAACCCAACATACGCTTACGGGACTATCACCCTCTACGGTGAGCCTTTTCAGACTACTTCGGCTTCGCTGGGTAAGAAGCGGGAGGGCCCATAACCCCACATCCCCTTTCGCTTTCGCTAAGGGTTCGGTTTGGGCTGTTCCCCTTTCGGTCGCCCCTACTGAGGGAATACCGATTGGTATCTCCTCCTTCCCTTACTAGAATGTTTTCGTTCAGGGAGTTCCCGTTCCTCGTCGGAACATCGGGAGCTATTAACCCCCGATAGGATGTCCCATTAGGGGATCTCCGGATCGAAGGCTGCATGCGCCTACCCGGAGCATATCGCTGCTTGCCGCGCCCTTCTTCAGCGCCAGAGCCTAGCCATCCACCAGTTGGCGTCGGCGTGTCAGACCCGGTTTCTACTAAACCTAGTCTGGTGCCGGAAACACTGGAACCTGTGCATGGCGTTCATCGTAAGTCCGGTGCCCTCGCACCTTTCCTACTACGCCCTTCACTATGGAGTTTCCTCCATAGTTGCATCTATGATTTTGGACTCGACATTACTTTCATGTATGGTTGGGGTTAGCGGGTCTTTCTTAGGAGGTGATCCGGCCGCAGGTTCCCCTGCGGCCACCTTGTTACGACTTCTCCCCCCTTGCCAAACATGGGTTCGACCCAAACAACAGGTCTGGGCCTCGCCCAAGCTTGACTCGGGTGGAGCGACGGGCGGTGTGTGCAAGGAGCAGGGACGTATTCACCGCACGATGGTGACATGCGGTTACTAGGGATTCCATGTTCATGAGGGCGGGTTACAGCCCTCAATCCCAACTACGGCGAGGTTTAAGGGATTACCTTCCCCTTTCGGGGTCGGAACCCGCTGTCCTCACCATTGCAGCCCGCGTGTGGCCCGGGAGATTCGGGGCATGCTGACCTGCCGTAGCCCCCTCCCTCCTCCAGTTTAACACTGGCAGTCTCCTCCGTGTGCGCCTACCTCCGTAGAAGCAGGCTGGCAACAGAGGATGGGGGTCTCGTTCGTTGCCGGACTTAACCGGACACCTCACGGCACGAACTGGCGACGGCCATGCACCTCCTCTCAGCCCATCTAGCAAAGTCGTCAGCTTGGCCTTCATCTTGCTGTCGCTCCCGGTAAGATTCCCGGCGTTGACTCCAATTAAACCGCAGGCTTCACCCCTTGTGGTGCTCCCCCGC
>MAGV01000067.1 GCA_001717015.1 Candidatus Methanosuratincola petrocarbonis (ex Vanwonterghem et al. 2016) | reverse complement strand
ACCGGGAACTCCAGGCCCTTGCTGCGGTGCAGGCTCATGAGTTGCACCTTGTCCCCGCGCCCGTTCTCGTCATCATCGGTCTTCCTGGTGGACACCTGGTCAACGTAGAACAGGAAGTCCTTCAGGCTGGCGAACCGGGCGGCCGCCGCAGCCAGGGCGTTCAGGTTCTCGATGCGGTGGTTATCGGCCCCGTCACTCTCGCCCTCCTCCTTGAGCAACCACTGGTCGTACCCGGTTACCCGCCGCACCTCCTGCGACAGCCAGGCCGGGCCCTGGTGCTCGGCGAGGTGGCGGAGATGGTCGATCACCCAGAGGAACTCGTAGATCCCCCGGTACCGGCGCTCCCTGGTCTCCGGGCAGTACCTCATGGCCTCCAGCAGGGATATCCCCTCCCGGGCCACGTACTGCTCAACGGCCTGGAGGAATACCTTGCCCAGGTACCTGGTGGGAACGTTTATTACGCGCCGAATAGCTTCTTCATCTCCAGGGTCGTGCAAGATCCGCAGGTAGGCGATGACGTCCTTGACCTCCCGGCGCTGATAAAAGCCGGTGGCGCCAAGGATAACGTGAGGGATCTGGTTCTTGATGAATGCATCTTCCAGGGGGCGGCTCTGGGCGTTTGTGCGGTACAGGCAAGCTATGTCCCCGTACCGGTAGCCTTCTTTGGTGAGGGCCTGGATCTCCGCCGCCACCAGCTCCGCCTCGTGGTCTTCGTCGTCCGCCCGGGTGATGACCGGCTCGGGACCGGTCCCGCGGTTGGCCCGGAGGGCTTTCTTCACCTGGAACTGGTTCCGGTTGATAAGAAGGTTGGAGGCCTCCACGATGGGGATGGTGCTGCGGTAGTTGATTTCAAGCGGGATAATTTTAGCGCCTGGCCAATCCTGGGCAAAGTTGATAATGTAGTCTATCTTCGCGCTGCGCCACCCATAGATTGCCTGGAAGTCATCTCCTACCACGAATAAGTTATTCTCGGGAGGCGCTATGAGCTTAAGAATCTCGTATTGAGCGGTGTTCACGTCCTGGCAGTTATGCACCAGGATGCCGTTGGCATAGAAGTTGTGGTTGTCGGCCACAGTAATGTCATAGACGTATTTGGTCTTCACTCTGATTGGCTCTATGGCTATTACCTCACCATCAACGGGGCAACCAGCCCCGCCGGCGCAGGCCGCCTCCCGCCTGGCCAGTCCATTGATCTTCTCAACGACCCCCCGGAGGCTGGCATGGACATCTTCATTTCTTACCAGGAAGATAGTCCAGCCCTTGCTCCGCAGGAAGGCCTCCTTTTTCGCGTCCTGCTGCTGCCGTGATTTCGAGTTATGACTGTTCCCGTCTACTTCTACCCCTATCATCAGGCCTGGGTTTGCTAGGTCTATTTTGTAGTTAGTGGGGTAGCCGTGGCCTTGTCCGCCCGTGGGCACAGGATAATTCCAGATCCAACTCTCGCCGAGCTCCTGGAGCAACAATCTCTCGGTAATAGTCGGCCCTCGACCGTTTCCGCCGCGTTGCGAGATGGAGCGGTTACCCCTTGTCTGGCCGCAAATGCCTAGCTTGTTTTTCTCGTTCATCTGGGCGCCTAGTGCCTTCTTTGCGGTGGCGGAATGCTTATAGAGGGTATTAAAATGCCTGTTTCCCTTGGGCTTTGGGGCAATAGCCGTCGAGGATTCTAGTTGGATTGTGTCGCCAACCCTGATCTCCGAGATGGGTAACCAGCCCCGGCTCGTGAATACCTTGTGGTCCTCGGTTGCTACAAGGATGTTGATCCCGTATTTGACCCGCCGAACAGTTTCGGCCTTATTGTCCCTGCGGAGAGCCACCAGTCGCCATAAAGGCTTAGAAAGGGGAATCTTGTGGTAGCCAATGATGGGCTTTGCTTCCTGGGTGCCTGTTTTCTCGTTATAGGTGAGAACTTCCGCTGGCAACATCTGCTCAACTATTTCACCGATGGGAACCTGGTTGCCATCGGATAGCATGACGGGGCATTCATAAGGAAGGCATTCGTCCACGAGGATATGCTTGAACTGCGCCTGGTACTTCCGGCGGATATCCGGGTTATCCCGGAGGAGCTGATAGCACCACAGGAGCATGTCGTCGAAGTCCAGCTTGTTCTCTTGAGCCTTGCGTTGCTCGTAATTCCTATAGAGCGCCTTGTACCGGTAGGCGTCCCGTTCCTGGCTTTCGGTCAGCAGCAGGTTTTCTGGATCCCGCAGGTTGTTTTTCTGATTGCTGATGAAACTCATGGCTACCGAAACGTCCAGGTCCCAGTTCAACCCCCCGGGATTCTTCGGCCCGGGCGGGGCCAGGATCTCCTTGATGACCCGCTTCTGCCAGTGCTCCTGCGCTGGCTCCGGGATCTGGCGCCCCAGGGCCCGGAACTCCTCGCGCAGGATACGGTAGCAAATGGAGTGGAAGGTGCCGATGTTCAAGTCCTCGACGGCTGCGCCGATTAACGGCTGCAACCGCTCCAGCATCTCGCCGGCAGCCTTCCGGGTGAAGGTTACAGCGAGGATATTGCTGGCGGGGATCCCTTCGTCGGTAATCAACCGTGCTACCCGGCGCGTGAGCACCCTGGTCTTACCTGAACCGGCGCCGGCTATCACGCAGCAGGGGCCGTTAGTATGCAGTACCGCGGCCTCCTGCTGGGGGTTAAGACCTTCCATCATCGCGTTCACCCCGCAGTTCCGTTAACAAAAGTTTCAATTCCTCCGCGAACTCGTTGCCGGTCCAAGTATCCCGCCCAAATGTGCCGTTCTGGACGCGGTTCCATAGTTCGTTTAGATCGGCTTCTTCGGGGTTCCACTGGCCTTCAAGGCCGTAACATGAGCAATGACTGCCGTTGACCTCGTAATAACGGCCGTTCTTACGGAACAGGACGAACGCCTCACCCGACCAGCACTCGTAGGAGTACGAGGCAAGGAGGATCTCGACGCCCTCTAACTCCTGGCCTGTGATCTGGAAATCGTTCTTTAGCCCTTCAAGGCCGCTCTCGGCCCAATCGTGCAGGAAGATGTTCATTGATTACACCACCTTTCAGGTATTGGTGGGCGGGGGCCGGTCCTGCCCCGGCTACCCGCGTGCCGCGTCGCCCGACTCCCGGCGACCTCGTGCACCTGCGGGGGAGGCGTCCCCCAACGGCTTCGGGACCGCTTGCCGTGCGCGTCATCGCGCCGCGCTGCTCCCGCCCAGGGGGGGTATATGGCGGCCGGCAGTCGCGGGCACCACCGGCCGCCTGAGGGGAGTGGTGACTAAGCCGCGGTGTGCTCCGGGGGGGCCATGTCGTCCGGAGGCATCGGGTTGACTGCGGATTCAATATACTCGCGCAGCATGTCGAGGTCAGCCTGATTCTTGATGACCTGGGTCAGCGACTTGAGCTCTGGCTCCTGCATCCACTCGCCGGCCATCTGCCGCACCTGGTCGTTAGTCAGGCCGAGCTCCTTCATCCGCGCCCAGAACTTTGTCCAGTTGGGCGGTGCGGAGCCATTGCCGTTCGCGGCAGGAGTCTGGGCAGCCGCGGGAGCCGCTGCCGGCTGCTGGGTCTTGGGCTTCGGCGTTTGGGGCTTCTGAGCACCCTGGGGCTTAGAGGCCTGGGGCTCCTCCTGCGCCGGCGAAGCCTCTTCCTCCACCACCCCCGGCATGTCCTCGATGTCCTGGGTGAAAATGGCGGAGGTCCTTGTAGCCCGCAGGGTGGCGTCGATATGCGCCCGCTTCTCGGCCATCTTCAGGATGGTGTTGACCAGAGTGTAAACGTCGTCGTTCTCGATACGGTACTTGGTGTACCACTTGCCCTTGTGCTGGAATCTCTTGCTCTTGAGTGTGCCCTTGTCAATGTGGGCCGGCACTTCGTTCTCGAACGCCCAGCGCCACCGGTACTTATCCTCCATGCTGTTGCAGGAGCCCATGCCCTCCGCTACCACCTGGCCAGTGCCGAGGTAAATGAGCCGACACTTGACCTTGTAGTAGAAGAAACCCTTATCCCAGTTCTCGACCTGCTCCAGGATCTCGAACTCGGGAGCCAGGCCTGCGAAGCCGCACAGGTTCTCGGCGCCGGCCTTCCACAGGGACGGCTTCTGGGCTCCCGGGACCTTGCCGAAATCCTCGCCCTCCTTCAGATGCCGGGCCACAAAGGCCCTCATCTCGGCCACGAACTTGGTGGCTGCCTCCAGTCCCATGCTGATGATGGGGACAAAGGGCTGTTGCTGCACCGCCGGAGTCTCGGATTGTTTCACAGCAGGAACCGCTCTCTCAGGAAGCGACATCGCTTATCCTCCTCCTCGCTCAAAATCTCTCGTGGCACTCGATCCAGAACTGACATGCCTTCGGGCCGCACCACCACCCGCCCGGGCGGGGATAAATGATGCCCTGGTCGATGGCGTGGGCCACGTGGCCCAGGAGCTTTAAGAACCGGTTGATCTCCGCCTCCGTGCGGGAAGTGGCCACCTGCACCACCTTGGGGGTCTTGGTCTTGATGATGCAGTCCAGCCGGAGCCCCGCGGGCAGGCCCCCGTACTTGACCTGGTAACCGAGGGCGTAGGCGGTGAGCTGTAGGTCCTGGTCAACATCGTCCTGGACGGGGGACCGCCCGAGCAACTTGTTGTCCACCACCACGCCGTCGGTGGTCACCAGGTCGATGTAGCCCAAAAAAGCCCAGTCGGTGTTCTCGAACTCGACCAGAAACCTGTCCTGGACGAGCGATGGCTGGACCTTGGGGGCCAGCTCCTGCATGTACAGCGCTATCGCCTGCTGCACGTCCGCCCGGGCGGCCTCCGTCGAGTCCTCCGCCCAGTCCGTGTTGGGAATGAGCTCATCCAGTGCGGCCAGGGCCGCCTGCTCCGCCAGCTCCACCGGCGGGAGCTCCCCCGTCTCAAGCTGGTGCCGGTAG
This sequence comes from Candidatus Methanosuratincola petrocarbonis (ex Vanwonterghem et al. 2016), assembly GCA_001717015.1. Classification (GTDB taxonomy): domain Archaea; phylum Thermoproteota; class Methanomethylicia; order Methanomethylicales; family Methanomethylicaceae; genus Methanosuratincola; species Methanosuratincola petrocarbonis. The sequence goes on along the minus strand of MAGV01000067.1, from coordinate 5,079 downwards.
ACCGCTTGCAGGCCCCGGTCGTAGGCGATCCCCCGGGTCACCGCCGGCGGATTCGGCTTGCTGATGCGCTCAACGTATTTGAACTGGTGCTGGACGGGGCATTGCAGGTAAGCTTTGACCTCGCTCACCGAAAAATACTTGTTGCCGATTGCGCTAACGGCCATTCTCTTTACACTCCCCTCGTGGTATCATGAGGGTGACGGGCGCCATACCGTCACCTGGTGGGCCCGGGCCGGGAGCCGCTATCTCCCGACCCGGGCTCCCTCGTTACCCCACCAGCTCCCCGGCCATGGCCTCCAGGCTGGCAGCCGCAGCTTCGGGGTCTACCGCGATCNATCATCTCCGCGGCGCCCCTGAGGCTCTCGGCCAGCGTGAGCCGTGAGGGTTGCTCCACCAGCTCGGCCTCGATTACCTCATAGCTTCTGCGGTTGAACTCTACCCCGAAGTATTCGCGCCAGGGCGCATGCTCCAAGACCTGCCTGGCCTGCTCTTCCACAAGCTCTTGCTTCTCCTGATGCGTCATCGGCGGCATGTCAGGATTGTGCTTGTCGCAGTCCTGGAGATACTGGGTGGCATTGAGGTAGATATCAACCCTTATCCGAAATCCCGCTTTCGCCTGCACCTTTGCTCACCTCCTCTATCTTCTCGTCGCAGTACGGGCAGATCCACGGGTCTAGGTTTGATGCGCTGTATGATGTCTGCCCGCAGTGGGAACAGGTCTTAGAATACGTTGCGTTCACCTCCCCATCTGAATCGCGATGTCTTTGACCACCATCAGCCAGTAGAGCATCGCCAGCAACACCACCAGGCCCATGCCGACCACCATCGTTTCAACCAGTGCGCGAAGCCGGATCAAGAAGGCGGCTGCGTCGGCCAAGCGGCCTAATGGTGATCCGTCCTGCGCGAACCTTGATTCCGTAACCGTTGACCAGAACCAGTTCCACATTCGGAAACTCCCCCCTCAACAGGAGCCCGATGGCTCCGCGAATCTGGCGCCGGTAGTCGGGGAATCTGCACTGACCGTAGGCGCCGACCAGTTGGCGGAGGATCTCGAAGGCGTCCTGCTCAGGCACCAGCGCCACCCCCGGCCAGGAGCTCCTCTGCCGTGATGAGCGGGGTAAGCTGGAAAAAGAGCACCAGGGGGAAGGGAAGCTTGACGCGCTTTTCCTCGCCCTCCACGTGGAATACCAGGGTGTCCGTCAGGTTAATGGCGAAATAGACATCTTGCCCCTCGCTCATTGCCCGAAAGTCCTCCTTTTGGAGCATCACGAGGAAGTGATCGTCTCCCTTATCCACCACCTGCATCACTCTCACCTCGCCTTTCTGACGTAACCCTTCGCCTGCAGCTCCCGGTGGTGCTCCTTATACAGCGCCGCCGGGCTGAAGCTGTAGGTCCTGCACAGCACCGCAACTGCTACCTGAACCGCCGTCCCCGCTTCGATGAGCTCATGCAGGGCTTGATGCATCTGCCGGGCGGCCTCTTCGTCCAGGTGCTCCCTCGACCGGGCGTTTACCATCACCGTTGCCCGGGCCAGAGCCTCAATCGCCTCGGTCATCTCCTCGATGCACTTCGCCCTGACTGATGCCCTATGGAGATCTGCCCGCTCACCGTCCAGCCAGGGGCCTACCAGCACCCCGCCCGTCGCTTCCGCCGCGGCCTCCAGGTATAACCTGGGGTCGTCCAGTTTGCTGGACAGGAGGCGGGCCATGTCCCTGCGCACTCGCTGCTTGCCGTTTTCCACATCTGAGAACCAGGAATCGCTCACCGGGATCTGGCTGGCTACCTCGCGCTGAGTAAGGCCACGACTCCTGCGGGCCTCCCGCAGGGCCTCCCCAATGGCCATAAATTTCACCCCCTTCCTGGGCCGGAATGGTGGAATCTACCATCTGGCTTTCCGGGGGCGTATCAGCTACCGTGGAATCAAGAGCCCCCATCCACCGCAGCAGGGCGTCCCTGGAGATGCGCACCTGGCGCCCGAGCCGGATACAGGGGATAACCCCCTGCTTGCAAAGCTCGTAGACCCGGACGCGGTGTAGCCTGAGGAGCTTTGCCGCTTCGGGGACGGTGAGGACGAAGGGGAGATCGTTACCGGCATCGTCGAGCATGGGATCACATCCCTTCTGTGCCAGTGTTCAAGCCATCAACGCCAAACTCGACCTTTATCCCCAGCACCCGGCAGACCTTCTCCATGGTGGTTTCGTTCCACCGCCGGCGGCCCCGCAAGAGGTCAGAGATATACTGCTGGCTATAGCCGGTTTGCCGAGCCAGGTCGCTGGGCTTAAGACCCTCCTGGGCCATTCGTCTCTTGATTACATCAGTGAAACTCATGCCAGCCACCTCTCTTTGTTAACCTTAATTTTAAGCTATTTGTTTAATGAGCTCAAGGCTAAAATTCTGCTGTTAGCTTAAATACAGCCCCATGGGCGCCGGTGTTCTGCGATTAGCTTAATCATGCTCGGTTTTTCTGCTGATAGCTGATTGATAAATCCTGCGAATAGCGGTAAACTAGAATCAGCTATTTGCGGAGAGGATAAAATGGACGAGGGAAAAGGGAATCGCATCAGGGAATTGCGAGAAAGCAGAAACCTAAGCGGGACAAAGCTGGCGGAAATGCTGGGCGTATCGCCCCAGTACCTCTATGATCTTGAAAAGGGAGAGCGTCGCCTAAATGAATCCCTTATGCGGCGCCTGGCGGCGATCTTCGGGGTTTCTGTTGATTACCTTTTGGGTATCGACGGGCCAACCGATGATCATCAGAAAAAAGAGGAGAACCTGGAAGATGCCTGGCCCGAGGTTCTCCAGGTGCTTCGTCGTGCCGGCCGAAAGCCGACTCCCGAAGAAAGGCGCAGGATAGCCAGAATCATTGAGGCAGCAGTGGGAGACGATGAAGAGAAATAGGGGGGGCGATCCCAGTTCCGGCCAGATGTCACAGGAGAAAACACGGCCAAGAAAACCGACACGAGTAAGGGTTGCTCATGCAAGTGCCGCTGCTCGTTTTTTTCTCCATGAGCTTGGCGTTCAGGGCCCGCCTATCAATGCAAAGGAAATAGTTAAAAGGTTCGCAAGACTACGCTACTTTAGCGATCCGTCCGAGGACGGTTTTACCGCTTACGATTGCGCCGCCGGAACTTACAGCGTGTACATAAACCGAGACTCTCTAGACCAACGCATCAACTGGACGTATGCCCACGAAATAGCGCACATCAAGCTCAAGCACCTTGAGGATTACGACTGCAACTCCCTCAATGATCGCGAGCTGTGGCGGCTTGACCGCGAGGCCAACATTTTCACCAGCAACTTCCTGATGCCCGAGGAATGGATAAGAGAGCGGGCTTCGTCCCCGCTCTCGAAGGCCGCCCTGGGCAGCTTGCGGGCCACGTTTGATGTCTCCTGGGAGGCCCTCATTAACCGGCTTGATGAGCTAGGAATCCAATCGCGGGCTGAAAGCCTGAAGCTCTTTCAGGCTCCAGCAGACCAGACTGACTGGGCCAGGTTTGCAACGGAAAACCACTGCCTGAACATTGAGCCTGGCGTTGTCCTCTCTAAGAATAGCCCAGTGAAGAAGCGGTGGAGGGAAAGCGATGATGAGGATCATATATGGTAGGCTTATCGAAGCGATTTTCTGTGTACTGTACCTGCCGATAGACATTGTTTTCGGCGGCTTTGATCCATGGGCGACAAGCCAGTCGAACCTAGCCCGGAAACTCATATTGCTGGCCGCCTGGTTTCTTCTCCTGGTTTACGGCGCCTTCAAGGCACGCCGAACGCCGGCGGAATCCGCCTTCTTGATCGCAAACATGATCGCCTTCTGGGTTATTTTAATCGGGGAAGTTGAGATAAGCCGCACAAGGAGGCAGCCCTGATGGCCGGCCACATCCGCAAGCGAGGGAAGAGCTGGGCGGTGGTCATCGAACTGGAGCCCGATTCCGAGGGCAAGCGCCGCCAGAAGTGGTACACTGTCCGGGGCACCAAAAAAGATGCTGAAGCCTTCCTGGCAAAGCTCCTCACCGAGCGACGGGAGGGCACCTACACCGAGCCCACCAAGCTCACGGTGCAGGAGTACCTGCAACAATGGCTGCGGGACTATGCCTATCACAACACGGAGCCCGGCACGTTCCAGAGCTACGAACTGAACGTCCGCCTGCATATCGGCCCACGCATTGGTCGGCTCCGTTTGAGCCAGCTCCGCCCTTCCCATATCCAGCGCCTATACGGTGAGCTCCTAAGTGCCGGCCTGTCCGCCCGGTCAGTGTTGTACGCGCACCGGATTCTTCATAAAGCCCTGGAGGACGCGGTCAAGTGGCAACTCCTGGCCCGTAATCCGGCGGATGTGGTGGATCCGCCCCGGGCCCAGAAGTATATTCCCGAGGTGCTGGACAGCAAGGAAGTGGCAGTTCTCCTTGAGGCCTTCAGGGGGAGCAAGTATTACCTCCCGCTGCTCTTGGCGGTCAGCACCGGCATGAGGAGAGGGGAGTTCCTGGGGCTTCGCTGGGAGGATATCGACCTGGAGGCCGGGGTGGCGTACCTATCTATGGCCCTTCGGCGCATTAAGGGCGTCGGCCTGGTCCTGAAGCAACCCAAGACCCAGCACAGCCGCCGGGCGGTGGCCTTGCCCGCCACGGTAATGCAGGCCCTGGAGGAGCAACGGCAATGGCAGCGGGAGTATGCCCGGGCCCTGGGAGATCATTATCAGAACTTTAACCTGGTATGCTGCCACGAAGACGGTCGGCCCATAGACCCCGACCACTTCTCCCAGGTTTTCAAAAAGGTTGTAGGTAGCCAGGGTTTGCCGCCGGTGCGTCTCCATGACACCCGGCACACTCACGCCTCGCTCCTTCTCCAGGCCGGCGAGCATCCCAAGGTGGTTAGCGAGCGCTTGGGCCACAGTAGCACCAGCTTCACCATGGACACTTATACCCATCTTCTGCCCGGGATGCAGGCCCAGGCAGCGGCCAAAATGGATAAGATTTTGCAAACGGTTTGCAAACGTACTGAGCCAAAAGGGGGTTTAGGAGGGCAACCAGGACGATCTTCCAAATCGCGTAAAGCCTTGCGGGACAAGGATTTGATGACCGGAA
>MAGV01000066.1:1286-10104 GCA_001717015.1 Candidatus Methanosuratincola petrocarbonis (ex Vanwonterghem et al. 2016) | reverse complement strand
GGCTTTCTCGGCTCTTTAGCCGAGTCTATCAAGGCACTTCCCGTTGACGATGACGGGGCCCTGTCCGAGGCCTTAACGAGAGCCTTTAAGAAACCGGAGGCCGAAGTGGTTCTCATGGAGCCCGGGGACTTCCTGGCGGTTACCCAAAGGGCCAGGGGCAAACTGATGCCTATCAGGGATTATCTAGGAGGGTAGGCATGGCAGAAGTGGAATTCGGGGTATCCGGCGGTATTATACCGCCGGTATCTGCCTGGAGGAGACTTGCTCGACGGAACGAGGAAAACGGGTTCGACTCCCTCTGGTGGCCGGATCATCTTATGGGGTGGCACTCCCAGTCTATCTGGACGCCCGATATAACCGAGATGGCCCTGACTCAGGCTAATCCTCATATCTACCTCGAGCCGTTCACCATNGCGGAGACGTCCAGGGTCCGCCTGGGGGTGGTGGTTCCCGACGTTATCAGGCGCCCCCCCGCCGTGTTAGCCCAGACCGCCCTTACACTGGATCACATCACGGAGGGAAGGGTTATACTGGGGCTGGGCAGCGGCGAAAGACTGAACATCGCTCCTTACGGCATGAGCTTCGATAACCCGGTTGGTAAGCTCGAAGAGGGCATCAAAATAATCCGGCTCTTGTGGGAAGCGGAAGGGCCCGTGTATTACGAGGGCAAGTTCTGGACCTTGGACGGGGCTGTCTTGGGCCTTAAACCTTTTGGCTCCCAACCGCCCCCCATCTGGGTGGCAGCCCACGGCCCGAGGATGCTGTCCATAACGGGAAGGTATGCCGATGGCTGGATACCAACCAAGATGAGCCCGGCCGAATACAGCGAGAAACTGTCGGCTATTCGCCGGGCGGCGGCAGAAGCCGGGAGGAACCCCGATTGCATTACGCCGGGCATGCTGGCTTACGTTATCGTCGATGAGGATGCCCGGGCCTGCGAAGGGTTGCTGGATCACATACTGGTCAAAGGACTGTGTTTGCTTCTTCCGTCGGAGGTGTTCCATTCTTTCGGGTATCCTTCCCCCTTTGCTGGCTCGGGATTTCATGATTATGTCCCTTCCAAATTCGGCAGGGAAGATGCCCTCCAGGTGATGCAAAGGGTACCGCGCGAAGTCGTCCAGTACTATTGTTTTCATGGAACCCCGGAACAAGTAACGGAGCAGATAATGGAGTACGTTAGAGCCGGTTTGCGTCACCTGGTACTGTGGAATATAACTGCTTTCGCCGACCCTGCCCGCACCCGTTCGTCATACCAGTGCCTGGCTAAAATTAAGGATCAGGTCAAGGCGATCTAGGCCGGACCGGTCGAAACTGGCGCCAAGGAGGTGATAGGGCTGGAGGTTGTTGAGGTGATAAACCGGTACTTCAAGTACGTCAACAGCAAGGACCTTGCTGAGCTGGCGGGGCTTTTTTCCGAAGATGCCGTCCTGACCTATCCCCTTTATCCACCCGTAAAGGGGAGAGCGGCTATAAAAGGTCTTTATGAGAAGATCCTTGGCCACTACGTCCGGTACCGGGACGACCCTCGCATCCTGTTCGCCGATGAAAACCGGGCCGTGGTGGAAATCGGGTTTGAAGGGACCAACTCCATGGGCCAGAAGATCGAATTTGAGGCCGTTGATCTATTTTTCTTGGAGGAAGGCCAGATCAAAACCCTCAAGATCTTTTACGATAGCGCCAGGCTTCTCCAGGACCTGGGGTTCAGGATCCTGAAACCGGAGTAGGTCCGTTATCAGCCTTCATCATTTGGCGGACTGGGGTGTTGTCCTTATCATGCGTGCGAAGAAGGTAGTAGGGATCGTCGGGGCCGGGGTGATGGGGGCAGGTATTGCCCAGCTTGCCCTCCAGTTTGGTTTTCAGGTTATCCTGGTGGACCTAACCGATGATATCCTGGTCAGGGCTATCGATAGCATACGGCGGGGCCTGAGGAAGGCGGCCGAGAAAGGGATCTTGCCGGCGAACGAAGCCGAAAAAGCCGCGGAGCGAATACAGACCAGCGTCAGTCTTTATTCCCTGCGGCAGGCTGATTTGATCATCGAGTCCGTCCCGGAACGTATGGAGCTAAAGAAGGAGGTTTTCATTGAGCTGGACCGGTACGGTGGGGAAAACGTCATCCTGGCTACCAACACCTCCGGCCTGAGCGTTACGGAGATCAGTTCTTTTACCAGGAGGCCGGAGAAGGTGGTGGGCATTCATTTTTTCAATCCCCCGCACTCCATGAGGCTGGTGGAGATCGTCAGGGGAGCGCAAACGAGCAAAGAAACCATTGAAGAGGCGCGGTCGTTTGTAGTGCGGCTCGGCAAGGAAGTGATCGAAGTAGAGGATTCACCATGCTTTGTGGTCAACCGGATCCTGGTGCCAATGATCAACGAGGCCATTTTCGCCTTGCAAGAGGGGATAGCGAGCAGAGAAGACATAGACAAGGGCCTCCAATTGGGCGCTAATCATCCCATAGGCCCGCTGGCCCTGGCCGACCTCGCCGGCCTGGATACGATACTCCTGGTTATCGAAACCCTCTACCGGGAAACGGGGGATTCGAAGTACCGGCCATGTCCCCTGCTCAAAAAGATGGTCAGGGCGGGACAGCTGGGGCGGAAGACCGGTAAAGGGTTTTACGATTATTGAGTTCCTGTTAGGAAAGGGGGAGCAGGAGGATGCCCGTAGGCGAGTATGAGGTTGTCGTCATCGGGGCGGGTATAGCGGGCCTGGTTACCACCGCTATACTGGCCAAACAAGGCAAGAAGGTTCTGTTGATCGAGAAAGACGATCGTCCCGGCGGCCGGGCGGCCGTATTTCATCACCAGGGCTACAAACTGCAGGTTGGTGCCCACCTGTCCGAGGACTCTGGTTCCGGTACCACCAAAATCATGGAATACCTGGGGAAGACCTTCGAGCCGGGGCCGGAGAACGATAACATGCCCGTCTACCATGAGGGGCAATGGCTGCCGATGCACGAGGTAATCGGGGCTGACAAGGCGGAGCTAAAGAAGGTAATCAAGGAACTGGTCGACATGGATTTTTCAGCCCTGGATGATTACGAGGACCTTCCTTTGAGAACGTGGATCCTGGAGCGTACCCAAAGTGAAGGGGTGGCCAGGCTTTTCGAGTTTATTGCCATGGTGGAAGGAGCTACCAGGAACTGGCTGGACCACAGCGCCAGTGAGAACCTTTTCATACGCAAGATCCATCTTCAGGAGAAAAGAACCACCGGGTATTCCTTCTGGCCCAAACAAGGGTGGGATGGATTCTTCAAGGACCTTGAAGAGGTAATCCGGGAGAACGGCGGGGTTATAGAGTATAACCTTAAAGCTACCCGGATCGTCGTGGAAGACGGTGAGGTTAGGGGCGTTCGCGTCCAGAAAGTGGGTCGCAAAGCGATACCCAACGAATTTGTACCGAGTACGCTGATATCGGCTGGTCAAGTCGTTTGTACCATCCCGGTTTGGGACGTCCGCGAGGTACTCCCCACGGATCAGATCCCCTCGTGGTACCTTGATAAGATCGATCTGGTAGCGAAGGACGATCACCGGGCCATCTACCTCGGGCTGTACGCCGCCTGCGACAAGCCTATCTATGCTTATAGCGAGAGGGAGCTGGCTGCCTGGTTCCATGGTCCGGTTACCGGTTACCCCGGCTGGGGTTTTCTGAATTCGGCCTTGGATGCTTCGGTAGCACCGCCGGGCAAGCATCTGTGGGTCTGCGGCGTGTATGTGGATCCGGAGGTCCCCAAGAGTAGAACCCTGCTGGAGAAAACCTTTGCCGATATAGAAAAAGAACTGGAAGAGATGTTCCCGGCCTTCAAGGACCGTTTATGGGTGGTGAGGCACGTCGTTTTCCATACCACCTATGTGGCCAATAAACCGGGGTTAATGGGTAAAAACCGGCCGGCTAACGAGATACCCGGGATCAGGGGGCTATATTTTGCTGGAGATAGCTTCCAGGGGCGGGCTATTGGTACCGACAGGGCAGCCCGTCAGGGATTGGCAGCTGCCGAGAGGGTTCTGGGTTTCAAGATCCCGGGGTTCGAGAACACCCTCCGGGTGTAAAAGATGGTTAGCATAGAGTTCGACGGTTGCCGGCCGAGAATAGCACCTACCGCTTTTATCGCTCCGACCGCGACCCTGATCGGGGAGGTAACTGTCGAGGACGGGGCCAGTATCTGGTTCGGCGTGGTGCTCCGGGCTGACGTTGGTCCCATCGTGGTCAGGGCCCGGGCCAGTGTTCAGGACAACGCAGTCGTCCACACTTCTCCGGGAGCGATGATGGTCATAGAAGAAGAGAGTTGTATCGCCCACGGTGCCATCCTGCATGGCTGCCAGGTTCGGAAGGGAGCTCTGGTGGGTATGAACAGCGTGGTACTGGATGGGGCCGTCATCGGGGAATACGCTCTGGTTGCTTCCGGAACCCTGGTACCCAATGGCATGGAGGTACCCGACAGGCACCTGGTCGCTGGTGTCCCGGGCAAGATCAGGGGCCCCTTAAACGGGGAGTTGACCGCTTATGTGGAGACCGCGGGCCCGGAATACTATAAACTCTGCCAGGAGTATCTGCGACAGGGGATCGGGGTTATGGGGAAACCCCTTCGTAAAAGGAGGACCAGGTAATGAATTGGACCGAGCGAAAAGAGGTATTTAAAACCACCTCCGGCCTTACGGTCAAGCGATGCTACGCGCCCGGGGACTTAGCCGGTTTCAGCTATCAAGAAAAACTCGGCCAACCGGGGGAGTACCCGTATACCCGCGGGGTATACCCTACCATGTATCGGGGACGTCTCTGGACCAGGCGCCAGGTTTGTGGTTTCGGAACGGCGGAAGAGACCAACGAGAGACTGCGCTTCCTCATCGAACAAGGACAGACGGGACTGAATATCGTTTTTGATATGCCTACCCATTTTTGCCTGGACTCCGATGACCCCAGGTCCGAGGGTGAAGTAGGTGTAGAAGGGGTAGCTATCGATACCATCCAGGATGTGGACGACCTGTTCCAGGGGATTGATCTCAGGAAGGTAAGCACTTCCCTCATCAGCGAGCCAGAATCCATCATGATCCTTCCCATGTACGTGGCCATCGCGGCGAGGAGAGGGGTTGCGCCGGCGGAATTGGCTGGAACCCTGCAAAACGACATATACACCGGTTTTGCCGGTTGTAATGTCAAATGTTTCCCGCCCAAGGCTTCCGAGAAAATGAGCACCGACCTCATCGTTTATTGTACCAGGGAAATGCCCCGGTGGAACCCGGTAAGCATTGTAGGCTACCATTACCGGGAAGCTGGCGCCACGGCGGTCCAGGAGGTGGCCTTGACCCTGGCGGCAGGGATCGCTTACGTGGAGGCCCTTTTGGAGCGCGGGCTTAAAGTGGACGAATTCGCTCCTCGCCTTTCCTTTTTCTTCTGCTGTCATAACGATTTCTTTGAGGAGATAGCCAAATTCAGGGCGGCCCGCCGGCTCTGGGCCAGGATCATGAAAGAGAGGTTCAAGGCCCGCGATCCCCGCTCTATGATGTTGAGGTTCCACACCCAGACAGCCGGTTGCTCCCTTACGGCACAACAGCCTTTGAACAACATCGTCAGGACTACCATCCAGGCTATGGCGGCGGTGCTCGGCGGGACCCAGTCTTTGCACACCAACTCCTACGACGAAGCCCTCTCCCTCCCCAGCGAGGATGCAGTCCTGATAGCCTTGCGGACCCAGCAAATCATCGCCGAGGAGAGCGGGATTCCCAACACCGTCGATCCCCTTGGGGGCTCTTATTTCGTTGAGAACCTGACCGATGAATTAGAAGCCCTGGCCGAAGAGTACATCAGGAAGATCGATAACCTCGGAGGGATGCTGAAGGCCGTCGAAACCGGCTGGGTCCAGAGGGAGATCGCCGCAAGTGCTTACCGTTACCAGCAAGAAGTGGATTCCGGTGAGCAGACGGTGGTCGGCGTCAACCAGTACGTGCTGGAAGAAGAGCAGTACATCAAGGTGGTGAGGCCCAATGCCATAGAACTTGAGGCCAAGCAATTGAGGCGGTTGGCGGAATTTAAAAAACTTAGACCCGAACGGGAGACAACCAGGTCCCTTGATGATGTAGCGCGGGCTGCCGAGAAAGACGAGAATCTGGTCCCGGTGGTGATCCAGGCTGTCGAAAAAGGTGCTACCGTTGGGGAGATCAGGCAGGTGCTCGAGAAGGTATATGGATCTTTTGAGAATGAACCGTCTGATTTCTAAATATTACCCGTCGGAGGTAGCGGGATGGCCGTTGAGCAGCACGGGAATGCTGTCGACTTAGACCAGTTGAGAAAGGCATTTTCAACCCTTCCCATTGCGGAGATCTTGGGGATAAAGCTGGTAGAAATGTCGGCGGGTCATTCCAGGGTTGCTCTTCGAACCAGGCTCGAGTTCTTGAACACCGACCGCATCCTGCATGGAGGGATTGTCCTGCTCCTCGCTGACCATGCTTGCGGGATCGCCGTTCGCTCGCTGGGACCTTATGTGTCAGCAAACCTGAGCCTGGATTTCATCGCTGCGGTCGACGGTGAAGTGGATCTCCTCGCCGAAGCTGCTGTTGTCCACGCCGGAAGGAAGGCTGCTTTCGTGGATTTCACCGTGAAAGAAGAATCAGGAAGAATGGTGGCCAGAGGGAAGGCTTTGGCTATTCGACGTCATCAGTAATCGAGCAACCTTCTTGTTTCTCGGGGAGGAGGGGGATGGGGTGGAAAAGAAGATCCGGGTGCTCGTGGCCAAGCTGGGCCTGGACGGCCATGACCGGGGAGCCAAGGTGGTGGCTAAGGCGTACCGGGATGCGGGAATGGAGGTCATATACACCGGGCTGAACAAAACGCCGGAGCAGGTGGCAGAGGCAGCAATCCAGGAAGACGTGGACGTAATCGGCGTCAGTATCCTTTCCGGTGCTCATAATACCCTGGTTCCAAAGTTGATTAACCTCATGAAGGACAGGGGGATCACTGACGTGGTTTATGTGGTGGGAGGGATCATTCCCAACGAGGATGTACCCCGCCTGCAGGCAGCAGGTGTGGCAGGGGTTTTTGGCCCGGGGACCAAGACCAACGCCATTATCAGTTTCACCCAAAAGGCAGTGGAAGGGAGGAAAACGGTATGAAACCCGATGATGTGGTGGTCGTGGCCGCCGTGAGAACAGCGGTTGGTGTCTTTGGCAGGAGCCTGAGGGACTATTTGGCCATTGACCTGGCCGCTATGGTCATCCGTGAGGCTGTCAAGAGGGCCCGGCTTGAGGAGCGGTTGGGCGAGATCGGGGACGTGGTTTTCGGGCAACTGTATTTCCGCAACAAGGAGGAACCGAACATTGGTCGTCTGGCGGCCTGGAAAGCCGGCCTGCCTAAAGAGGTTCCGGGTATGACCATCCAACGGGCCTGTGCTTCAGGTCTTCAGGCCATCATTCTGGGAGCTCAGGAAATAATAGCCGGGCAATGTGACATTGTCATCGCCGGCGGCGCTGAGAGCATGAGCAACGCTCCCTACGAGCTGTATACTTTGCGATGGGGACGGCGTTGGAAGAACGAGGAGCTTTTCGACGCCATGTACGCCCCCATCCTCGACTGCCCGCCTACCGGCATCGGCATGGGGATGACGGCGGAGAACCTGGCCGACATGTTTAATATCAGCCGCGAGGAAATGGACCAGTTCGCCTATACCAGCCACATGTGGGCAGCGCGGGCATTCGACGAAGGTCGCTTCGAGGATGAGATCCTTCCCGTACCGGTTCGGGGCCAGGACGGTCAGGAAACCCTTTTCCGGCGCGATGAGAGCATCAGGAAGGATACCTCTCTGGAGAAACTGGCCCAACTTCCGCCGGTCTTCAAGGAAGGTGGAAAGGTTACCGCCGGCAATTCCTGCCCTCTGAACGACGCGGCATCTGTCCTGGTGCTGATGCGGCGCTCCAAGGCGGAAGCATTGGGCCTGGCCCCCATGGCCCGTGTGGTAAGTTACGCGGTGGTGGGTGTCGACCCGGATATAATGGGTTACGGGCCTATTCCCGCGACCAGGAAAGCCCTGGCGATTGCCGGGTTGAAGATAACTGACATCGACCTTTTCGAAATCAACGAGGCTTTCGCCTCTGTGCCTCTGGCTTACATGAAGGATCTGGGGGTTAGCCGAGACGTCCTGAACGTGAACGGGGGAGCCATCGCTCTCGGGCATCCCATCGGGGCTACCGGGGCCAAAATCACCACCACCTTGCTTTACGAGATGAGGAGGAGAGGGGCGAAGCGCGGCTTGACCGGGATCTGCCAGGGTACCGGGATGGGTACCGCTGTGATATGGGAAAGCGAGTGAACCAATGATGAATTTCAACCTGTCCCAAGAACAACTGATGATCCGTGACATATGCCGGAAGTTTGCAGCCCAAGAGGTTGCACCCAGGGCCGAGGAGCTCGACCGGGAAGAGCAGTTTCCCTACGATCTGTTCAAGAAGATGGGGGAAATGGGGCTGCTGGGCTTGACCTTTCCCCAGGAGTACGGTGGTGGAGGGGAGGGGTATTTGGCCCTGTGCATCGCCGTCGAGGAACTCGCCAGGGTGGACATGTCTACCGCTGTCATCCTGGCGGCCCAGAACTCCATCGGGGGTGCGCCTTTCTACCTCTTTGGGACGGAAGAACAGAAGCAAAAGTGGCTTCCGCCCCTGATTGCGGGCGAATGCATGGGCGGTTTCGCTTTAACCGAGGCCGACGCTGGCTCGGATGCCCGGTCGATCCGGACTACCGCGGCTCTTCAGGGCGACGAGTGGGTCATTAACGGCACCAAGTGCTTTATAAGCCACGCCGGAACCGACATCAGCAAGTACGTCAATGTGATAGC
>MAGV01000066.1:0-1243 GCA_001717015.1 Candidatus Methanosuratincola petrocarbonis (ex Vanwonterghem et al. 2016) | reverse complement strand
TGATAGCGGTGACTGGCAAGGACAACGGACGCCCGGAAATAAGCATGATAACCGTTCCCAGAGGGACCCCCGGATATTCTTTCGGGAAGAAATACAAGAAACTCGGGTGGCGGGCCACGGACACCAGGGAGCTCATCTTCGAAAACTGCCGGGTCCCCCGGGAAAACCTTCTGGGAGAGAGAGGCAAGGGTTTCGCCCAGGTACTGAGGATTCTTGATGACGGCCGGATAGTAATGGCGGCCCTGGCGGTCGGGTTGGCCCAGGGTTGCCTTGATACCTCCCTCAAGTATGCCAGGGAAAGAGTTCAATTCGGCCAGCCCATATCGAAGTTCCAGGCCATCCAGTTCAAGCTCTCCGATATGGCTATAGAGGTGGAAGCCGCCAGGTTGATGACCTACCGGGCGGCCTTCCTCAAGGACTGCCACCAGCCATATACGAAGGAGGCGGCCATGGCCAAGGTCTTCTCTTCCGAGGTGGCCATGAGAGCGGCCACTCAGGCGGTTCAAATTCATGGTGGCTACGGGTACATGGACGAATACCCCGTCTCCAGGTATTTCAGGGATGCCAAGCTTCTGGAGATCGGGGAGGGGACCTCTGAGATCTGCCGCATGGTCATTGCCCGGCAACTGGGGTGTTGAGAGGGGGGTGGAGTAGGTGAGCACCAGGGTAGCCATTGTGGGCGTCGGGCGGAGCGAGTTTTCCCATCGAAGCGTGGAAAAATCCTTCAAGGAGCTGGTCTATGAAGCGGTGGTCAAGGCCCTGGAAGAGGCCGGATTAACCAATGACCGCATCCCCAGCGTAGTGACCACCAGCGAGGACTTTGCCGAAGGCCGGGCTATCGCCGACGAATTCATCGTCGACCCGTCAGGGGGGATGCTCAAGTCCAACATCCGTATTTGCGCCGATAGTCTCTATGGTTTGTTCACGGGTTTAATGCAAATCAAGGCCGGACTTTTTGATACGGTAATGGTGGTTGGTCACGGGAAAACATCCGAAATCGACGGCTTTGGATACCTGACCTCTTATGCCCTTGACCCGGTTTACGATCGGTTATTCCAGGAGCACCCCTATTATATACCCGCTCTCGAGATGCGCCGCTACATGTATGAGTACGGGGTTACGGAAGAAGAGATCGCCCGGGTGGTTCAGAAGAACCGGGAAAACGCCACGAGGAATCCCCGGGCTCTTAATGGATCGAAAGTTGAGGTGGCCGATGTACTCCGCTCGGAACCGCTTTCCGACC
>MAGV01000065.1 GCA_001717015.1 Candidatus Methanosuratincola petrocarbonis (ex Vanwonterghem et al. 2016) | reverse complement strand
GAGGTAGTTCGCCAGCTCCTCGAGCTTCATCTCCTTCAATTTCTGGACGGCATCGCTGAAGACCTTGGAAGCTCCCGCGAATTCTGCCACGGCCTTAGAGACGAGCGAGACGCACCCGTTAAGATCTTCCGCTCCCAGGCGCCTCTGCCCCTCTGCGTAGTATGCCTCCAGCCTCTTTGACCATTCTTTCAGCCCCTCCCTTTCGTCGGAGAGCGCATCAGGGAGCCCCTTCGCGGCTGCCGCAACTCCCCCCGCGAGTCCACCAATCCCCTTGAGGAAGAGCTCTGCAACGAGCCAATCCTTCGTGACCTTCGCCCTCCTGAGGGAGGAGATCCCCTCTTGGTAGGCTGCCACCCTCCCCGCCTTCGCTCCCATCTCGATGAGGTCGCCGCTGCCATGCCCGGAAAGGTCCGCGAGGTTGAGGAGGGTTGCGATCCTCTTCCCCTCCTGGCTCGTCTTCAGCACTCTCTTCTTAGGGAAATTCCCTACCCTCTCCTCCTCGAGCAGCCCTGCTGCCAAAAGGGCATTCACGTGGTTCAATACCGTGATCGTGCTGAACTTCGTCTTCTCGTGCAGCTCGGTCATTGTGAGCTCTCCCGACCTGTAGACTGTTATGAGTATCGTCGACGAGACCTCTTTCGGGATCTTCCCTTCCATCTTTGGACACCTTTTTACTTACTAAACCCTATCTTTTTGAAAAGTAAAATGAAGGCGTATAAGCCTTTTGGCGCCGCGGGAAGGACTCGAACCTTCGACCAACGGGTTAACAGCCCGTCGCTCTACCGAGCTGAGCTACCGCGGCTCTATAGATGAGCAATAGGACTCGATATTAATGTTTTTTGTTGTGCCTTTCTCTGAGCCGGTCATTTTTTCGTAAGCAGCCTTCTTTCTAAACCAACCTTTAAGCCAACGCCCATCCCTCGTATCCAAAAACTGGACTCCGATTCCCTTCAGGTACTCTTCAAAAGGTTCCATCTCCGGTTCCACTTTCCTGAAGAGGGGGATTCCGCCGTAAGCCTTGGCTGTCGCGATAACATAGCAGTCCGGAAGGGCTACCTTGGTTCTCTTCTTCAGCTCTCCTCTATCATCTTAAGCTTCTTGGGCAGGTACTTGTCGACGATCGCGGTGAGCCCGTGTGCGCTGAACGCCTCGAGCTCAGCCCTCCTCTTCGTCTTCTTGAACTCCTGGAGCTCGCTCTGCCACTCAAAGTCCCTGTACCTCATGTCCTCCTCGAGCAGCCTGATCCTCTCCTCGTCCAGTTTCGTGAGCGGGAAAGACGGTAGGCTGAACCTCTTGATGTCCGTCGCCCAGAGCCCGACCCACTTCGCCTTCACAGTCGTGAGCTCCCTGAGGTGCGCAGCGTTCGCCGACCCCCTGATGATTACCATCGCTATGTGCATCCCCCATGGATCCGCGTCCGTGAGCAGGTACACGGGGAGCCCGAGCTCCTGGTTGAGCCGCCTGATCAGCAGCCTGGCGAGCCTCGGCGCCTGCCCGGCTGTGTCTATCAGGATTGCATTGAACTTGTCATACACCCGTTCCTCGATGAACCTCCTGAAGACAGCATTCTTCTCGATCACGAAGACCTTGTCCGCCTTGCACGAGAGGAAGTCCGCCTGCGCGACGGAGAGCCCGACCATGACCCCGTCCGGGTTGGACCCGAGGTTCACCCTCCTCCCCTTGTGGGTTTCGGGCGTCGTGTACTCTATCTCCAGATCGCCGAAGATGGCGGACCTCTCCTTCGGGAAGATGTTGAAACCCTCCCGGGGCTCACCAAGCAACGTCTCCAGATCCGTCACGGTGTCGTCCGACTCGGTCTGATCCCTGAACCTTATCCCGTAGTTCAGCGAATGGTAGTAGAGGTCCCTGAGGGTGCTGCTCTTCTCCTCAGATACGAGCCTCTTTGCGAACGAAGCCACCCAAAGGAGCTGCGTGAGCGACCTGATCTGCTTGATGTTCGCCGCGGACCTGAGGGACCTCTGGTTGCCGAGGACGAACTGACCGAGCTCCTCGTCGAAGACGATGTTCGAGGTCGTCCTGCTGGGTATCCTTATCCTGGGGAACTCTCCCCGCTCGATCTCGGCATAGATCTCGTTCCCGAGCTCACTCAGCTTCGACAAGACTTCTCTGTTCGACTTCCTTAGCATGTGCCTGCACCCTCCTCAGCACCTTCTCGTAGTCCGGGGGCTTCCCGTTCCCTGCCAGCTCAGTCGAGAACTGGGCTATCATCGGCAGGTACTTCTCGAAGACGGAGAGCCTCCGCTGGACGATGTCTGCCTTCTCCTTCTTGGCGAGGTGGTTCCTGACATCCCTCGCGCAAGTCTTGAGCGCCCACTCGATCTCGTACTCGACCTCCGGCCTGTCCGCTATGTACTCCTTCCCGACCGTCTTGTAGGGGACCTTCGTCGCGCATATGTGCACGAAGAATGCCAGGGGCATCGAGCTGAGGTCCAGCCTGTACCTCTGCCAGTTGATCTTCTTGATGACCTTCATCGTCACGTCGCTGTGGAGGTCGTACAGGAGCGGGATCTTGTTCGCGAACCTGAAGACCAGCATCTCGTCCGGCGGGGTTATGGGGATGTCCCCTCCGTACGCTATCGCCGCCTCCACTATGAACGGGTACCCTGCGTAGGCCGATGCCCCCCTCTGGGTGACCGCCACGTACTCAGGCCTGAACTCCCTGATGATGCCCTTCTTAAGGAGCTCCTCGCCTATGGGAGAAAGGCACTGGGCATCCGGTGGCTGGAAGCCGTCGTAATCCTTCATCTTGTTGACTAGCCTGAGGAGGTCCTTCGAGTCCAGCGTCCTGGGGTTGGCGTTCTGGCTTATCTTCGCCTCCTTGAGGAAGTTCATCGCAGTTGCTGCACCGACCCTGTGGAAGTTGTTCACGAGGAAGTCGACCATCGTGCTGCTCCTCGTCGCGTTTATCATCCTGTGGACGATCTCGAGGTCGACACCGTACGGGTGCGGCTTGACCGTCTCCGCGGGCTTCGGCATCTCCTCGGTTATCTTGTCGAACCTGTAGAGCGCGCCGTCCGGGTCGATGAAGAGTATGTTCGCGTAGGGGAGTAGGATCGATGTCTGGCGGAAGTACTCGACGACCTTCGGCTTGGCCCTTATGTAGTCCCCCTCGAAGCTGAACTCTATTATTGTGCCGCGCCACCTGCCTGGGTTAGGGGTCACTTCCTTTCTCCTTATGATCGGCTTGTTCTCTTGGACGTTTATGTTGAGCTCGTAGAAGTACTTCTCAAACCCCCCTGTGCTGGATAGGACCTTGACCGAGCTGTGGGCGGTTATCTGCCCATAGAGTACGGCCATCTTGCCCCCGAGCCCGAAGATGCCCCTGCTCTGCCTTAGCATGTACTTCGAGCCAAAGAGAATCTGCCCGAAGGCGTACGGGACCTGGTCGTAGGGCACGCCGATACCATTGTCCTCAACCCTAATCCTGTAGATGGAATTCCCTTCGTCGATCAGCTTGGTCCTCACGTCGGGCGGGATGCTGTACTGCTCGCAGGCGTCCAGCGCGTTCTCGACGAGCTCCCTGATTATCGTGTAGGTCGCCCTGACGGGGTTGTCGAAGCCAGCTATCTCCCTGTTCCTGTAGAAGAAATCAGCCGCAGAGATCGACTGGAACTTCTCCCTAGACACCCCTCAGCCTCCCTTCAAACCTTCTCCTTCTCCTCCTACCTGATCCCCTTCCGCGGTCTCGTCCTCCCCCTTCTCGAACCCCTCCTTGAGCTCCGGTCTCTCCTCCCAGAGCGAGAGCCTCTTCTTCTTGAGCTCTAGGTGTGCGCTGTTCAGGTACTTATAGACCGCACCGTGCATCGCACCCTTCACGAGCATGGCTACCGCCTCCTTCGCCACGAGTATCTCGTCGTACTCCCCGATCACAGAGACTGTGTGGCCGTAGACGGAGACCGCAGTGCCCGTGAGCTTCTCTATGATCCTCCTGGTCTTTCCTTTCTCGCCTATGATCCTGCCCTTGACCCTGAGGAGCTGGTTCCTCGAGTCCCCCAGGGCTTCCTTAAGATCGATGACCTCGATGATCTGCCCGTCTGTGAAGAGCCTGAAAGCGCGCTGCGGGCTGAAGCCCCTACCGATCGCTGTGATTATGTCCCTCGCCTTGAGGATCCCGGAGGGGTCGCCCTTGCCCGCCTCCGCCTCGATAACCACCTCGCCGCTCTTCCCGTCCACGGTGATCTTCGTGCCCGTGCCCCTCTCAACCTCTGCCTTCGTACCGCCGCTCTCCCCTATGAGGACCCCTGTCCTCTCGACGGGTATCTTCATGTATATCCTGCTCATTGCCGTTTCAGCCATTTTATGACACTCTCCGGGTCAGGTGGGTTCAGACCCTTCTTCTCAAAGAATCTTATAAGATTTGCAACGTCCCTGCTCAGGAAGAAGTCCGCCATGGGGTGTGTCCTCAGCACTGCCTGGCCGAGGTCGATGAAGTATATCTTCCCTTCGTGGACCATGATGTTGTACTCGCTGAGGTCCGCGTGCACAAGCCCTGCGTCCCTGTAAAGCCTCTCGAGCATCCCCATCGTGTCCTCGTAAATCCTGCTGGTGATCCCGTCGCCGCTGAGGTTCTTAAGCATCGGCGCGGGCTCGCCCTCCTTACCGATGAACTCCATCACGAGTATGTTCTGGGAGACGTGGATGGGTTTTGGGACCCTCACCCCTGCGCCGTAGGCTTGGGACAGGTTCTTGAACTCCTTCTGCGCCCAGGTGTAGATCAGCTTCCTGTAGTCACTGCTATCCTTGAACCTCGGGTCGCCTTGGATGTACTGCCTTATGGACTTCTTGAACTCCATCGACGACGTCAGGTAAATCTTCACAGCAAGGTCTTCGCCCGACTTGGTCTTGGCCCAGTAGATCCTCGATTCCTTCCCTGCCTTGACTGCGCCGAAGACCCTGTCGATCGGTCCGTTGTTTATCATCTGGTAAAGGGCCATGACGGTCTTTACGTCGAAGACTTCCTCGACCGTCTTGAAGAGGTCCTCGTCCTTCGTCCTCTTCGACCTGATCCGGTCTACCCTGAGCTCCTCCCTTCTCGCAAGTGCGTCGTAATCCTCGCCCAAAAATATCGCCTAAAAACCATTAGATAATTGATGCCGCTAATGATAAAAGGCTTTCTAAGAGCTTGGGTGGCATGTCAGACGAGCATGTCCAGATATCCCCTGGCCTTCAGCTCTCTCATGTCACCGCGGTCGTACCTCCATACTATGTCCCCCTTCTGGTCTGACTGGAAGTCCCAGGGGGCAACCAAAACCACGTCGTTGAGCCTGAGCCATATCTTCTTCTTCATCTTTCCAGGGATCCTGCAGATCCTCGTCTTCCCGTCTGAACACTTTACCTTTACCCTGTCGAAACCCAGCAGCTGGGTGACGATTCCTACCAGTTCCCCCTCCGATGGCAGCGTTAGGCTGCGTGAGGGGGCTTCTCTATCCGACATTAATGCACCTTCTTTGATCGTAGAATGGGGCAGTCAATATTAAATTTTGTTCTAAACCAAAATTCGCACATAACAAAAATGCATGAACAATTCGATTTAACATGACAATAGCTTATTGCCAGCCTTGTAGAGTAGCCCCTGGGATGGGGCTTTTCCTTCAGGTTGAAAGACGGGTCTATTGGTGCCCTATCTGCAAGGTGGAAGTTGGGGACGAGTGGTGCAGAAACGGTCATCTATTGAAGTGGGAGGGGATGGCATAAGAATTGTCTGAACCAGTGACTCCGATAGTCTTGACGGTGTTTGTGCTCGACCGAAACGTCCTGTACTTGTATATCCTCGTAGTAAGCATTTTGGGGGCGGCTCTGCTGTACGGCCTCTACCTGGGTAAGGATTACCAGACCTTCTCGAGCGCGATAATCACTGCTCTGATTACAATAGCGGGCTTTGCGATTGGTGTTAACTCGAAATGACCGGAAAAAAATTGAATTATCGTTGATAGCCGGATTGACCGAAAAATTGCGGCCGATCTCGGAAAAAATGCGTCTTGATTTGTGGCATGCCCTTCTATCGCATCTGCCATTGTTAGGCGACTGCTTTCCGCTTTCGATTCAACTTCCTATGTAATGATGTCCTGTTCTGGACACAACCCATCCCTTTTCTGGGTGGTCGCAGATTTCCATCGGATCCCGCAACCCTTAATTCTACCCCGGCTTAAACCCTTAAAGGGGCCCGTGGCCTAGTCCGGATTATGGCGGTGGCCTTCGGAGCCCCAAGACCCGGGTTCGAATCCCCGCGGNGTTTAGGGGGGGGCCTTGCGGAGCCACGGGCCCGGGTTTCAACCCCCGGGGGCCCCGCCATAAGTCCAGTTCTAAAGTTGATTCATTCTATGATCATAAGCGATCACCGATATGGATGTTTCTAAAACATTATCCTGAGCACTCAGAAAGGCTCTAGTTTAGCTATGATTTTAAAACATTAAAAACCATTTTAACTACAATGCCTATGTCCGGTCTAAGACATATGCCCTTCCAAAAAAAAGAGAATGAAAATAGATCCTCGTCTTCCATTAGGGTATTTTGCAGTTCTCTCTTCTCCGATGCAAATTCTGAAGGAACATTTGCGGTAAGCATTCGTAGGATCGCTGTTTTATACCTCCTTTTTTTGGCTGTAGTGCCTTCCTTATCGTTTGCATGTGCAGACTCTACCCTCTTCAGCCTAAATAGCCAGAACGTATGCTACGAGGTCTGGGGCGGCTTCAACGGCGATGCAGTAGGAGCTTCCTACTACGACAACTCCAGCGCCAAGTTCATCATGTGGATAAACGACACCTCTGGGTCCTGGGGCCTAAGCAAACTTTCTAGGGGACTGATGCCACACTACTGGGGCCTGAGGTATGGATTGCTCGATCAGGAGTTTGAAATCAAAAAGGGGTTCCCGACCCAAGACCTTATCTTGGAGATCGACCTAAAGCTGGTGGATTACATGCCATACGACCCGGGCAACTCCTCGACCAACGTCGCGATCGTGCTCTTCTTCGAGAGTCTGGATCCCGAAGTGAACTACCAGGTGAAGTGCTATCAGACCGAGCTCCAGTTCTTCAGCTATTATGGCGATGCGGTTTGCGCAAACATGGTGTCCTATTTTGAGTGGAGAAACGATTCTGTTGCACAGTTCAAGCTCGCAGATAACCTGAAGCTGGGCGTTTACAAGCATTATTCAATAAAGCTCAATGACTATATAGATCAGATGATGAACTACTACAAGCTGGACCATGTGAAGCTGAAACATGTAGAGATCTTCACCGAGGCATACAAGGGCTACTGCAGGTTCGAGGTCTACCAGGCAAAGATGAATATGGTTCAGAGACCAGCGTCGCCCTCAACGTTGTGGTCGATAATTCTTGCTCTCTTGATCCTTGTCTTGTGTGCCATTGCATTATTACTTTTTGTCCGACGGAAAAGGTTTAGGTGTTTCGAAAGAAGCTGCTGATCAGGAAAATGGCGGCTGTTGAAGCCTTTATTTTGATTTAACATCAGTAAATGTATGCTTGTGATACAAATAGACAAATCTTAAATCCGATTAAGTAGTAGATTTTATTGTGAGCTACGAATTCGATCTGTCCCGTATGCTGGTCCTGCCAGGCAAGAAACTCTTCGGGATACGGTTCAACCTCAAGGTTGACCCCGGGGCGCTTTCTGCGATCGTCCAAATTGCCCTGAAGTACAATGTGATGCCGCTCTACTTCGCTTCTTCCCCATCGACCATTACAACAGAGATCCCTGTCCTGGCTTTGCTCGACGTGACCTGCTCCACAGTCCCGATCGAAGGAATAGTTAGCGAACTCGAGTCCACAGGGGCGGTCGGAGGCATAAGAATTATCGAGCCCATCACTGAAGGGCTTGTCATCGACAATTTGTCCCATCCTCTGACGGCAGGGGGCGACAGGGCGATAATCCTCAGAGCAGCCGGATACAGGCGGCTCATCAGGGGGATAAAGGAGCAGTTCGGATCCGGCGGCGAGGCCTTCCTGTACTACGAGGGGCTTGAATTGGGCAAAGGGTTCGGGAAGCTGCACAGATCAGCCGCTGAAGCGGTCGGGCTGAAGGACCCAGTAGAGATCTACCGCCGCATCAGCACCGCCGCATTCCAGTGGGCGGGGTTCGGCAGGATCGAGGTGATCCACCTCGGGGACTCGGGCGGGAAGATCGCGGTCTACGACTCCTTCGAGTGCAATGGTGCAAAAGTGACCGGGCAGCCATACGGGGCCATGGTGAGGGGGATAATCGCCGGTGTCTTCGCGGAGGTCTTCGGGAAGCCCTTCCAGGTCGAAGAGACCGAGTGCATCGCGAAGGGCAACAAGAGGTGCGTCTTCGAG
>MAGV01000064.1 GCA_001717015.1 Candidatus Methanosuratincola petrocarbonis (ex Vanwonterghem et al. 2016) | reverse complement strand
CGATACTGTCCGAGATGGGGTACCGCGTGGTCGTCCCCACCGATGGGAACGGCGTCACAAAGTTCCAAGACTATTCATCCGGTTCGGCAATCAATCTGGATTTCATCCGAGCGATCAACTCCCCGAGGGACTTCCTGCTACCGGACGGCGAGAGGCTATTCCGATACAGGAGCACCGCGACGGTCACTTCCTACGGGCTGAAGATCAGGTTCCCGACGGTGGAAGGCCCGTGCCCGGTCACCATAAACGCAGAGTACACAGCGCCGGGCGGGCGCCTCGCGTTCTTCGCCATCCACCCGTGCCACGCCAACTCGATCAGGTACCTGGACAGGGTGATGCTGAGCGACCCCTCAGACCCCTACTACAAGGCGCGGAGGGAGGGGATGTTCACCGTCGTGCTGGAGTGCGAGGAGGGGGACGACCATTGCTTCTGCGTCCCCGCGGGGTCATGGAAGGTGGAGGATGGGTACTGCGACATCCTCGTGAGGAGGTCAGGGGAGTGGTTCCTGGTCCAGCCGCGTTCAGAGGCTGGTAAGCAGGTCGCATCCAAACTCAACGCTCAGGAAGAGGGCGGTTCGCTGGAGGAAGTGCCGCCGAGGATGAAGTCCTCGTTCAGCATCCGCGCCTCCGAAGATGACATAGACCGCGGCGAGACCGAAGGACTGGACTCGTGCACACTTTGCGCAGCCTGCACCGTCACCTGCCCCACGTGCTACTGCTCGGACATCGAGGACAGGTTCCACCTGGTGGATCCGTCGAATGTGGAGAGGGTGAGGAGGAGGATGTCGTGCCAACGGAAATGCTACAGCATGATCGCGGGGGGCACCATATTCCTGAAGACGAAGGAGGATCGGTACAGGTGGAGGCTCAAGCACAAGTTCCCGTTCTCTGAGAAGGCTTTCGGGATAAGCGGGTGCGTCGGGTGCGGCAACTGCATAGCCTTCTGCCCGGCTGGCATCGACATGCGCAAGACTGTTGGGAGGTTTCAGGAGTGATGTCGGAGGAGAACCCTTACATACCGAAGTCGGCGACGGTGGTTGCGGTCAAGAACGAGAGCCTCGAGACCAAGACGCTCAGGCTCAGGCTCTACAACTGGAGGGCAGAGTTCCAGCCAGGGCAGTTCGTCCAGCTCCTGCTCCCAGGCGTTGGCGAGGCCCCGTTCTGCATAGCCTCGTCCCCCAGCGACCAGAAGCACCTGGACCTCACTATTATCAGGCGGGGGCTCGTCACAATCGCTTCGCACTACATGAGGCCCGGGGATGTCGTCGGAATCAGGGGCCCGCTAGGGAGGCCGTTTCCAATTAGCAGGATAGTCGGGAAGGACCTGCTCATAATCGGGACAGGGATAGGGATCGCAGCGCTGAGGTCGCTGATACTCTTCGTTGCGGAGCACAGGGAGGAGTTCGGCGAGGTCGACCTGCTCTACGGGGCGCGCTTCCCGGAGGACTTGGTTTACAGGGACGAGATGAAATCGTGGTCAGAAAAGATGAACCTGAAGGTCACGCTGAGCAAGGCCTCGCCGGAGTGGGGCGGTCTGAGGGGGAGGGT
>MAGV01000063.1:5993-13406 GCA_001717015.1 Candidatus Methanosuratincola petrocarbonis (ex Vanwonterghem et al. 2016) | reverse complement strand
GCCCGTTCTTGCCGATGTCGAGCATCCTTATCGCCTTCTGCAGGGCCTCCTCAAAGCACCTGCCTATCGCCATAACCTCCCCGACAGACTTCAT
This sequence comes from Candidatus Methanosuratincola petrocarbonis (ex Vanwonterghem et al. 2016), assembly GCA_001717015.1. GTDB lineage: Archaea > Thermoproteota > Methanomethylicia > Methanomethylicales > Methanomethylicaceae > Methanosuratincola > Methanosuratincola petrocarbonis. The sequence goes on along the minus strand of MAGV01000063.1, from coordinate 13,312 downwards.
CTGCGGGCCGAGGTGCGGGTCGACGTTCCTGAACTTCTGGAAGTCCCACCTGGGGAACTTCACGATGACGTAGTCCAGCGCCGGCTCGAAGCAGGCCGTGGTGACCCCGGTGACTTTGTTCATTAGCTCGGGCAGGTTGTAACCTATCGCGAGCTTCGCCGCAATGTATGCGAGCGGGTAGCCCGTCGCCTTGCTCGCGAGCGCCGAGCTCCTTGAGAGCCTCGAGTTGACCTCGATCACCCTGAAGTCGTTGCTCTTCGGGTCGAGCGCCCACTGAATGTTGCACTCGCCTATTATCCCCAGTGCCCGTATCGCCCTGATGGATGCCGTCCTGAGCGCGTGGTAGTCGTAGTTCGTCAGCGTCTGAGACGGGGCTACTACGATCGAGTCCCCCGTGTGCACCCCGAGCGGGTCGAGGTTCTCCATGTTGCAGACGGTTATGCAGTTGTCCGCATAGTCCCTGACAACCTCGTACTCGACCTCTTTCCAGTTCTTGAGGTACTCCTCCACGAGGATCTGCTTGATCATGCTCTGGGCAAGGCCGCGCTCGGCTATCTCGACGAGGTCCTTCTCGTCGTAGGCGACACCTGACCCCCTCCCGCCCAAGGTATACGCTACCCTGACTATCACTGGGTACCCTATCTCCCTGGCAAGTGCTATGGCGCCCGATATCGAGTTCGCGGAGCCGCTCCTCGGGACCTTCACGCCGGCGCTCAGCATCGTCTGCTTGAACTTCTCCCTGTCGCTGGTGGTCTCAATAGACTCTATCGAAGTCCCGAGAACCTTGACCCCGTACTTCTGAAGCACGCCCTTCTTCGCGAGCTGGACCCCGCAGTTGAGGGCGGTCTGCCCGCCGAAACCCAGCAGTATCCCGTCGGGCCTCTCCCTCTCGATTACCATCTCCACGTACTTCGGCGTCACGGGGAGGAGATAGACCTTTCCCGCGAGCCTCGGGTCCGTCTGAATGGTCGCTATGTTGGGGTTGACCAGGACGGTCTCTATGCCCTCCTCGCGCAGGGCCTTGATGCACTGGCTCCCTGAGTAGTCGAACTCCGCGGCCTCACCGATCTTGATTGCCCCGCTGCCCAGTATCAGGACCTTCTTTAGCCACGGGAACTTAGGCACTCTTGTACCCCCTCACAGCCTCTATGAACTTGTCAAACAGGAACTCCGTGTCGTACGGTCCGGGCGAAGCCTCAGGGTGCCACTGCACCGCGAAGACCTCCTTCTCCGGGTGGTATATCCCCTCGACGGTCCTGTCGTTTGCGTTTATGAAGCAGGTCTCGAAAGGCGTCCTTTCGAGCGACTCCTCATCGACGGCATAGCCGTGGTTCTGCGTAGTGATGTACCCCTTCCCGGTCCCCAGCTCTATCACGGGCTGGTTCTGCGCCCTGTGCCCGTACTTCAGCTTGTACGTCTCGCCGCCCGCGGCAAGCGCGAGTATCTGGTTCCCCAGGCAGATCCCCATCACTGGCAAGTCAGCCTCCAGCAGCCTCCTAGCGCACCTTATCGTCTCGGCGCAGACCTTGGGGTTCCCAGGGCCGTTGCTGAGGAAGACCCCTGCGGGCTCGTAGCTGAGCACCTCCTCGAAGCTCGTGTTGAACGGAACCCTGACCAGCCTGACCCCCCTCCTGAGCAGGTTCCTCACTATGTTCAGCTTCACGCCGCAGTCGATCAGCACGACCGTCGGCCCAGCCCCCTCGTAAACCAGCGCCCTCTTGATCGAGACCTCCTCCACCAGGTTCTTCGTCTCTATGTCGAACTTGGCGAGCTCGGCGAAGATCCCCTCCACGTCCGGATCCTCCCCCTCCGCGAGGGTCTGGATCGCCCCCTTCATAACGCCCCTTTCCCTGAGCCTCTTCGTGAGCTTCCGGGTGTCTATCCCGTAAATCCCGGGGATCCCCTCGTCCTTCAGCCACTCGTCGAGGGTCCTGCCGCTGGTCCAGTGGCTCGGCTCGTCGCAGAGGTCATGGATTATGAGCCCCTCTGCCTTTATCCCGTCAGACTCGAAGCAGTCGGGGATCTGCCCGGCGCTGCAGACTGGAACCCCGTAGTTCCCGACAATCGGGTAGGTGAGCGTCAGGATCTGCCCATTGTAGGACGGGTCCGTCAGCGACTCCGGATACCCAACCATCGATGTGGAGAAGACGACTTCCCCCAGCACTCTTTTGTTGGCTCCAAAAGCCCTCCCGTAGAAGACCGTACCGTCCTCCAGGACCAGCACTCCTTTAGCCCTGTTGAGCAAAAACCAGCACCCTTAAGTGAGTGAGAGGCTAAAATTTATATTGTTTTTGGTCATTTTATTAATGAATGCAACAAAAGTGACTGAAAATGGTCAAATCCATATCGAGGGTCGTACAGAACCTCGTCGATCAGGACCCCCCGCTCCAGGACGCGTTGAGGAGGGGGTATGCGAACTACAGCTCGGTCGCGAGGATGCTGCGCCCGCGGGTCTCGGAGGCTGTAGGCCGGAAGGTTAAGCTCTCCGGGATAGCCACCTCGGTCCGGAGGGTCAAGCTCGACCTCCCTGACAAGGACTTGGACATCAACGGGGTGGTGGCTGGGAGCGTCCTCAGCGTGAGGACCGATGTCGCGAAGCTCTCCGTGGAGAAGACTGGGGAGAACCTCAAGGCGCTGCAGTCCCTCATCGACAACTTCTGGAGCGAATTTCTCCAGATACTGATCGGATCCTCCTCGATGACGATAATAATGGACCAGAGGGTGATCGCGAAAGCCGCGGCTTCCTTCGATCCCGGGCAGATCTTGGACAGGAAGGAGAACCTGGCTGCGCTGGTGATCCAGAGCCCAGAGGAGATAATCAACACCCCTGGCTGCATATCGGTCTTCTACAGGGCCCTCTCGAGGATCGGCCTAAACATCGAGGAGACCGTGAGCTGCTTCACAGAGACGATCGTTCTGATATCGATGGAGAGCGTTGGCAAGGCACTCGCAGCCCTCACCGAGCTGATCTCGACTGCCAGGGCCGCGGCTAACAGGGAAACCCCGACACATCCGCCTCAAAACAGAAATATGCAGGTCGCCAGAAAGAGGAGCCCCTGAGTGGTCCAATTGGTAGACATCTCGGTGATCGTGCCCACCTACAACGAGGAGAAGGTCATCGCCCGCACCCTCGCGCACCTCTCGAGGCAGACCATACCCAGGTCGGAGTACGAGATCATCGTTGTGGACGGAGGCAGCCGCGACAGGACTGTCGAGGTCGCGTCGAGGTACGCCGACAGGGTGATCCAGCAGACCGGGAGGGGGGTCGGAGGGGCTAGGCACGACGGCGCAAAGGTCGCCAGGGGGAGGATACTGGTGCACACCGACGCCGACGTTGCCCCGGAGCCGGATTGGCTCGAGAGGATAAGATCCAACTTCACAGAGGGGGTAGTGGCGGTCTGCGGCCCGGACTACCCGCTGGAGAACAAGTTCAAGTACCGCCTCCTTTACTTCTTCGTCAACCTATTCTCGGACGTGACCTACCTGATGGGGATTGTGGGCACGCGGGGGACTAACACTGCCGTCCTCAGGGACAAGTTCTTCGAGGTCGGCGGTTACACCGACTATCCCCTCTGCGACGATGTCGAGCTCGGCTTCCGCCTGAAGCGGCTCGGGAGGGTGGTCTACACCAGGAGCACGATGGTCAGGGCATCCGCAAGGCGTTTCGAGAAGTACGGGATCATTCGGGTGCTGAACGGCTGGATCAGGGGCGACCTGATGCTGATCAGGGGAAGGCGGACAGTTGGTAATTACCACCGCGAGTCATACTAGTCAGGCTTCTTGTTCCCATCCGATTCTCGCAGAGAGTGTCTGGTGCCGGCCAGCCCCCCCGGAGGGTCAGTACCTCTGCCTCCTCCTGTTTCCCATCATGAAGACCAGCAGTAGGACCGCCACGACCGCCACGACGAGTACAGCCATTATGATTATGTCCCTGATCATCTCTGGCGGGAGCGGCTCCGGCTCCTTGATCGTGAAGGTCCAGGTTACGGTGTTGAAGTTGTCGGAGGTATCCGCCAGAGTTATCTCCGCCGTGTGCACTCCGAGGTCCAGGATGAGCTGGCAGCTGGCGCTGGTCTTGGTTATGACTGCTTGCGAGGTCCTGTCCACGCCGTCCACCCTCAGCTTTACCGAATCGGGCTTCACCTCAAGGTTGTCGAAGAGGGTTGCGCTTATGGTCAGCGTCCTGTCCGTGATCACGCTCCCGTTCAAGGGCTTCGTCTCGATTACCGTGGGTGGTATGTCGTCCACCCTGAAAGACCATGCCTCCGTGGCGTTGTTACCTGCGAGGTCGTAGACCCTGAGCTCGGCGTCGTGCATCCCCTTTGAGAGCGGAGGGGACGGGTAGTACAGCAGCGCATTGTAGCTCAGGTTGGCGAAGCCTTCCACAGCCACGCCGTCTATCAGGAGGCTGATCCGGTCCAAGTCGACCCCGTAATTGTCCCCGAATCCGGCATAGACCGAGTCGTTGTAAGGCACTATCATCGCCCTCTCCGGGTGGAAGTAGGATATCGTGGGCGGGGTGAGGTCGACCGTGAACGCCCACGTAAACGCGTATGCGTTGCCAACCCCGTCGAAGACCTCGATTGTGGCGTTGTAAGTGCCCTCTGTGAAGTTGAACGGGGGTGAGAAGTCTATCGTCTCGCCGGTGCTCGTCGTCGCATCCCATGAATTGATCGTCAGGGCAGCGTGGGAAACCCCGGAAAGGGCGTCCGTGAAGTTGGCCGAGACCCTCGGCCTGGGATCCCCAACATATGAACCATTCAGTGGCAGGTAGCCTGCGACTTCCGGCGGCGTCGTGTCCACAGCGAGCCTCAGCGCGACCACGGCAGTGTTGCCCAGCACATCGCTGACTGTAGCCGTGAATGTGTGCCACCCGTCGTCGAGCGCGCCCGCCGTCGCGTTCACCCAAAGCCCCCTAGGGGACGCTGCCCCGAGCGCTGGGCTGGTCGCCGTGCCGTCGACCCTCAGGACGACGCCCGACTGTGACACCTCCGAGACTGCATCCCTCACGAGGATCCCCACCGTCGGCGTCGGGTCGCCCGTGAATGCCCCTTCCCTCGGCTCGGAATAGGCTAAGTAGGGAGGGTCGCCGTCGGCGGTGTACTCCCCCATCCTGTCGACCTCCAGAGCCAGGGTTCCCGATGTGGCATCCCAAGACAGGGATCTGACTGGTCCGCCCGAGCTCTGACCAGTCCTGACGGCTGGGCTCCCGTCGAAAAGCACTCCGGGCTGGTTCTGGAAGATGAGCCCATACATGCTTATGTTGGCTGGGGCATCAAGCGCCGGGAGGGCCGAGACATTGACCCCTACCGTCCCCGCGCCGATCCGGATGTGCTCGTTCAACCCGAAAAGCGAATTCGCCGTTACCGGGTCGCAGAGGTTCAGGGCGCCGGCATATGCTATCCTCGCAACCGGATCGCTCCCACTGAAGAACTCGAGCACGATTCCTGAAGCGTTTGTGAAGTCCCTTATCCCCCTCCAGTCTGTGGTCGCGCCCCCGAGCCTGGCGTCATAGTCTGCCGGCTGGAAGTTGAGTACTGCCGTGAAGGACGTAGAGTTCAAGGTGATTGTCGGTCCAGCGGGGACTTTAATGTGTATGGGAGTCGAGAATATGCCCTTGGAGAGGAACCCTGATGGCACCGTGCGGTTCACCAAGAATGCGTACCAGCCCGATCCGTCGGGATTTGTCCCGTTCGCCCAAGTCCCGTTCCCAGCCGGCGAGAGGCTCAGCGTCCCGTACCCGAGCCAGCCAAGGTCGATCTCGGCGGACACGTGGTCGTTCGGCGCCGAGATGTTCACGATCATGCTCAAGACAGAGCCATTGAAGTAGTAGTAGGTGGGGACTTGGGTAGATAACTGCTCGCCGGTCTTTGAGACGGCGTAGCATGAGACCCTTCCGAACGGCTGGACCAGCCTGAAGGCTGCCTGGGCAGTGCCAGCCGTCCCATTCGCGGTGATGTTGTAGGATCCTGTGGGGAGCCCGACCGTGGAGACGTTGACAGTCAACGTCCCGGAAGACCCGATGACGAGTGAGTCATTCCTGAACACCTCGCCTGAAGGTCCTGCGACCGCGACCGAGACGAACGATGGGGGCCCTGACACGCTTATGGAGACTGTCTCCCCCGCTGAGTAGAGGGAGGTGTCTGAATCGACCGTGATCGTCAGCCCGGCTGACAAGACCGAGGGAGAAGCGCAGAGTATGAGCGCGGTTAATAGGAGAGCTGCGGCAGCCCCCTTAAAAATTCTCAAAACTTTACACCACAAAATAACAATTTGGTATTAATCTCTTTATACTTATCTGAAATTAGCAAAACTTGGAGGTCCAGACCTATTAAAGATGGTTTATGCGGGACTGGTCGCATGAGGGGGATTTGGTCAGCCGCCCCTGGTGAGGAGTTCTTCCCTGTTGAAGTGCCTGATCCCCAAGACCAGCACTACCGCATTAACCAGCGCGAACAACCCTATCATGAGGAGTATCATAAGCGGCCCGAAGACTATTGCGCCGCCGACCTCTGCGAAGACGAGCGCCAAGACTGGCGCGATCAGGATGGCGCTCATCTGCTGCGCCTCCCTGTAGCCCTTTACACGGAGCGAAATTATGACCGTGACCCCTATGCCCGCCAAGGCCACGAGCGGGGTGACTCCGAATATGAAGAGCATCCAGAGCGTATTGGGTAGCAGCAACTCCCCCCCGAAGTGGAGGACCGACGCAAGGTCCACGACCAGGCAGTAGACCGCAAAGGAGGCGAAGGTAACGAGGATCGACGGTATGAACGAGACGAGAACCTTCCCCAGAAGCAGCTCCCCGTCCTTGAGCGGCGTAGCGAGCAGCGCCTCAAGGGTCTTCCTGTCCTTCTCGCCCGCAAAGCTGTCTGAGGCGAGGACGCTGGAGGCCATGATGGGTATTATGAGGAAGAACGGGGCGAAGAAGTAGAGGGCGAATACGTAGACCATCGCCTCCTCCGCGCCCATCCCCGCTACCGCTGCCCTGACCTCCGGGGGGAGGTTCTCGAACATTGGTCCGATGAGCTGGAAAGCCGTGCCTGGCACCCCGACCACTGAGGGGACTAGGACTAGGATCAGCGGCAGCACGGTGGTGAAGACCAGGGGAACGAATATGATCGGCGCCAGGACCTGGTAGTTCCTCCTGATCTCCTTCCAGTCCTTCCGGAATACCAGCATCGCGTTCCCGAAATTCACCCGCGCATCCCCTCAACTAACCTCAAGTAGGTCTCCTCGAGGGACGGCAGGAACGGCCTCACTGAGAGGACCTGGCCGCCCTCCTCGACGATCCTCCTGACAATGTCCGGGGTGATCAG
>MAGV01000063.1:3790-5877 GCA_001717015.1 Candidatus Methanosuratincola petrocarbonis (ex Vanwonterghem et al. 2016) | reverse complement strand
CCCTGATCTCCACCTTTGCCTCCCCCGCAACCCTCCTCCTGAGCTCCTCAGGCGTGCCCGCGACCTTCAGCTCCCCCCTCAGTATTATCCCTACCCTGTTGCAGATCCTCTCTGCATCCTCGAGCCGGTGGGTGGATATCATAATCGTCCTCCTCTCTATCCTGCTCAGCTTGAGTATGAGATCACGGATTAGCTTCGACGACTCGGGGTCCAGCCCTGACGTCGGCTCGTCCAGGAAGAGCACCGGAGGATCGTGAATGATCGCCCGGGCAATGGCGAGCTTTTGCTTCATGCCCTTGGAGAAGACGGAGACCTTCTCCCCCCCTCCTCTCCCAAAGGTCGAAGAACTCGAGCAGCTCCCTTATCCTGGAGTGGATCCTTGCAGCGTTCCCCATCCCGTAAGCCTTGGCAAAGAACTCGAGGTTCTCCGACGCGGTCAGGCGCTCATAGAGGCTGGGGCTTTCGGTCTGTACGCCCACCAATGCCCTCACTGCCGAAGGGTCTCTGTTGATATCCTTCCCGAGGATCTCGGCCGTTCCCGAGGTGGGGGATATGATGCACGTGAGCATCCTGATCGTCGTGGTCTTGCCAGCGCCGTTCGGCCCGAGCAGTCCGAAGACCTCGCCCTCCTGAACCTCCAGGCTGAGCCCGTTCACTGCGGTGAAGGAGTTGAATTTCTTCGTTAGGCTCTGGGCAACGATCGCACTCATAACAGACCATTAAAAACGATATTACTCGTCAGAATTCTTAACTCTATTGGATTAAAACCCCGATGGTCTAGTTATATGATGTCGGATTGGGTTTACGCTGAAAGAACCAAAGCGCGCCTCGGCAGCTCGCGAAACCTAATGCCCGCCGTTACTGTGCCCATCAATCATGGCAAGCTTAAAAAGCAATATTCCTGTGCATACGGTTTTGTGAAGCGAAGTGGAGTGGTGTGGTCGGCGTGAGGTCTTGGGTTCTCTCCGAGTTGGCGATGGCGCTCCTCGCAGTGCTCTCGATACTCCTACTGCTGGTCGACTTTACCTTCCCCCTTGAGCCAGGATGGAGGCAACTCGTTTACCTCGCAGATCTACTGATATGCATCGTCTTCGCGGTCGACTTCGCCTTAGAGCTCAGGTCCGAAAAGGACAAGCTGGGGTACCTGAAGTGGCACTGGATCGACCTTCTGGCTATCGTGCCAGCCTATGCCTTTGTCTTTTTCGAGACCATCACGATCATAGGTGCCGGTCTGCGCTCCTTGCGGTTCATCAGGCTGGCTAGGTTCGTCGCAGTCGTGCTCAGGATGAGGAGGAGCAAAATGCTGTTGAGCGGGGAGAAGCCATCGAAGCGGAGCCTCCTGACTTACGCCTCAGCCGCAAGTCTCGTTTCGGTCTTATATTTGATATTCCTTCCAGAACTCGAGTCCCCACCCTACGGACAGTACTTAATCGAATCCATCCTCTCCATTCTAATCCTGCTGGTCGCCCTGGTACTCTCGGAGATAATCTACGTCCTCCTGGTTTCAAAGATCGATGACCTCCATTCGAGGGTTTCCGTCGGGAGGCTTGTCAAGGTGTTATTCATCCTCCTGGCGATTGCCGCAATAATCTCCTTCATATTCAAAGAGCTGATCATCTTTGTGACCTCCTTTGGCATCATAGGTCTCATCCTCTCGTACTCGCTTGCCCCGGTGATATCGAACTTCTTCGCCTGGGTCTACATCAACGTCAGGAAGACCTATATGATCGGCGACAGCGTGAAGATAGGAGACGTCAGGGGGATAGTCACAGACATCGGATATCTCATGACTACCCTGGTTGAGATAGGGGATGAGTCCTCCTTCTGGTCTGTGACCGGCAGGATGCTCATCATTCCCAACTCGACCGTCCTATCCGAAATAGTGGCAGTCTACGGCAGCCGCCTCTCCCCTGTCAGAGTAGGCTCGGTGACCTTCAACCTCGCCTATGAGAGCGACCTCGGCGCGGTGAAGGAGATCTTAGTGAGGTGCGTCAGCGAGTACATCCGACCAGAGGTCGAAAGCATGCTAAAGGCGTGCGAGTCGAGCAACTGTGCTCCCATGTTCAGGAACCTCATCGAGGCGGGGC
>MAGV01000063.1:0-3741 GCA_001717015.1 Candidatus Methanosuratincola petrocarbonis (ex Vanwonterghem et al. 2016) | reverse complement strand
GCGGGGCCACGGGTCATTTTCACGCCAGAGGCGAGCTGGATCAACGTTACGGTCCTCTACCCGTACCCTCCGTCGAAGCTGGTCAGGTCGATGAGCGATCTCACCGAGATCATACTGAAGGAAATGAACAAGAACCCGGAGGTCGTGAAGTTCCCGATCGGCAGGAGCCGGTAACCTCCCCTTCTTCCTCCCTCCAATCGCTCCCAAGCCGCGATAGAGTTAAAACTTCTCTCTCCACCACTACCTCTGTGGAATCCGCCTATGAAGATCGCTGTGATCCTCGGAACCAGGCCCGAGATTATCAAGATGTCGCCGATCATAAGGGAGCTGGAGAAGAGGGAAATCGATCACTTTGTGCTACACACTGGGCAGCACTACTCGCATAACATGGACGGAGTCTTCTTCGAGGTTCTCAAGCTGAGCCCGCCGAAATACAACCTGGGAGTCGGATCCGGGACGCACGGCGAGGAGACTGGAAGGATGCTGATCGGTATCGAAAAAATCCTCGCTGAGGAGAAGCCCAGGTGCGTTCTAGTGGAGGGTGACACAAACACTGTACTCGCGGGAGCTTTGGCTGCCGCCAAGATGCATATCAAAGTCGGGCACGTCGAGGCGGGGCTGNCTGCCGGAGGAGGTGAACCGTATCGTGGCTGACCACATCTCTGACTATCTGTTCGCCCCGACCCAAGTCTCAGCGCAAAACCTGATCGGTGAAGGCATCGATATCAAGAAGATAGCAGTTACTGGGAACACCGTTGTGGATGCAGTGCAGCAGAGCCTCTTTCTGGTCGCGGGGAAGGATCCCAAGTCGATATTCGGATTGGACCGTTACTTGCTGGCGACCATCCACCGGCAGGAGAACGCCGACAACCCTATGAGACTGAGGAAGATCATAGAGGGGCTCAATCTCGTTTCCGAAGAACTCGGTCTGGAAGTGGTATACCCTGCCCACCCGCGTGCACGGAAAAGGCTTAACGATTTCGGGATACCTCTCGGGGGCAGGATAAGGGCGATCGACCCTGTGGACTACCTGGGATTCCTGGCTTTGGAAAAGGGCGCAGAGCTCATAATGACCGACTCTGGCGGCGTGCAGGAGGAGGCGTGCATCTTGGGTGTGCCTTGCGTCACCCTGAGGGACAACACTGAGCGCCCGGAGACTCTAGCGGTAGGCGCCAATATCCTTGCGGGTGCAGACCCTTTGAGGATGCTCGAATGCGCGAGGGCAATGCTGCCCAGGAGGGGAGGCTGGGATAACCCCTACGGGGACGGGAGGTCAGCTGAGAGGATAGTCGGTATTTTGGAAAATCAATACGCTTAGCTTTGATGGGTTGAGGAAGCGAATAAACAGACTGGTGCCTAAACCCCTCAACCATAAGGTGAGGGTGTCAGTTGCACTATTCGCCACATTCATACCCTTGCCTTGTAGTACTCGATCGTCCTCCTTATCCCCTCGCGCAGCGGGACCCTGGCCCTGAAGCCCAGCCTTTCGGCTGCCTTGGTTGTGTCTGCGAGCGTGCGCCTGACATAGTTCCTGATCGGGTTCTCTACGTAGGTCGCCTTAATATCGACCCCCAGCTCCTCAGCGAGGATCTCGACGACCCGGTTGAATGTGGTTTCCACCCCTGTCCCTACATTGAACACCTCCCCGCCCGCGCGGTCTGCATTTTCAATCGCCAGGAGGTTGGCTTCCACCACATCTTCCACGAATACAAAGTCCCTGGTCTGCGTCCCGTCGCCGTAGATGACTGGGCGCCTCCCCTTCATAATCTCCCAGGCGAACTGGGATATGTTGTTCGCGTACTTCCCCTTGAACTCTTCCCTCGGGCCGTAGACGCTGAAGTACCTAAGCCCGACTGCCCTTACCCCGTATAGCTCACGGTAGAGCCTAGCAGCCATCTCCCTTGCCAGGAAAGAGTACTCGTAGAATGACCCTGGGACAACGTGCATATCCTCCCTGTGCGGGGGATCGCACCTGCTGTAAAGCGACGATGTCGAGGCGTACACGATGGGGAGGTCCCGCTTCCTGGCAGCCTCGAGGGCGTTAATGAACCCCATCACGTTGACCTCCACGCCTTCCCTCGGGTCCGGGTAGAACATCGGCGAGGAGCTCCTGGCGGCGTCGAAGAAGACCCCATCCGCCCTGCTGAACGCCCCCTCAAGGAGAGCCCTGTCCCTCACATCCCCTCTGATGAAACTCATCCTCCCGCTCTCGGGCAGGTTATTCGGCTTCCCCAGGCTCGTGTCGTCGATGACCTCCACCTCGTCCCCTCTGGCGATGAGCCTCCAGACGATGTTCGAACCTATGAAGCCCGCCCCTCCAGTGACAAGAAACCTCATGGCTATACGCTAACATCTAAAAAAATAAAAATGCTTCTGTTCACTCCCTGAGAATCCTGGGCTCGATCAGTTTCCTCGCCTCGACCACCAGGAAGGCGAAAGCTGAGAACCCCGCGACGTACGCCCACTGCTCGAGCCCGAGCGGGACGGCACCGAACACCCCGGGCACCGCATAGATCGCGAAGAGCTGGAGGATCAGCCCGAGCCCAACCCCTGCGTATGCATACGGGTTGATCTGGAAGCTCCTCCTTACGTTCTTGAGGAACGGCTCCCTCTCCTTCTGTGCCTGTATCCCGTTGAACCACTGCGCTGCCGCCACGGCTGTGAATGTTACTGCGACCGCTGACTCGTACCCGTACTCGTATGACAGGTACCTGAAGAGCACGAGGGCTGCCACCCCGCCGATGATTCCGAAGAACCCGATCCTGAAGACCTGGAACCTGTCGAAGAACTGGTCCTTGGGCTTCCTCGGCCTGCGACCCATCACATCGCCCTCCTCCTTGGCGAACGGGAAGAACTTGTCCTGGACCCCGTCGGTCACTATGTTGATCCACAGGATCTGTATCGGGAGCAGCGGGATGGGGTACCCTGCGAAGACGGCGAGCGCAAGGAGCACTATCTGCATCATGCTGGTTGAGAGGAGGTAGTAGATCACCTTCCTGATGTTGTCCGCGATCACCCTCCCTATCTTTATCGCGTCTACTATCACACTCAGGTTGCTGTCCAGGATGACCATCTTAGCGACGCTCTTGGCAGCCTCGCTCCCAGATCCCATCGCGATCCCCAGGTCCGCGACCTTGAGCGCAGGGACGTCGTTGACCCCGTCCCCAGTCACGGCGACTATCTCGTTCCTTTCCTGCAGAGTCTTGACTATCCTGTACTTGGTCTCGGGCAGCGCCCTAGCCACCACGGTGGCGTTCTTGAGGGCCTCGTACAGCGCACCCCCGTCCATCGCGTCCACCTCCGCCCCGGTGAGGGCCCTGTCACCCTCGCGCCATATGCCGACCGCCCCTGCGATCGCCTTAGCCGTGAGCGGGTGATCCCCCGTGATCATCATCACCCTGATCCCAGCCCTCTTGGCGGTAATCACCGCATCCCTCACCCCTTCCTTCGGTGGGTCTAGGAACCCGACGAGGGCGACAACCCTGACCCTCCACTCCTCAGGGGAATTTGACGTCCACTCGCCGGCGGCTATCGCGATTATCCTTAGCCCCCTCGAGGCCATCCCTTCCTCCTCCTTGGCGAGCCTCTCTGCCTCACCTGCGTCAACCGAGATCTTCCTGATCTCCTCGAACGCCCCTTTGACGAATAGGACTTTGGTTCCCCGCACCTCGTTTGCGGTTGCCATCATCCTCCTCTTAGTGTCGAACGGGAAAGCCCATAGCCTCCTGTGCTCCTCCCTCG
>MAGV01000062.1:17999-18490 GCA_001717015.1 Candidatus Methanosuratincola petrocarbonis (ex Vanwonterghem et al. 2016) | reverse complement strand
GGGTGTTGCGTTTTGGCAATACTTTATATATGAGCGGACTTCTTTGTCATCTTACTTTGGTGAAGATCAATGAGCGAGCTCGAGTTGCCGACCTGTGTTTCCTGCAAAGAGCCCATACTCCCGGACCAGAAGGGGGTCAGGCTGCCTTGCCCGAACTGCGGCGAGGTAGTCTTCTGGAGGTGCAGGAGGTGCAGGGACTTGGTGAACAACTACAAGTGCCCGAAGTGCGGCTTCCAGGGACCATGAGGAGGGCTGGTTGATCATGTCCAAGCTCCTTGCTGTGATCAAGATTCTACCCGAGGACGACTCGATAAGCCTCGACAAGCTCAAGGACGATCTGAAGGCTGCGCTCCCAAAGGGCGAGAAAGACCTGTACGTCCACAAGTTCCAAGAGGAGGAGATAGCATTCGGGCTGAAGGCGCTGAAGGTGTTCGTCATAATGCCCGGGGACTTCCCAGGCGGCACACAGCCTGTCGAGGACGCCTTCGCGG
>MAGV01000062.1:16731-17989 GCA_001717015.1 Candidatus Methanosuratincola petrocarbonis (ex Vanwonterghem et al. 2016) | reverse complement strand
CGGTCAAGGGAGTCGGGCAGGTGGACGTTGAGATAGTCCAGACGCTGCCCGGTTGATGCCTTTTTTTGCAAAAAGGATTTAATAACATTTGTTGCTAGCCTAAATAGGTAGGCAGTCTGTCACCGGACTCAGGTTTTGGTAAGAGAAGTGGTGCATCGTATGGAGAATTCTAAAGAGGTCGTACTCAGGGTTGCCGAATCGAAGCAGAGGGACGTGGGCAGGGGCAAGGTCAGGATCGATGCGGACGCGATGAAGAAGATAGGCGTCAGCGTCGGCGACGTGATAGAGATAGAGGGCAAGAGGAAGACAGCCGCCATAGTCTGGCCCGCCTACACCGAGGATCAAGGCATGGACATCATAAGAATGGACGGGCTGATCCGTAAGAATGCAGGAGTCGGGATAGGGGAGAAGATCACAGTTAGGAAGGCTGAGTCCAAGCCTGCCAACCTCGTAAAGCTCGCACCCCTCTCGTTCACGATAAGCGTGGATTCAGGGTTCGTGAGCTTCGTGAAGAGGAGGCTCGCCGACACACCAGTCGTGGAGGGGGACAACGTCCTGATACCCGTGCTCGGGCAGGCGATCCCGTTCGCGGTAGTCTCGACCAAGCCCTCCGGGATAGTCATGGTGAACGAGGAGACCACACTGACAATCCTCGAGAAGCCCGCGGAGGCAGCCAAGGTCCCTCGAGTCACGTATGAGGACGTCGGGGGGCTTAAAGACGCAATCGAGAAGGTGAGGGAGATGGTGGAGCTGCCCCTGAAGCACCCGGAGCTTTTCAAGAGGCTCGGGATCGATCCGCCGAAGGGGGTGCTGCTGTACGGACCGCCGGGGTGCGGGAAGACGCTCCTCGCGAAGGCTGTCGCCAACGAGACCGAGTCGTACTTCATCGCGATCAACGGCCCTGAGATCATGAGCAAGTTCTACGGCGAGTCGGAGCAGAAGCTAAGGGAGTTCTTCGATGAGGCGAAGCAGCACGCGCCCGCCATCATATTCATAGACGAGCTCGACGCGATAGCCCCCAAGAGGGAGGAAGTTACTGGGGAGGTCGAGAAGAGGGTCGTCGCTCAGCTTCTTGCCCTGCTGGACGGCCTCGAGACCCGCGGCGACGTGATCGTGATCGGGGCAACCAACAGGCAGAACGCGATAGACCCCGCCCTGAGGAGGCCCGGCAGGTTCGACCGCGAGCTAGCCATCTCGATGCCCGACAAGAAGGGGAGGCAGGAGATCCTCCAAGTCCATGTCAGGGGCATGCCGCTGA
>MAGV01000062.1:10178-16345 GCA_001717015.1 Candidatus Methanosuratincola petrocarbonis (ex Vanwonterghem et al. 2016) | reverse complement strand
CGGTCAAGGGTCCCGAGATCTTCAGCAAATGGGTCGGCGAGTCAGAGCGGGCGATAAGGGAGGTCTTCAGGAAGGCGAGGACGGCAGCCCCCGTGGTCATCTTCTTCGACGAGATCGACTCGATCGCGCCCATGAGGGGGGGCGGCTCGAGCGACTCCATGGTCACTGAGAGGGTAATCAGCCAGCTCCTGACAGAGATGGACGGACTGGTAGGGCTCTTCAACGTCGTCATAATAGGCGCCACAAACAGGCCCGACATCATCGACCCAGCGCTGCTGCGTCCCGGGAGGTTTGACAAGCTGCTCTACGTCCCGGGGCCTGACAATGAGACGAGGATGCAGATCTTCAAGATACACACGAAGGAACATGCCGCTGGCGAAGGACGTGGACCTTGAAAAGCTGGTGGCGATGACGATGAACTATGCCGGATCGGACATTGAGGCGCTTTGCAGGGAGGCAGGGATGATGTCGCTGAGGGAGGATCCGGAGGCGAAGGAGGTCCAGATGAGGCACTTCCTCAAGGCAAAGGAGAAGATACGACCAACCATAAGCGAGGAGATGCTCAAGTACTACAAGGCATGGGAGGAGAGGAGCAAGCAGTCCCTGAGGGGCAAGTCGCCGCTCATCAATTTCATCTGATTGCGTTGGCAGAAGTAGAATGGGGAGAGGGAGAGTGGTGCAGTGGCAGAAGAGGGGATAAGGTGGAGGACCGAGTCGCCGGAGCTGATAGTGCTGGATCTGCTCGCGAAGAGGCAGGGGACCCTGAAGGAAGAGGAGCTCGTTGAGATGCTCAGGGCAATGATGAGGGACATCTCAGCGCTCGAGATAAACAAGATACTGATGAACCTGGAGCTGAGGGGGAAGATAACGGTGTCGCAGATCAAGAAGGGCAGAGTGATCTCTCTCCTTCAGCCAAAATAGTGCGCGGCGGGGGGGCAGTCCCTGGGCGTAAACTTGAAGGACCTCGTAAGGCACACCCCGGTCTCCCTTGAGGGGCTTGGGGGGCGCATACTCGCCATCGACGGTTACAATGCGCTTTACCAGTTTCTCGCGATAATCAGGCAGCCGGACGGGACCCCGCTGAGGGACTCGAGGGGCAGGGTCACCAGCCACCTGAGCGGCATCTTCTACAGGACGATCAACCTCCTCGAGGCGGGTGTGAAGCCCGTCTACACATTTGACGGCAAGCCGCCGGAGATGAAAGCGGAAGAGATTTCCCGGAGGGTGGAAACAAAGGAGAAGGCGAGGGAAGAGTACAGGAAGGCAATCGAGAGGGGAGACCTGAAGGCAGCGAGGAAGCACGCGCAGGCCACCTCGAGGCTCTCGTCGGAGATGGTCGAGCAGTCGAAGTCTCTGCTCGATCTCCTGGGCGTGCCATGGGTGCAGGCACCATCGGAGGGGGAGGCTCAGGCAGCCTACATGGCGATGAAGGGCGATGCATGGGCGGTCGCAAGCCAGGACTACGATTCATTGCTCTTCGGGGCGCCCAGGCTCGTAAGGAACCTGACCATATCCGGGAGGAGGAAGCTACCCAACAAGCCCGTTTACGTCAGCATCGAGCCCGAGCTGGTCGAGCTCGAGGAAGTCCTGAGGGAGAATGGGCTGACCAGGGAGATGCTGGTCGATCTGGGCATACTCATCGGAACAGACTTCAACCCGGAGGGGTTCAAGGGCATAGGCCCCAAGAAGGCGCTGAAGATACTGAAGGAGGCAGGATCTCTGGAGGCGGCGCTAGAGCGCGGGCTGGTGGAGGATGATCAAACCATAGACTACAGGGCCATCAGGGAGATCTTCCTGAAACCGACGGTGAGGGGCGACTACAGCCTGGCTTGGGGCAAGGTCGACACCGAGGGGCTTGTGGCGTACCTCTGTGACGGGTTCGACTTCTCGCCTGAGAGGATAAGGGCTGCGCTTGCCAGGCTCGTGGAGGGGGGGAAGGAGAAGAGGCGCCAGCCCGACCTCATGCGATGGTTCTAGAGTCATTGGCTCCAGCCATACCTTCCACAGAGGGGGACGAAGACGCACCCCCCGTATGTCCACTCCTTGAAGTCGCTGCCGGTCCTCTCGACAACTATCAGGTCCTGGATCGAGTATGCCTCGCCGACTGGGATTACCATCCTGCCCCCGTCCCTGAGCTGCGACTTAAGCGGTGGAGGTATCCTAGGGGCGGCAGCGGTGACGAGGATCGCGTCATAGGGAGCAGCATCAGGGTATCCCAGTGTCCCGTCCCCTTCGACCACAGTGACCCTGTCGGAGTACCCGCAGCGCGCAAGGTTCGACCTGGCGAATTCGACCAAGGAACGCACACGCTCGATGGCGAATACATGTCCGTCTCTGGCGCCAGGCTGCCGCGGGGCAACGATCTCAGCACAAACCGCGGCATGGTAGCCTGTGCCAGCCCCGACTTCAAGCACTATGTGCCCCGGCTTCAGTGAGAGCAGCTGGCACATGATCGCGACCATGTGGGGCGCAGAAATTGTCTGCCCTTCAAGTGAAGGGAGCGGGGTGTCCATGTATGCCTGCTCCCGGAGCTCGGGGACTACAAATTCCTCCCTGGGCACCTTCGACATCGCCTTTATGACTTCAGGCTGGCTCAGCACACCCTCTTCGATCAGTCGCCTAACCAGCTGCTCCCTCTTATCAGACATGCCCAACCTGAGACACTTCTAAAGATTTATAGAGGCTAAGCCTAAAAAAAGCTTGGTTGCCATGCGGAAATTGACATTCTATGCGGAGGGGGACAGGAAGATCTCTGCGAGGCACCCCACTACGCTTGAGATCACGAAGGACGAGGTTAAGACCAGGAAGGGGGACTGCATAGTCGCCACTAGGGCGACCCTGGGCCTTTCGGAGCTCCCGCAGGAGATGAAGGAGGCGCTGAGGAGGGACGGCACGGAAGTGGCGCTGTGGATCGAATCAGACGGGATATGTGACGTCGTCAGGGGCAGGGGCAGCGCAAGGCTGACCCTCGAGAGTGAGAGTGAAATGGTTGCCAGGAAGAGCGGATATGTCTGCGGGCGGACGCTGATGGTCTATTCAGACAAGTCAGCCTCTGAACTGAGGAGGGATCTGGTGGAAAGGATCGCAAGGGATGGCGCCAAGATCAGGCTGACGATTGAGGTGGAGGCCCCGGATTGACCGATCGCAGATCACTTGCGGACAATCCTCTTCCGGGGATTCTCGAGCTTCTTAGCCACATAATCCAAGATCAGATCTGCCCCCGGACCGAAAACTAGGCGGATCTTCTTCTCGAATAGGGACGGGTCCATGATCGACTCTGTGCCGCCGATTTGGAAGATGACCGATGAGGCTAGGGGCTCCCCGAATATGTCCTTCAGCGCACTCCGCACTATGCTTTCGAAGTCCTTGTTGTGCAAATAGACAGTCGCCCTAGACGAAAATTCAGCCGACATTAATGCGCACCCATCCAAATTAATGCGGTCATCTTCAGAGGCTATTCTTTACCCCCCTCAGATCCCTCGAGCATTTTTATTCGCGTTTCTATGAAAGACGTAATCTTCTCCTGGGTTAGCCGCCCGTCGTCCTCCTGCCGCTTTAGCTGGTCCTCTATCATCCTCAGCAATTCTGGTGGGGAGACCGGCTTTATCAGGTAGCCGTCGGCGCCCATGTTGACCGCCCTAATGGCGTTATCAAGCGACGCATGACCGGTTACCATTATCTTGCGCATGCGGGGCGTGGTCGGCTTCAGCTTCACAAGAAGCTGGGTCCCTTCCATGTCCGGAAGTACCACGTCAAGCAGGGCGAGGTTGTAAGGGGTTGATTCGGACTTCTGGATCGCCGTTGCCCCGTCATTTGCGGTATCCACAATATACCCTTTCTTCGTTAGCAGGGACTTGAGGGTCTCCCGGATGTCCTCGTCGTCATCAACCACAAGTATCCGCTTTTTTGACTGCGACATCAACTGCCACCTTGGAGGTAAGGGTAAACTACTAGTAGATATGAAAGGTCGCGCTTAATAAAAATATTTGTTCGAATTGAAAAACATGGAAACACTTTTTGGCGTTCAGAGCTGTTTGAATTGGGCGTCAATGGAGACGATCCATTCCCTGGGGGCGGTCGGCTTGACCACCCGGCAGTTTACCAACTCATATTCCCCGACACGGGATGCCTTCTCTGCGAACTTTCTGATGGCAGACTCGGTTGGAGGGGGACCGGAGAACAGGTAAACATGTACAGCGCCGCCGCTCCTCTTTAGGAACTGGCGCGCGGCGCCCAAGAACTCAAGGGACTGGGCGGGCAAGTTCATTATTACGCGGTCTGCAGTACCCTGCAGTTTTGAAGAGAGAGCTGAGGCGTCGCCGCAAATCGGCGTAACTTCACCTTTAAGACGGTTGATACTCAAATTGTACTGCATCATCTTGACTGCGTCCGGATTAATGTCGATTGCGAATACCCTTGATCTGTGCCTCTTCGCGATCATTATGGAAAACGGCCCGACGCCAGCGAACATGTCCACCACTGTTTCACCGTCCTTGACAAGATCTGCCACGCGGTTCCGCTCGAAGCCCAATCTTGGAGAGAAGTATGCCTTGGAGAGGTCTACCCTAAGCCTGATCCCGTACTCTGAATGCACAGTCTCGCGCCTGTCCTCTCCGGCGAGGAGCTCGAGGACGGGTATGCGGTAAGGGCCGTCGACCTTTCCTGTCTTGAGCAGGACTGTCTTGGCGCTTTTGTGAAATCTCAGCAGGGCCTCGGCTATCTCTTTCCGGTAGGGCTCTGCGCCAGGCAAGAGGCGCTCAATGACGATTATGTCCCCGACGATGTCGTAGGATTTTGGCAGTGATCTGAGGGCATCCTGTGGCATCTTGCCCTGAAGGAATTCTTCAATGCTCTTCGGGCAGGGGGGCGAAATCTCCGGGAGGCGCCTTGGCTCCACAGAGACCTCTCCGGCTTTGGAGATCGCCTCGATCTCATTCTGCTCAGGACGCCTGGTTACGGGGAAGTAGACGAATCCCCCCTCAGAGATTATCTCCCTAGTCCTGTCGAGCAGGCCGAGGGCCATGATTGCACGCCTTACAAGCTCCCCTGTTTCTCTTCCTGTCCTTATGCAAAAACAACATTCAGGCTGGTTCATCTTTTTCCAGACTGATATTTGAAACGCGGGATATATATCATCTGCAACCGGATTGCGCGCGGAATGCTTTTTCAGAAACTTCATTAGACCCAACCAGAGATATTCCAGGGCAGCATCGCAGGTGTCTTCGCATGGTGCCGAACCCCATCAGGACCGGCTTGCTTAGGCTCAGAAAATGGCATGAGAGGGCGCCCCTGCCGAGGGAGGTCGTGATAGAGCCGACGACCAAGTGCGATCTCGAGTGCCCGACCTGTCTGCACGGGACCATCCCGAGCGCAAGAAAGGGGAAGGATATGGGCTTTGATTGTTTCAAGAGGATCCTCGACGGGATACCCACGCTCGAGCAGGTGGTCATGAGCGGTTTGGGCGAGCCCCTTAAGAACCCAGAGGTTTTCAGGATGTGCACCGAGGCCCACCTCAGGGGCTTGAGGACGAAACTGGTCACGAACGGCATGAATGTCAGCGAGGAGAACGCATATGAGATACTATTCTCTTTCGACTTCATCGAGCTCTCGTTCAATATTGCCACGATCCCCGCCATCGACATACTGCTCTCCGAGCAACCCTCGCTTGGAACCGACGGCAGGCTGAGCGTCTCTGTTCTTGGGACCCCTGAGAACCTCAGGATCCTTCCTGCGATCCAGTCCGCGTTCGCCAAGAGGGGGGTAAGGTGCGTGTCTGTGCCCCTAGAAAACTGGTGGCAGGAGGATGGCGCACAGTACCAGGCACTTAGGGATATGGTTCTCCAGGCTGGTGGAGGGATTGTGAAGAAGAGGTTCGGGAAGTGCCAGTGGCCATTCTCCAGCGCATTCATATCATGCGAGGGGGAGGTCACTCCGTGCACTGCGAGGATGGACCCGAGCAGGATCACCTTCGGCAATGCTTTCGAGACACCATTCTGGGCCATATGGAATTCGGAAGAGTACCGTAGCTTTAGGAGATCCCACTTAAGCGGCAGTTACAACAGGGTCTGCCAAGGGTGCCCAGCAGAATGACCGCTTGAAAGAAACGCTCCAGAATGGCAGGAATGCATGGCTCGGCGGTACACAGGGCTTGGGATGGCGGGTTCGGG
>MAGV01000062.1:0-9746 GCA_001717015.1 Candidatus Methanosuratincola petrocarbonis (ex Vanwonterghem et al. 2016) | reverse complement strand
ATTGAGATGTCCCTCACGAACCCGTCGTCGCAGAGGTAGATGGGGCGCCCGTGCAATGCGGCGTGGACAGTCCGCAGGACGTTGAAGCCGTCTATGGACATGACCGCGCCCCGCAGATCCTCGGCAGGGACGAGCTTCCTCAGGTGGGCCTCTGCAGCCTCCTTCGGGTAGACGCAGCGGTACAGGGCGAGCCGCTCTGCCCTGCACAGGCGATACCTGTCAGCCACGAACCTCACGGCTGAAGAACGCCTGTACCCCCTCGAGAGGAGGTGCCTCAAGTCGGCCGCAGCCTCCCTCAAGGTGTCAGACATCCTAAGCACTACCCTCTACTTCTACTCTACGTATATCGCAGGTCGCAGGGGTGAGGCTTGCCCCGCCTTGCCCTTCGGATCGTATCTGGGCGAGTCTGCACTCTGTATCTCAACCTTGCACTTGAAGTACTCCGAAAGGAAGCCAGCGCACTCCCCGATGAAAGCGTTCTCGTCGATCCCTGAGTTCCTAAGAATCTTTTTCCGTTCCTCCTTGGGGAGCGTTATGACGCAGGAGGATATGGTGTTGATGAATTTGGCAGCCTCGCCTCCCCTCTTCCTTATCTCCGGGTCCTTCATAAGCGCTCTGACGAGGCTCTTGGGGTCAACCCCCGAATCCAAGGCTGAGAGGGCTTTGAGGTAGATCTCCCACTTCCATTTGGGCGAGGTATAGTAGCATATCCGGGTGGGGGAGATGCCAGTCACGCGGATGATCTCGGCTGTGTCGCAGACCAAGGATTTCAGCAGATCCTCGGCTATCTCGTCCTTCTCGAATATGAGCGACTGATCGGCAGACGGGTATGGGGCTACTGAAACAAACCCCTCCCTCCCGAACATCTCCCAGATCTCCTCGCATATGTGCGGGGCGAAGGGCGCCATCAGCTTCACAATCGATTCGAGGACATACTTAATGATCGACCTGGTCTTAGGGTCGCTGCAGCGGTTACCGCGGCGCCGCATGTACCACTGCAGGTCCTGCTGGAGTGTGTAGAAGGCGCAGTGTATCGCCTCCCTCATCCTGAGGCACTGCATCGAGGAGTCCACTTGTAAGACCACCCGCTGAACCCTGCTAATGATCCATTTGTCAAGCTGGTCTGCGGAAGCAAGATCTAGCGCACCAGCATCGGCGTATGAGCAGGAGAGGTCATAGAACTCCATGAGCCTGGATCGGATGCTCTTCGCCTGGGAGTCGCTGAAGTCTGCGTCCTGCAGGAGCTCTGAGGCTGAGAGTATCGAGGTCCTCAGCGTGTCGGCGCCATAGATCTTTATCGCCTTGTGGAGAGGGATGATATTGCCAAGGGACTTTGACATCTTCTTCCCGTCCATCAGGACGCTGCCGTTGACCGCTATCTGCCTCGGCCAATACTGCTCGGGGAATATGGCGACATGGTTGAAGACGAAGAAGGTCAAGTGGTTCGGGACGAGATCCCTGCCCGAGTGCCGGCTGTCCAAAGGATAGAAGTAATTGAACTCCCTGCGCATCTCCTCCAGTACGCCCCTCTCGATCGGCAGGGCAGAGGGATCTCCCTTCCCAAAGAAGACATAGTCGAAGACCTCGTCGGTGAGGGAGGACGGGTCAACATTGCGCTCGTTGATCACCCTCGATATCGTGTAGAACGCCATATAGATCGTCGAGTCCGAGAGGCTTTCGATCACCCATTCCTTGTCCCAGGGCAGCCTCGTGCCAAGCCCGGCCCTCCTCGCGCAGGCCTTCTCCTTCAGCCACTCCACGACGTTCTCGAACTCCTGTCGGAGATCATCGGGTACGAGGGACATGCTCTTCAGGTGCTTCCTCACCTTTTCTTTCCAGGACTCGTCGGCGTAGTTGATGAACCACTGATCCTCGACGAGGTTGACAGTGACCTCCGCGCCGCACCTGCAGTGGATGGGCCCGTTGATTATCTCGTAGAAAAGGAAGGCCCTCCTGCTGGAGACCAGATCCTGTTTTATCCTGTCCTTTGCCTTACTGACCGGCATGTTCGCATACTCACCGGTAGTCGGCAGCATCTTTGCTTGGTGGAACTCCTTCTGGTAGAGCTCCTTGGTGGCAATCTCTCCCTTCGGATCGTGCTGGTCCTTGACGCCCAGCCTCTTCACGACATCCTCAGCCGGCACAGTCGAGAAGCCTTCGAGTGCGACGACTGGTATCGGCTCTATGGCGGCGATTGCGCGCTGATCTATGCCATATGAACGGATCGCGTCAGAATTTGACTTGAGGTCCCGTAGGGCGAGCAGATCATAGGGCGCATGCGCAGGGACTGACATCACCACCCCGGTGGCGTTGTTGGGATCCACGAACTCGGCGGGGAGCACCGGCACTTCGGAGCCAGTCACCGGGTTCACAGCACGCCTGCCCACCAACTCCGTCCCAGCGAGGTCCCTTACGCGTTCGATCTTTGGCATCATCCCCTTGAGCTTTTGGAGGGAGCTTTCGCTGACTACCATGCGCTCCCCGTCCACCTCGACCTCCACGTACTTGGCGTTCGGGTTTACCCATATGTTGGTCACGCCGAAGACGGTTTCGGGGCGGAGGGTTGCGACCGGGAGGCTGATGTCCCCCATCCTGAATTTTATGGCAGTGAACTCGACAACCTCGGGCTCCAGATCACCTTTCGTGTCATGCTGGCCCACTGCACTCATGCAGGAGGGGCACCACCCGACAGGGTGCGATCCTTTTGTGATCAGACCGGCCGAGAGGAGCTTCCTGAACTGCCATTCTATGAACTTTGTGTACGCAGGGTCGATTGTTGTGAATTCCCGCCTCCAGTCGATCGAGAATCCCATCGCCTGCATCCCGAGCTTTATGTCGCGGTGGAAGTACCTCGCTATGTTCAGCGGATCCTTGAACGAATCTATTAAGCATGCGTCCACCCCATAGAGGTTCACGAAGACGTCTATCAGCTCGGAGTCCTTTGCGGCAACCCTTTTGCTCATCGCGAGTATGGGGGTGCCCGTGTAGTGGAAAGCCATTGGCAATAGCGTGTTGTAGCCCTTCATCCGCATGTACCGGGCGTGCGCGTCAGCCAAGGTGTAGGTCCTTGCGTGGCCTATGTGCTGGGGCGAGTTCGGGTAAGGGTATGCGACGGTCAGGTAGTATTTCGGCTTGTTTGGGTCAGGGTCGGCCTCGAATACTCTGGCCTCGCTCCAGCGCCTCTGCCACTTTTCTTCAAGACTCTTGAGATCGAGGGGCATGCAAACATCTCCAGCTCATTTGAAGTAAGTCCATCAGCAAGTACAGATCAACTAATTGCCTTAAGGATGCCCTTAAGCCTTACCGCAGCATGCTCAAAGTCTCCCAGGGAAGACGGAGGGACCCTCCCCTGGCCCAAATCCTTCTTCCCCCCTCCCTTGCCAGAAAGGAATTTAGCGAGCTCCGCGGCTAGCCCACCTGCATCGACACCCGATTTGACGGCAGAGTCGCCTGCCATTATGAGTATCCCTCCATCGATCGAGGATGCGAAAAATGCTACGGCGTTATGGTCTTTAGCCACTAGGGAAGAGCCGATCGCAAGAAGGTCCTCGCTCCGGAGGTTCCCGAACAGGCGGCAGTATAACCTGAGGCTGCCGAATGCCTCAGCTGAAGGGATGAGGAAGGGCAAGATCTCGGCTGCCAGGGCCTTCCTGAGTCGCTCGATCGTCTTCTTGGAGTCTGAGAGTGACGACACAAGCCCCTCAGCGGACTTCTCCAGTCTGTCGGCAGGGGTGTTCAGGATTTCGGATATGCGGTCGATCCTAGACTCCAGGCCCTGCACGTAGGCAAGGGCAGCCGGTCCTGAGGCGAACTCGATCCGCTCAACCCCGTCCTGTATCCGCTCCGCCCGGATTATCTTCAAGAAGCCTATCTCGCCCGTGTTCGAGCAGTGCATCCCGCCGCATGCCTCAACGTCCCAACCCTCCACCTCAACGACCCTTATCGTCGGCCCATAGACGACCCCTCCCTGGTAGAGGCGCATCCCGAACTTTTGCTCGGCCCTGTTCCGCTCCTCGAAGTATGCCCTGATTGGGCGGCACTCCCCTATTATTCGGTTTGCTACCGACTCTATTTCACGTAGCTGTTCGGCAGTTATCTTCTCGAAGTGCGATATGTCAAGCCGGCTCCTCTCGACGTACTTCTGCGCGCCCTCCTGCCATACGTGCTCCCCGAGGACTTTCCTCGCAGCGCCGAGCAGTATGTGTGTCGAGGAGTGGTGCCTCTGCAAGCTCGTCCTCCTCTCCCAGTCCACTTCGCACTCGACTTCATCCCCAGGAGCCAAGACGCCCCCGTTCTCGACCAAGTGGACTACGACCCCTCTCGACTTAAGCGCCTGCTTGACCCTGACGGTAGAGCATGCTTTTGTCATTGTCCCTGTATCGCTCAGCTGTCCCCCGCCCTCAGGGTAGAATAACGTCCTGTCAAGGACGACCCTGCCTGGATCGGCATATATGACCTTGCAGCGCAGCCTTTTCAGCCCCGGCTGCTCGTAGTAGACGAGTTGGGTTTCGGGCAGAGCCGGAAGGCCCTCGAACGGGCGGCTATCGCCACCACGCTCTTCGCCCTTTGAAGGCTTTGCCTTTGAGCCGCCTGCGTGCCTCTCTGCTACTATTGTGTCGAATGTGTCAGGGATCTCCACGGATATGCCTTGCGCCTCGCAGATCTCCTTCACGACCTCTGGAGGCAGGCCGTTCGAGTCGTAGAGCTCTATCAGCTTATCACCAGGCAGCCTCCCGGTCTCTCGGACCCCTTTGAGGTTGAGCAGCCTCCCGACAAGCGCCTTCCCCTGCTCGATCGTCTTGGCGTAGCGCTCCAGCTCGAGGTCGCAGACCTTCCTGATGTAGTCCGCCCGTTCGGAGAGCTCTGGGAACTGGTCCCTCCAGTGCTCCACCTGCATCAGCAGGAGGTCGGAGAGGCTGGACCTCATCCCGAGTGACTGTATGATCCTGTGTGTGCGCCTGATCAGCAACCTTGCAAGGTAGCCGGCCTTGACGTTGGACGGAACAATGCCGTCGCCCAGCATGAACGCAAGGGTCTTCGTGTGGTCGAGGATCGCCATGGCTTTCTCGAGCGGAGAGAGCAGCCTCTCCAAAGAGTCCGGGTCTGTGCCGATCTTCTCGGCTACCTTTGCGCGAGTGGCGCGCAGCGATCCCGTATCAACAATGTTCATCAAGCCGGCGTACCTTGTGCTCTCAGCGAGTATCTCCCCTTCGGGCATCTCCAATCCAGCTATCGAGAGAAGATCGTCGAAGAGCCCCCCGTAGACTGCCTGGAACGCAGTAGGGGTCCCCTGGGAGATCCAGGTGAAGCGCTCAAGACCGTAGCCAGTATCTACTATCCTGATCGGCAGCTCCCGGTATTCGCCGCCCACTTTCCTGTACTGCATGAACACCAAAGTCGAGAGCTCGATCCCCCTCACGATCCCCTCAAGGTCAGGACCGGCGTCGCCGCCCCCCTCCCACCAGTGCTCGATGTAGGATATCTCCTCCCCATCGATACCCAGCTCCTTCGTGAGGAACTCGTGGTGGTATTTTACGGTCTCTTCTTTCCAGTAAACTTCATTCTGAGCGCTCGAGAATGCATGGTGTGCCATCATCTCGAAGATGCTCATGTGGCGGCCTCCGGTCTTCCCGACGTTGTCCAAGTCGTTCAGCCTTATGCATGGCTGTGAGATTGTAAGCGGGTTGAACGGGGGCGGAACCTCCCCACTAGTGACGTGGGGCTGGAAGCAGGCGATAGAGGCGATTGTCAGGAAAATGTCCTCCCTCCACCTGGCGACCACCGGATAGCGCCTCACCCTCGCATGCCCATTCCTCTCGAAGAAGGATAGGAAAGCCTCACGCATCTCCCCGATGCTGTACGCCTTTTTTGTCGGCGGGTCGCCAATGAAGGAATAGGGCGTGCAGGGAGAATCCCCACAGACCTCCCTGTCTGGGTCAAGGGTCCAGAAATTGCGCCCACATGACTTGCACGTCTTCCTAAGGAAACCGTTCTCCGTGAAGAATTCCAGCCTGTAAGCCTCAGGTCCAGCGATCATCTGTGACTACCTTCGCATAACGGACTGATCCATAGTTGGGCAGGATAAATAAATCTGTTTTTGGAGGGCTGAAAGCCTATACCAGAAGTTCCAAAAAGGAAAAGCAATATATCGAAAATGGGAAAATGGGGATGAAGGTGGGCCAGTCTTCTGGCCCAAGGGCTAAGCTCCGGTTTATCCGAAGAGTGAGCCCAATCCTTCTGCGGTTTCTTCCTCGGAAGCTTCTTCCTTCTTCTCTTCCTTCTCCTCTTCCTTCTTTGCTTCTGCCGGGGCCTGAGCCGGTGCGGCTGCTGCTGGGGCTGCAGCAACAGGTACTGCTGCTGCCTTTATTGCCTCATCGATGTTTATCTCGCTGAGGGCTGCCACCAACGCCTTGACTCTGACCTCGTCTACTGCGACTCCTGCAGCAGAAAGCACATTCTTTACGTTTTCTTCGCTTATTGGCTGCTTCGCGTTGTGAAGAAGCATCCCGGCATAAATATATTCGATCTTAATCACCCCCAAACAAGCGTAGAGTTATACGCAAACTTTGATACTTAAATCCTTCGCCTGAAAAAGTGGCGGAGTTTTCAGGTTGAGCGCTGGAGATCATTTGTTGCAAAGCTCTTGCACCTCATAGGTTCAGCTCTGGGTGTTTCTTTGAGACCTCGGCTGCGAGCGCCTTTCCGCGGGAGGCGGCAACTGCAATCAGCTCGTTCATTATCTCAGGTATTGGGATGCCAGACTCGATTGCGACGCTCTTTGCCTCGCGGTATGCCTTCGCGACTATGAGGCTAATTGTGTCAGCAGTCGGGTACGCTGCATTGACCGACAGGTTGAACGCAGATCGCACTGCATCCGTGACCATGGAACGGTACTCGTCCAAGTTCACTGCAAGCATGTCGCCAGGTATCACGATCCCGTCATATGCCATGCGCAGCCTCAGACCGACCAGTATTGGCTTAAGACCAAGTTTGCTGAGGAGGTCGGCTACATCCGCTGAGATGGCCTTGCCCTTCTCCACGACTGTTGTGTCCTTGGCTATCCAGACTGTGCCGTCCTGTATCTTGGTCGGGATCTTCGCGGCGCCGAACTTGCTCAGTATCGGACCAGGCTGCAGCCCGGTATTGCCAGCGGTGACTACGATGTCGTTTGGAGCAATTTCGCCTGGTGATGCGGCTGACTCGACCTTGTTCTTCTCGAACATGAAGTACATTTGGAAGGGGTTTTTCTTGGAGAAGACGAGGGCATTCGAACCTGAGAGGTATTTCTCGACAGCCTCAAGGTCCTTGAAACCCATCTCCTTCAGGGTTCTAGCAACCAGAGTGTTCTTCGATACATGGATTTCAAGGTCGTCCTTGAACTTCTTCTTGAGCAGCTGGAGCTGGTTAGCTTTCATCCCCTTCAGGTCAGCTATCGCGAATATGGGGTACTTCTCGAAGAGCTGCCTCAGCCGCTTAATCCTCTCCTGTTTTTGAATGGTTGTGGTTTTCATTGACATCGCTCTCACCTCAATTTGGCTGGAGCGCCCATTGTCGTCTTGACTGCAAGCTTAGAAAGGTGCTGATCGAGCTTTATCTTGCGGTCGACAGTGTTCAAGACGCTCATTATGTTGTCGACTAGGGCGGTGGATGGCATGTCCTCTGAACCCACTTTGCACCTGACCGCGGGCTGATCCCTGATCCTGATCCGGATCGAGTTTCGGTACTTTTTGATGAGCGCCTCGACGTTCGCTGCCGGTGGAATGGGCTCGGGCATCTTCCCCCTGGGACCGAGCACGGTACCGAAGGTCTTGCCTACAACAGCCATCAGGTCGGTCCTAGCCATGAAGTGATCGTAGGCCTCAGCTAGCTTCTTTACCGCTTTCTTGTTTCCTGCGTACTGGTCGATCTCCTGCTTGGTTATCACCAGATCAGCACCAGCAGACCTGGCCTTGGTCACCAAGTCACCGTCAGCAATGACGCAGATCTTGTTTTCCCTGCCCGGACCGTGCGGCAGCGTGACTAGCTCATTGATCCTGTTCTCAGGCGACTTCACATCGAGGTCCTTGAAACTCAGGAAGAGCTCCACGGCTTGGACGAAATTCCGCTTTTTGGAGTTCTTCTTTGCCTCCTCAACTAGATTTACCAACTGATTCTGATCAAGTTCCATTGGATACTCCCTCCGCGGCATTTATCAGGTCGTCGTAGACTCCCTCGGAGATCTCTTTCTGGACCTCCCTTGGATCTTTACCAGCTACGGTTACGCCGATCGAAACGCATGTTCCAAGGACTTCCTTGAGGCACGATTTCAGCGACCTTGCCACCGAGAGGGGGTACCTCGTCTTGGCTATCTTAAGAGCCTGCTCAATACTGAGGTCTCCCACCTTTTCAGTCTTTGAGTTGCTGGAGCACTTCTCCAGGTGCAACTCCTTGACTATCAAGGCAGTGGTGGTAGGGACACCGACCTCGACCTCGAACTCCTTGGTTTCCGGGTCGGCGATAACCTTCACTGGAACTTTCATTCCCTCGAACTCCTTGGTCAGCTCGTTTATCTTGTTGACGACGGACATGATGTTAAGACCAGTCGGCCCCAGTGTTGGACCGATAGGTGGCCCTCCAGTCGCCTTTCCTCCATCAACCAAGAAGTTGAAGGTTTTTTTGGTCGTCAAATCTATTCTTCCTCCAGTTCCTCGAAGGCTTTAAAGATGTCAGTCTTCTCCTCGCCCTTTGCGGTCGCGGCTTTCTCTTGAACCTTTGGTGGCTCACCGCGTGCGACTAGCTTCACCTGCTCAGCGTGCACCGTGATTGGCAGCGTGTATGGTGCCTCGAGCAGTACCAGAGTAACTTCGCTCTTAGTTTTGTCGACGCGGGTTACCTTTGCCTGCATCCCCTTGAACGGACCGCCCACAATCTCGACCTTGTCGTTGACGTCGACCATCTCTGCAGCCGGCTTAGGCATTATGAAGCGCAGCAGGTCATCGAACTCGACCTTTCCAGGGATGCACCCCTTTATGTGCTTCACATCCTCGATCGCAAGGTTGACCACGTTGGGCCCGCTCGCCTCGATGAAGACATAGCCCCGGACGTCCTGTGGGGATACGATTGCCATTACAGGGATGTTCTTCGACTTTGCGCGGCGTTCGATTAGGAGGGCAACGTTCTCCTCCTGCCCTGCGGTTGTCCTTATGGCAAAGATTCTGGTCGACACCGGCTGCCTCTCCGACAAGCGAAGTTACCCCCTGATCCCGAGCAGCAGCGAAGCAATGAGCTGTATGATGAAGCCAAAGATCCCGACAGCGATCATCCCCAAGAAGCAGATCTTCAAGGACAGCTTAAGCTCATCCATGTCCGGCTTCCTTGAGAGCTTCAGGACCTTGCCAATCGACCGCAAAGACTCAGATAGACCCATCTCTACTCACCCAATTATTTATGTGAGCAAAGGGCTATCAACTCAAGGCTCAATTTAAAGCTTTCCGAATTCAAACCTCAGATCTTGACTAGCTCTGCGCCCAGGGAGGGGATGGAGGACCTGAGGCAATCCTTTGCCCTCGAGGGCGTGCCCTTCCAGTCGACCAATACACACCTGCAGTCCCCGAGAGTCCTCTCCTTGCATGTTTTGAATATTTCAGGATCGAATCCCTCAGACAGGACGTACTTGGGTACGATGTGTCCAATGTCAAAATCACCACTAAGGATCAGCTTGGTGAATTTCTCGGAGTAGTGCCCTACCCCGACCCCAAGCGCGACCC
>MAGV01000061.1 GCA_001717015.1 Candidatus Methanosuratincola petrocarbonis (ex Vanwonterghem et al. 2016) | reverse complement strand
TGTTAAGACTGGGATTACATCCGCGACCCCCAATGCCCTGAATTTCTCTTCGATCGCACCAAGGCTTCTCTCTGTCGACAGTATTCTACGCAACTCGCTGATCGTCCGTTCTGAGATCAAGTACTTCCCTGCAAGCAAGTAACCCTTGGGAGGCGACTCTGCAAGCCGTTCTACCAAGGTCTCGCAGGGGACCCCCAGTCCCGCAGCAGTTTCAGCCAGATCGACCACGTCGGAGACTGGCTCAATTTTGACGTTCTGTAGCCTTTTTGCACCCTCCTTGGAGATAGACTTCTCGATCTCCTCGAGGAACTCAAGGATTGGCCTGAGCGGGACTTCGTCATCGAACTCGACGATATTCGTCCCAGCTCTCCTGAAACGATCGGCAGAAGCCAGCGACCTGTTAACTGCTACGATGAGTCCGAACCCAGCAGGCAGTGAGTTCAGCTTCGAGATCTTCTTCTCGAGATACTCCGGAGTCCAGAAGCCGACAATCTCAAGGTAGATCCTCCGTCCGTCCAGCTCGAACGCAAAGTCCGGTATCAGGATCCCAGCGGGCGTTGATATCAGCCCTGGCTCCCTAAGGAGGGTCCACCGAGTCTCCAATGCCCTGAATCGCCTAGCGAAGGAGTCCTCCACAAAGCTGTCGTACCCCTCATCCCGGCGTTGGGACTCCGGGAAGGAGATCCCGTCGGAGGAGCTCAGGCAGAAGTCGAGCAGCCGCTTCCTCCCGAATGCCCCCCTTGAGATCTGTGCGCGGATCTCCCAAGCCTTCGATTCCAAGATGTGTGGGAGTAGCTTGGCAATGGACGTGCCGTACCTCTCTGTCAGCTTTATCATCGAGGTCGGACCCTCTACGGTTATCGATGCCGAGTCCCCGTCCACCGACCTGATCGAGTACATCAGCCCAAGGCGCTTGACTGCGCTGAGTATTGAGCGCGGATTTCCTTTAACCGAGATCTCGAGAAAAGTTGCCCGGAACAGGAGCGTCTGGGTCAAAGAGAGGTTGTATGAGGCGAGCAGATCATCTGGGGACGGCTCGGAGAAAGACGCCAAGACCCTCTCGTCGGGCAGGTCTGCCCAAATGTAACCCAGCATCTCCTCTGGATCGATCCCGAACCTTGCAGCAGCATGACCGAGCGCCTCGCGGCGCTTTCCTTCGTCCAAGACTGGCGCGCCATGAGAGAACAAGCTTTCCCTGAGTGCTTGGGGGTCGACTGGGCTCCTGACCTCGAATACTGAGAGCCTGTCGAGGAGGGCACAGAGCCCCCTTACCACTCTGAAATCGTTACCCTCGGACTCGATCTTTTTGGCTGCGCCTGAGATCTCGGACTTCTTCTTTCCCAGGCTCTTAGAGTAGAGCGAGATGAGGCGGGTTGCGAGAATCCTGTCTGCTCCTTCGGTGCTGAGGTACCCGGGGCAAATCCTGCCTCCCTTGATCCTCGCCACCAGCAATTCGGAAGGGAGCATCAGACGCCGCGCCTCCGCCTACTGCTTATCCTAGACTCTTCGGTGAGCCTCGAGACGACCTCGATCAGCCTTGCCTCCTTGTCACCGCTCTTTCTCAGGAGCCTGCCCAGCCGCTGGACGAACTCCCTCTTCGACCCTGTCCCGCTCAGTATTATCCCCAGAGAAGCCTCCGGCACGTCGATGCCCTCATCGAGGACCCGGGAAGTTACAACGGCGCTGTAGGCGCCCTCCCTGAACTTTTTGAGTATCCTAGCCCTCTCGTCCTTAGGCGTCTCGTGTGTTATTGCAGGGATGAGGAAGGCTGCGCTAATCGCATATACGAGCGAGTTGTGGTGCGTGAAGATGAGGGTCCGCTCGCCTCGGTTCTTTTCAAGGATCCTCCTCAGCGCCTCTATCTTCGAATTGGAGTTGAGGGCGATTTCCATTGCCCTCATCTTCGAGAGGAGCGCCTCCCTGGCCTCCGGATCCCTCCCGCTCATCATCACCAGGCGCCTGAAGTCCTCGGGCGAGCGCATCCTCAAACCCCGCCTCCTCAAGAATCCCCTGTAGACGCCCATCGCACGCACATACTCTTCAGCCTCGGTCGGGGGGAGGTCGACTTGGATCCGCTCGATACGGAAATTGGCGAGGTGGACCCCAGCCATGTCTGAGACCCTCCTCTCGTAGACCTTTGGGCCCACAAGGTCGGGGAGCCTGCTGTGAAGTCCGTCCTCCCTCTCGTAGGTCGCGGTCAGGCCCATCCTGTATGGGGAGGCGTAGAGCTCGGCTATCTGGGAGTACCCCGGCGACGCGAGGTGGTGGACCTCGTCAAATATGACAAGGGGGAACCTGTTCCCGAGTTCCTCAGCCCTCAGGTAGGCAGTGTCATATGTAGCAACCGTCAGCGGTTTTAGGACCGCCGCGCCTCCGCCGTACGCGCCCACTTCAGCCCGGAAAGCCTCGGAGAGCCTGACTCTCCACTGGTCCATGAGGTCGATCGTGGGGACCACCACTATCGCCGGGCAGTTCGCCTCCTGGATCGCCAACACCCCAAGGACGGTCTTTCCGGACCCGGTAGGGAGGACAGCTACGCCCCGCATCCCCGCCTCCAGCCAGGCGTCTAGTGCCTCGAGCTGGTAATTCCTCGGGACGAGTTCGGTTCGGAAATCAGGATGGGGAGGCGGATCCAAGACCCTGTCCTCGAACTGGATTCCGCTCTCCCTCAGGTATCGTATGATCTCCGGGTAGCGGATAGCCAGGCTCCGGTAAGATTTAGCGGCAGGATCCCAACTCGAGTGGGGCACGTGGATATTGCCCGACAGCACTGTCCCCTTTTCATAACGGAGGATCAACATCAGGATTCCTGTTGATTATGGGTCGGCACGTATAAATCTAGTTTTCCTTCAGCCTACCAGTCCGTTCTGGGATCAGCACGACGAGCGCCGCGATGAAAGTCAGAAAGGGGGCAATTAGGAATGACTCAGGGTAGCTGCCTGAAGCCTGGATCACAGCCCCGAACACCAGAGGCCCCACCATGTTCCCAATATCCATCCCCATCGTGTATATGCTCGAGAGGAAGCCCCTGCTGCCCGCGTGCGCATGGGCCAGCGCCAGCGTCTGTGATCCGGGCACGAAGATGCCTATGCCTAGACCGAAGATCACCGCATCGATGTAGAGCCGCAGGGGTTCCTGATTCATCGCTATGAGTAGGAAGGCAAACGAGATCAGGAGCAGCCCGACGTAGGTCATTAGTGCAGGGTTCTTGTCGGCAGCCCTCCCTGCAAATATCCTCAGGGCGAGGCTCGAGACCGCCTGTATGCTGACGAACAGCCCAATCTGGAGGTCCCCGTATCCGATTATCTTCAGGTAAGCCGAGAGGAACGTGAGCAGACCCATCCAAGCGATCGCATAGACGACGAGGCTCAAGAACGCGACCACAAAGTGCTTCTCTGAGAGCCCTTTGATCGAGAGCGAGAGCGACCCTTTCTCTCTCCTGGGCTCCCTGTAGAGCACAAGGGGCAAGAGCAAGAGGATCAATATGGAGGTTATCCCGAATGTCGTGGTGTAGCCGAAGGCTTCGGCGAGGAATCCGCCAAGGGCGGGACCGACGGTGAAGCCGAGGCCGATCATCAAACTCCTCCAACCGAGCGT
The DNA here is from genome assembly GCA_001717015.1 of Candidatus Methanosuratincola petrocarbonis (ex Vanwonterghem et al. 2016). GTDB lineage: Archaea > Thermoproteota > Methanomethylicia > Methanomethylicales > Methanomethylicaceae > Methanosuratincola > Methanosuratincola petrocarbonis. Next base: position 5,922 of record MAGV01000061.1, on the reverse strand, counting down.
CTCTCCCACCTTACCATCGGGTGCCTGGTCCACCGCGCTCGCCATCGACGAAGGAACGAAGAGGGCAACCCCTGCCCCCTCAAGGAGCCTCCCGAGCATTATCTGGTAGATATCGGAAGAGATGAACAGAATGAGGTAGGCGCCTGAGCCGAAGACGAGTCCCAGCACCATCAGCCTCGACCTCGCCCACGTGTCGCTCAGGAAACCGGAGATGGGGCGGAGGAAGATTGCAGNGATTGCAGTGATGGAGATTGCAGATACCGCCAGACCTATCAGGAAAGGCGATGCAGAGACGGTCAGCGCGTACCTAGGTATGAGCGGGACGACAACCTGGATCAGGGTGAAGAAGAGCATTGTCGCAAGATTAACTCGCCACACCTGAGAGATCAAGGCACGCATTCACCCGCTCGACGCAGAATGGATGATCACAGGTAGACTCCTTGACTATTAAAAACCCTGCTGTCGACCATCCTGATCTCCCAGAACTGGAATAGCGGGCGACTCAGTGAATGAGCTGACACTAGCCTCCCCGTGCTGGTTCGATCTTGAGTGTGGCGAAAGAGGTAGGTCATTTGGCAAAAAATTTAAACCGGGATGTAAAAACCAAGCTGAACCAGGTGCGATAGAGCATCCGTAGTCACAACAGAAGGGTCTTTTGGTCCATGGGGCAGGCTTGGAAAGAGCTTATATTTCTACTGGATCCACTATTTCAAATGCATCCCCTGGAGAGAACACCATGACGGACCCGCTAGACAGCCTTTTCAGCAGAGTGCTAAGCGCAAAGATCTTTGCCAACAGGGAGATGATGAGGCCAGACTACATACCGAACGATTTGCCGCACAGAGAGGAACAGATACTCAAGCTCGCTGAGATCCTCGCGCCCTCACTGAAGGGGGCTAGGCCTTCTAATATATTCATCTATGGGGTCCCCGGGACTGGGAAGACGGCAGTCACGAAGTATGTGCTGAAGAAGATCGGGGAGGAAGGTAGGAAGATTGGGGTCAGTCTAGGGGTTGCGTACATAAATTGCAAGCATGACGACACAAATTACAGGGTGCTGGCTGATCTGTGCGAGGCTGTGGGGGAGAGGATCCCTTTCACTGGGCTCTCGACCTCAGAGGTGTTCAGAAGGTTCGTGAACCTCGTTGACTCATCTGAAAGGATGATATTCGCAGTCCTGGATGAGGTGGACGCGCTTGTCAAGAAGACGGGGGACAAGGCGCTTTACGACCTCACGAGGATAAACCAGAGGCTGAGCAGAACCAGGATCTCGATAGTCGGGATAACGAATGACCTCAAGTTCATGGAGTACCTCGACCCAAGGGTAAGGAGCAGTCTGGGAGAGGAGGAGCTGGTCTTCCCCCCCTACGACGCCTCAGAGCTGGAGGACATACTCAGCAGGAGGGCTGCCGTCGCATTCAACAGGAACACCATAGAAGGGAGCGTTATCAAGCTCTGCTCCGCGTTGGCTGCGAAGGAGCACGGCGACGCAAGGAGGGCGCTCGATCTACTCCGAATCTCGGGCGAGATAGCCGAGAGGAACGGGGACACAAAGGTTACCGAAGAACACGTCAGGATGGCCCAGAAGGAGATTGAGAAGGACAGGGTGGTCGAGGTGATCAGGACCATGCCCCTCCACTCGAAGATACTAATCCTGAGTCTGAATCTCCTAGGCAAGGGGGGATCGAAGGGCGGCTCGACAGGTGAGCTCTACGACGTCTATTGCACAGTAGCAAAGAGTATGGGGCTCGAGCCGCTCACACAGAGGAGGATCAGCGACCTGATCAACGAGCTGGACATGCTGGGGATAGCTAACGCCAAGGTCGTGAGCAAGGGCAGGTACGGCAGAACGAAGGTGGTGAGCCTCAGCGTATCCGCTAAGAACTTGAAGGAAGCGATGCAGGACGACCCGCGGCTCGGGGGTCTTCTTAGCAAGTAATTGAATGAGACAGGGTGCCTTCGACGGCATCGCCCCCTCCGAAAGGCTGATTATCGAATAAGGAAACTTCATAATTGGCGGGTTACTCTAAGATAGGCGAAAGGGGGTTTATGGTGGAGGACATCTCGATCTCTGTCTGCGGGGGGAAGGTCAGCCCTTTCAAAAAAGGGACGACCCCGCTGGTGCTCCTCACCGCAGCAGGAATCAGGCCTGTAGAAGTCAAAGTTTCAGACGTCGATATTGACGGGATGGACGCAACCGAAAAGATCGTCGGGGCCATAACAAGCAGCAAGTGGAAGATCCAGATCCTCTTCTCGAGGAGCGTCCCCGTTGCGGGATTCAACCTCATAGACCCCGAAGAAATTTTCAAGAGCACGGGAGTGCCCTCGGTCTTCGTGCTCGAGGAGGAGCCGGACAGCGGGGCGGTCGAGGGGGCGTTGAGAAAGCACTTCCACGATTGGAAGAGGAGGCTTGAGGTTCTTAGGAGACCAATCGGCCCGCTGAGGTTTGAGATTCCAAGCATCGGGGGGGTGTTCCTGGGATGCTTTGGGATCACCCCCGAGTTGGCGTTCAGGACCGTGAGCCGCCTTTCAGTATTCGGGAAGATCCCAGAGCCGCTCAGAGTGTGCTGCATGCTTTCCAAGGCGATCTCATAAGGATCGCCCCCCCAAGAACAGGATATCAGTGTGTCAGAAAAACGGAGGTGCTAAGTGAAGTTCAACTCATAGGTCTTCATTGTGGAGAGGTCGACTACTGGCACTATGGAGGGCTTGGGCACTATCCCAGCCGAGAGCTGGTACTTGGTCTGTGACTGCCAAGTGCCCGAGTTGACTACCAGTACCCCCCTGTATTCGGCGACCCCCTCCACATGGACGTGCCCTGCATGGAATATGTCAGGGACTGGGTCAATCACGAGCCGATCCTTGGGCTCTGGCGCGAGGGGGGTCTTCTCCCCGTAGATGGGGGCGATGTGCCTGGACTTGAGGAGCTCTACCATCGCCCTCTGCGGCTCCCTGAAGTTGCAATCGGGGAGGAATGGGATCACGTCGTCGAGGCTCCTACCATGCGTTAGCAGAAAAGTCTGGCCGCCGAGGTTCACGAAAGACGGGTCTCCCAGCATTAGGACGTTCCTCATCGAGTAGAGGGGCGCGGCGTAGTCGCTGTAAATTGGGGGGGTCGGCAGGGTGGGCCGACAGGCGTCGTGGTTCCCCGGTATTATGATTATCTTGATCCGGTCCGGCAGCGTGGACAGGTACTCCGCTGCGATCTTGTACTGATCGTACAGGTCTGCGACATCCAGTTCCTCCTCCTGGTTAGGGTATATGCCGACTCCGTCGACGAGGTCGCCGGCAATCACGAGGTACTTCGTCCTGCTCGCGATCTCGTTGAGCCTTGGTTCATCGGTCTCGCCCCGCAGCCAGCCCAGGAACCTCTCGAAGTCGTCCCTCAGGAAAGTCTTGCTGCCGATGTGGACATCGGAAGTTAGGACCGCATAATTGTGATCTGAAGAGGAAGGGAGGTTTCTTGACTGGTAGGGTATGTCCGGCCAGATTACGTCCTCGGCTATCACCGAACTGCCGTTCCTGGTCGCCCCGAGAATGCAAACGACCTCGTCAACAAGGAGCCGGGCCGCCTTCTTCCTTATCGCCTCGTCCCCCCTGAAGGTCACTTTCACGAGCCCTTCCTCGTCCTCCAGCTCGACCACCACGGTGCCGTCCCTGAACTCCTTCTTTGAATTGACCATACCGATGAACTTGACCTTGTGCCACTTGATGCCGTCGGGTACTTGCGAGGCAGTAGTCGCTCCGCTGACGTCAGCCCTAGAGCGCAGAATAGATGAGAGGGACTCGAGCCGATCCCTGAAGTAGTCCCTGAAGTCGCTCGCCTTTCCCTTTATGGTTATTCGTTCAAGACCCGAGATGAGCTTGACTCCGTCTTCCTCAAAAAAGGTTGAGCCGGGTTGGGCTGCGGTCCTCTGTTCGTTTCGGGGAGGTGCCAGCTTATTGGTGAGCGTCCGGGAGCTGGTAATGCTCTGCAGTGGGCTCTCAGTTCCTGCACCAATCCCAGGTTCAGGACCAGCTATGGATCCGGGCCCGGACATTCGTTCGCAAGCCCGCGTACCGACTGTTTTTGAAACGGACTCGATCGCCTCAAAATACGAGCGGTCCAATACCAGAGGAGCGGAACCTGCGCCTTTGATAGATTTGAGGGCTGCCTCGACAAGGCGATCGGGATCATTCTTCGACGCAAGGTATTCGAAGGCATCGGGGGATAGCTGGAAGCCAGAATTGAGCACCATCTCCACAGCAGCCCTCATATTCCCAGCCAAACCAACCCCCCATTCGGATGTATGCGGCCGAGCTCTTAATTTTTATTCAGGATTCAAATGGACCGAATCAAACACCAAACGACCAAAAGTTGAAAAGGTTTTATTGACTGGGGCTCGAGTTGATTGTGAGGGGAGCATGTGGAGTACAGAAGGCTGCAGATGAGCAAAGGGGGCTCCTTCCTCATCTCGCTCCCGAAGGAATGGGTCAAGTCAAATGGGCTGCAGGGAGGCTCGGTCCTTAAGCTCACGGTTTCAGAGGGGGAGTTGAGGATCAGTGCGGATGCCACCGGGGAGCTCGAGAAAGGGGCAGTTTCGTACATCAGGCAGGTCGAGGGGTTGGAGAGGCAGATCAGGTCCAACTACCTTTTTGGTGCGGACACCATTGTTGTAGAGCTGGGGAAGAGGCTCACCCCCGCTGTCAGGGAGGAGATCAAGGGAGCGATCCAGAAGTTAATCGGGCTCGAGATTGTTGAGGAAGACAGAGACACAGTCACTATCCAGTGCCTTCTGCAACCGACGTCAATGCCCGTCCTCAGTACGATCAGGAGGGCGTATTCGCTTGCGGCAAGCATGCACAGGGACGCAGAGGAGGCGCTGTTGAGCCAGGACTCGGAGCTGGCTTCCTCGGTGGTGAGGAGGGACGACGAGGTCGACAGGCTCTACTTCCTGATAGTGAGACAGCTCAGGCTAGCCATTAGGAACCCGACTGTGGCTGAGAAGCTCGGCATCAGGCCTTCTGAATGCCTGGACATGAGGATGGCCGCCAAGTACGTGGAGACAATTGCAGACTATGCAGGGGCGGTTGCATCATCGGTCCCAAAGTTGGAAAGCGGAACAGACAGCGAGCTGATCGACGCGCTCGTCTCGCTCAGCAAGCAGGCATACGGCATACATGAGAAGGCGGCGAGTGCCCTCTTTAAGAAAGACCTCGCACTGGCGGACTCGGTACTCGAGGAGAATAAATCGCTCTCGCAGTCTCTGCTCTCGGTGAATGAGTTGCTCATGACAAAGCAGCCCAGGATAGCCGCGCTGCTGGACTCGATAGCAATATACTTCTACCAGATCGGTGCACATGGGATCGACCTTGCAGAGCTGGTGAGCGGCACACCTGCCTGGATGAACGAAAAAGAAATTTAAGAGCAGGATAACTGATCCTTCTATCCGGTGATCGGGATGAAGGAACTCGGTAGGCACTTCATTTTTGAGCTGTTCGGTTGCGACCCAAAGGCGCTTGACGATATCCAAGGCATCGAGGAAGCCATGGAGAGAGGGGCGCTCGAGTCCGGACTGACCATATTGGGGAGGGTATTCCACCGTTTCTCCCCCCAGGGGGTGACGGGCGTCATCGTGGTTGCCGAGTCCCACGTCTCGATACACACTTGGCCTGAGCTCGGGTACGCCGCTCTGGACGTCTTCACGTGCGGCAAGAACACAGACCCGATGAAGGTATTCAGCAGGATCGCTGAATTGCTCAAGCCTGCGTCCAACTCGGTGGTCGAGATGAAGCGCGGAGTGCTCTGCGCGGGGGAGGTTGGAAAGTGAGCCTCGCCTGGAAGTGGTTCATCGAGTATCAGACCCATGGAAGCGCACACATGCACGGGATTAGACGGACCCTACACAGCGAGAGGAGCGAGTTCCAGGAGATAGATGTCGT
>MAGV01000060.1:8547-13498 GCA_001717015.1 Candidatus Methanosuratincola petrocarbonis (ex Vanwonterghem et al. 2016) | reverse complement strand
GTACCGGATCGTGCGAGCAAGAGCAGGAGGGGGGGATTTGGGGGCTAGGAGGGTGGTCCTTCTGGCGGACCTGGACTATTTCTACAGCCAGGCAGAAGAGCTCAGGAACCCATCTATGAGGGGGAAGCCGGTCGTGGTCTGCGTCTACTCTGGAAGGACAGAGGAGAGCGGTGTGGTTGCCACTGCGAACTACGAGGCCAGGAAGTACGGCGTAAGATCAGGGATGCCCATCGCATTGGCCAAGAAAAGGCTTTCTGGGGCTGATCCTGTCTTCCTCCCTGTGGACTTTCCGTATTACAAGGAGGTCTCCGAACGGGTGATTGGCATCATGAAGGAGTATTCAGACCAGCTGGAGCAGGTCGGCTTGGACGAGGCATATCTTGACGTCAGCAACAGGGTAGAGGACTTTGCGGAGGCTGAGCAGCTTGCAAAGGAAATAAAGAGGAGGGTGCTGCAGGAGGCGGGGCTGAAACTCACGATAGGCGTAGGGCCAAACAAGATTATTGCTAAGATGGCCTCGGATGCGGCGAAGCCGGACGGTTTGATGGTCATAAGACCAGAGAATGTGGAGGAGTTCATTTCGCCCCTCCCAGTCGACAAGATCCCGGGGGTCGGGAAGAAGACGGCCGAGCGCCTCGAGCGGATGGGGATAAAGACTATCAAGGACCTTGCCCAATTCGACCCAGTTAGGCTTGTCGATGAGTTCGGGGAGAGCCTCGGGGCTTACCTTCATGCAGCATCAAGGGGGGAAGACGAGGACCCCGTCCGGGGAAGGGCAGAAGCAGGATCGATGAGCAGGATAATCACCCTGAAGGAGAACACAAAGGACCTGAAAGCGGTATTGCCAAAGGTTGATGAGATCTGTGAAGAGATCCACGAGAGGGCGGTCAGGGAGGGCGTACTCTTCAGGACGATCGGGATCATCGCAATCACCTCCGATCTAGGGATCAAGACTAGGACAAAGAGCCTGCCGGCACCCACCGATGACTTGGGGACTTTGAAGAGGGAGAGCTCCGAGCTGGTCAAAAAGTTCCTACAGAGCACGGACAAGGAGATCAGGAGGATTGGGGTCCACATATCCGATTTCACTCGGAGGGAAAAAGGTCAGAGGACGCTATCCGGCTACATATAGTGGATCTCATATAACGTGTTTATGATTAGGCTTACTTTTAGTTGCGAAAGGAAGGGAAAAACCAACGCCAACCGGCCACCGGACTGAAAAGGCTTATTTTTTGAATGGATAGAGATGGATCGGTGAATCATTTGGATCAACGCGACATCTCCAGGAAGCTGATTGAAACACTCGGGATTGAGAAGGCACCGGTTGCGGCCAAGTTCATGAGACCCGGCGAGAGTGTGCCAGAAGGGTTCTCTGTCCCGCAGAGGAGGATGAGGTTCTGCCAAGCCGTGATGGAGGCGACATGGGGCAAGGCACTTGCCGTCCAGCCAACCGACATGGCTTGCGGACCAGGGCCCGGCTCATTCGGGGCACCCGTGAAGGAGAAGGTATTCAGGGGGGAGGTGCACCATGCCCTCGGGCTATTTGAGAAGCCCGAGGCCGCCGTCAGGTGCCTCAGCGCCAACACTAAGATGATGCCTGGCTCGGTTGCGTATGTCCTGGTCGCCCCGCTTGAGGCAGGGATGATGGAACCAGATGTTGTCATACTGAGGGTAACCCCGGAGCAGGCGATGTGGCTTTGCCAGACTTGGACGTATCCTGAGGGGCACCACCTTAAGATAGACCTCCAGACCGAGGCATGCGTCTGTTCAGGCATAGCAGTCTCAACTTACCTGAAGAACGAGATTCAGATCGGCCTGGGTTGCTACGGTTCCCGATCAGCCACGGACATGGGGCCTGGCGAGATGCTTGTGGGGATTCCGGGCAAGCTCCTGGAGAGGACCGTTGAAGTCCTGGTCAAGATGAGCAAGCCTATCTCCGATTCAAGGAGCAAGCGAATCTTCATTGAAGCATACCCAGAAAAAAGAGGCGATTAATGAAATTAACACGCCGCTTCCCTTCATCCCGCCTAAGAATAAGAGTGATTGAAACCATGAGTCCATTTTGGCGTGATTGGTATGCAACTAGCACCTTTTTTAATTTTGGAACCATGTTGGAATAGGGAGGTGACGGGTCATGGAAACGACCGTGCGCGTGGATGGCGAAGAGATACCCCTGAATGAGTTCGTCTCAAAGATTCTTGCAGGGGTCGTATCTGGCGCAGTGATGTCCCTGAGGGGGGTTGGCGAAGACTGGAAGAAAATAGAGATCGAAGTGAGGCGCAGCTGATCATTCATCCAACGAGCTCGAGCTTCACTTCGGCGAACATCTCTTTCTTTGCCTTGCAGATCGGGCAAATGTAAGGCGGCTCATCCCTGAAGGCGACATATCCGCACTGCTTGCAGTACCATAGCTTCATGCCTGGCTCACCACCCTCTTTCTTCTCCTCTTTCTCCTTTTCTTTTTCTACACTCCTGATCTCGGCTTTCTCCACACCACCGGACCCTACCGCTGGAGCCCCAGAGGCATAGGAAAGCGCTGCCGCCTGCTTTTTCGCGGGCCTCCGCTCCGGGACAGGGCGCAGGGGAGTTTTTCCCTCGAAAACGTCCCTCCTAACATAGAGGGCGCAGTAGCAGGCCCCGTACTCCTCCACATCGGCATCCCTGTAGTCGCACGGGCATATTATGTCCCGATCCAGCCCGAAATTTCCTGTCGCAATCCTGCATGGGCAGGACGGATATCCGTACCGGCGTTCATTTTCGACGAGCCCTTCAAGAAGGTCTTTGAGGAAAGACTCGTCAGGGTTTAGGAAGTACCCCCTCGACTTTGCATCGCTTTCAGCCCTCCTTCTTGCCTCATCTATCGTCGTCAAACGCCGAGAGCCTCCTTCAGCGCATCCTCCTTGAACCCGACTATCTGGACCTTGTCATCAATTATTATTAACGGAAAGCTCATGGGCGCGCCGCGCTTCTCCAGCTCTGACCTTACTGCAGCTAGGTCCTCTTGCGAACACCGGTCAACATCAACGTATTCGAACTCGATTCCATGTTCCTCTAAGAACTTTTTCGTCTTCTTGCACCAGGCACAAGTGCTCAGCGCGTAAAGAAAGACTTTGTGCCGCTTGTCTTTGCCAGGGACTTTTACAACCTGCATGATGACCACAGTTAGCATTATTCATTTGACAGGATATAACGCTTTTCTGCTATGATACTTTTTTCACATATGCGCCTAAATGTATCCATTTTTAATATACCAGTCAACGGTCTCCTGCAGACCCTTACGCAAATCGTATTTTGGCAGGTAGCCGAGTTCTGTTTTTGCCTTTTCAATGCTGTATGCCCTGTCTTGGGTCACCGACTGGATCGTGGATACATGGTACAAGAAGCTCTCCTTGCCGGCGATCCTGTTGAATGCCTCGATCGGCAGCACCAAGGCTGCTGAGATCCACTTTGGGACATGCATCTTAGGCGGCTTTCGGTTGCAAAGCTCAGACAGGATCGAGTAGACCTCCTCGTAAGTGTATGCGCGCTCGTCGCTTATTATATAGGTCTTTCCAGAAGAAATCTCAGGCTTCTCGATAGCAAGAAGGAATCCTTGGGCGACATCCTTCACGTGGACGAATTGTATGAGGTTCTTCCCGCTCCCGACGATGAACCGGGTGGGCAGGGCATTCTTTGCAAAAGATGTGATTGTCCAGTAGGAAACATCGTCCACATTCCTGGGCCCGTAGATCCCGGAGGGTCTCAGGATCGTGAAGGCCATGCCGCCCTTTGAGCTGCAAGAATCCCTCACGATCCCCTCGGCGATAAGCTTCGACTTCCCATACGCATACTGAGGGGTTGGCGGCGTGTGCTCGTCTGCAGGCGGGTCCTTGACTGGCCCGATTACTTCAGTGGTGCTGCAATATACGAAATGGCGGATTCCATTTAGCCTGGCAGCGTCAACCATCGCTTTAGTGCCGTCTATGTTGATCTTTTTGTAGAGCTCCCATTTGCCATGGAACGTGTAGTATGCCGCAAGATGCACTACTGCGTCTGCCCCCCTCAAAGACTCCGAGATCCCTTCACCTGTCTCCAGGTCAATGTATCTCAGCTCGACGCCCAAGGGGGAGAGCACCGACAGGTCGCTGCGCCTCCTCACCAGTGCGACAACTTCGTGACCATTCTCCACAAGCGTCTCCGAGAGGTGCCCTCCCAGGAAGCCAGACGCCCCAGTCACAGCCACCCTCAATCTCTACACCCGCACTATTCAGCCAGGATCCTATCCCGCCTGTAAACTGCATAGGTGAACGCTTGGGCCAGGTTCATGCCGTCGTAAGGCTCGAGCGCGCTGCGCATGTACATGTCCTCAAGGGGCAGTATCCTGAAGATCCCTCGCTCTGCCAGACCCTTGCAGAGGCGCTCCCTCACATCGTCCGATACACTAAGCCCCACCGACTGTACCCCGTCAATACCCCTGAAGGATTTCCTCTTTGGAAGGCCCTCTATCATCTCAAGAGCGTCCTCGTAATTCTCGACGACGATAATCTCTATGAATCTGCGCCTTGCGTGCAGCCCGAACTCAGGGAACGCCTGAATAGCATCGTCCAGGATGCTCCTTGACTTGGAGAGGGCAATAGTCCAAGATGGTGAAGAGGCCGACTCGAAGACCATTGAGCCCTTGAACTGGAGGGAACGGCGGACGGCCTCGATTATGTACGCATGGGATTCGGTCAGTTTGGGCGGCAATTTCTCGGTCAGCTCGTCGAGCCTTTTTCCTACGCGGTTGACAAATTCAACGGCCTCCGCCCACCCGCCTACAAAGACCCCTTCAGTCGGGGAGCTGCACAGCTGCTGGTCGTAGAGCAAGATGTTCTTGGCTAGCCCCAAAGCCGCAGATTCATCCGCACCCGCGGCGTCCACGATGGCATAGCCCGTCAGCGGCCCGTTTATTATGAGGGCCGGGTGGCTTGGG
>MAGV01000060.1:950-8502 GCA_001717015.1 Candidatus Methanosuratincola petrocarbonis (ex Vanwonterghem et al. 2016) | reverse complement strand
GGTGGCTTGGGTTAGATGAGACGCGCCTGCTGATCTCTGTCCTAGCCGGCTCCCCTCCCCAGAAGTTGATGACGCCGATCTTCGACTTGCTCAGCAGGTATTCAAGCGAAGGGCTGTCGTGGGAGAAGTAGCTTATCGTCAGTGCCTCCCGCATCAACTCAGCCACATCCCCGCCCATCTCCTCGAGGAGCGAATATACCGCCTTCACGCCGGAGAAGTTTGCGAGAGATGGCCTGAGCAGAGTCATGTTGCCGGTCGCGAGCGAGATCGTCGTGGGTATCAGCGGCGGTATCAGCGAGTTGCCGGAGCTTATGATGAAGACGGGCCCGCGCGGCCTGAACCAGCAGTACTCGTCATTGCCGACCTTTGTGAACCTATCGAGGCAAGAGATGCCGGGCGGGAAAGAAGCGTCAAGGTTCTGCTTTATGCTTAGGGCATTGATGGCAGAATGCACGAGCGAGAACTCCAGGTCGATCATCCCAGGGCTGTACCCAGTGGAGTCGGAGAGTTCGCTCTTCAATGCATCCAGTTCCCCTTTTCGGTGCTTTTCCGCCCAAGCCTTACCAATCTTATCGATTACGATCAGTCGCTCCTCCAATGGTATAGAGCAGAGGCGGTTCTGCACTTCCGTTGCCTTGGAAAAGAGATCGGAGAGCCCGTCCTCGCTGATCTCTGCCACTACATGGTTGCCAACCTTCTTCTCTATGCATGCGTATGCCCGATTGGAGAGCGGGGTAAGGGCCATCGGCGATCCACTATCCCTTTGTAGTCATCATCTCTTCCATGGTGCCGCCGCAGGCACGCTGGAGGTCCCAGCCCTCTTCCACGGTGAAGCGGCGTATGTACTTGAACTCCCTTCCGTAGTAGCTCGTTGAGGGCATCGAAGACATCAGATCGCCAGGGTAGAAGGTCTCCAGCCAAGAAGTGACAAATGGATTGAATATGCCCAGTATGCCCTCCTTGCCATCCTCCTCAATCACGTTGTATGTCTTGGGGTCTAGGAGGAACACATGGGAGAGCGGGTGTGGTATTTTGTTCAGGGATCCATGCCGATCGATGAGGGCTGTGAGGGTCTCAGTCATCCCTAGGACGTCCATAAAAGGCGTGGGGGTCTCGGCACCTGAGGGATCCTTCGCAGTGAAGTATTTCCTCGATATTGACACGATATCGTCGTAAGGTGGCAGGGCATAGCCTTTCGATCCGCCCCCTGTGACGATGACCCCACCTCTGCCAAGCTCTATCGGAGGGGTGCCGGTGACAAGCTTGTAGACTATCCGCTTGAGGATATTCATCTTTTCGAAATTCTGAGAGAGCAAGTAGATTCCGGCTGGTGCAGTGAAGAGGAGCTTGGGCTCCGCCTTGCTCTTCATGAATTTCAATATGCGTTCCTTGTTTGGCACTAACTTCTGCCATTGCGTCCCAGAAGCCTCTCCCTGAATCAAATCCATGCCATAAAGCAGCTCGATGTTCTTGTACTCCAGGGTCAGTTGCACAAATGCCACGAAGCTAAGCTTGTGCCTAAGCTCTGGGGCAGCCAAGAAGAGGGCGATCCCTTTCCCTTCCTCCAGCTTGTTGCCATAAACATGCTCAAAGAGGTATGTATTGGCCTTGATCATTATTGCGAGATCGAGCGGGCTTCGGTAGATCTTGACGGGATCCTTCCCGGTCGTGCCGCTAGAGGTGAAGTACTCGCCGCCCTGCTCAACATCATCTATGAGAAACTGCCTGTGACCGTCACCCCTCAGCATGTCAGAGGGGATGGCAAGCTTTGCCAGGTCCGGAAAATCAGCATTCTTAGGGTCGATGCCTAGCCTCTCGAAGAGCCGCGAGTAATATGTGCTGTGCCTCTTGAAAAAGTCAAGGGACTCCCTCAGCATCTCTCTCCTCAAGGAAAGCAAGAAGTCAGGAGACTTCCTGAAAAGGGTCGTATCCCCAATCAATCTCCAGACTTTTTCCACAAAAGGATCCTTGAGGAGGCGGCTCTCGGAGGCCCTCTTGAAGATCTCTGATGAGCTCATCGGTTACACCCGAACTTGTAAAGTGATATGATCAGGGGGTTTAAAAAAGTGAGCCCGCGGCGGCAGATGCTTATCTGAAAATCGAGGAAAAAATCGGATTGGATCTAGAAATAAAAAAATCAGATTGGAATATGGCTAAAGGACACCGGCTTCCCTGATTGCGTTCTTCAAGGTGTTCTTTGTCGGGCAAACGCCTATTATCCGGATGTCCCTGTCTATAACTATAGCAGGGCTTACTTTGAGACCGTATTCCTTGGCTTTCTCGGTGAGCCCCTTGTGGACCTCGACATCGATCTTGTCTCCGTACTCCTGCTTGATCTCTTCCATCAGCTTGAGGACTAGCCTGCCCCCTGAGCAGGGCGGCTGGGACGCGAATACCTCGATCTTAAGCGCCACGTCTACACCCCCATCTCTTTCAGCGAAGCGATCAATGTTTCCATATCAGGGCAAACCCCCATCAGCATTATCCGCCCCCCTTCAAAGACCACCGCAGGAACCACTGTAAGCCCGTATTCATCGAATTCCTTGCACGGCCCCACGTGCTTTATGATCTCAACGCGATCCCCGTATTTCTCGGCAAGCTCGTCAGCCAGCCTTAGGAGCTCAACGCAGCCTGCGCAAGGAGGCTCTGCTGTGAAGAACTCAACTTTCACCATTATCGAAAACCTCACATTCATTTTTTTGAATTGATAAATATATAATTTTCCAAATGCAAGGCTGAACGTGTGCAGAAATCACATGGCTCTTTCAGACTGTGAAAAAGTCTTTGCGAGGTCCGAGATCGATCTCATCGCTATCCTGTCGACCTCTTCGAGTATCCTGAAGACGCCTTCTCCGGACACCCAGTATATCGTCTTCTTCCCCTCGGTCCGCCGCCCCAATATGCCTGACCTGTACAGCATGTCCAAGTCCTTTGATATAGTGGATTGGGATCTCCTCAACAGAGGGATTAGTTCGCACACGCACCGCTCCCCATCCTTGAGTGCATAGATTATCTTAAGCCTCACAGGGTCGCAAAGTGCCTTGAGTACGCTCGCCCTCAACTCGTTTATACGGTCATTCGGAAGCTCCATGAGAGCATCTCATTTGATCAATCGATATAAACATATCTACAAATTCAGATATTAATCGGAATCAGAAGTCAGGCTAACAAGGTGCCCTACAAAGCAGATGGAATTCAACCAGTCATCTGACGGGGATGGAATAAAGAGATTAAAGAGAGGGTCGGTTTAAACTGATATTAGCATACCGCAAATGGCGGGATTGAGCATGATAATTCAGACATTCGGGATAACCAAGAGGTACAAGAACATCACCGCCGTGAACCACATAGATCTCTCCATCGAGGAGGGGAAGATCTTTGGCCTCCTTGGGCCTAACGGGGCAGGGAAGACCACATTGCTATCCATGCTAGCCACCCTGATCCCGCCGACTGAGGGGACCGCAAAAGTCAATGGCTATGACATCAGGAAGGAGCCCGGAAAGGTACGGGCATCAATAGGCATGGTATTCCAGACTCCCAGTTCGGATGAGATCCTGACAGGGAGGGAGAACCTGTACCTGCACGCCCTGTTGTACGGAGTGCCCAAGGAGGAGAGGGAGAAGAGGATAGAGGATGTTCTGGAACTTGTAGACCTGGCAGACAGGGCGAATGACCTTGTCAAGACTTACTCAGGCGGAATGAGGAGGAGGCTTGAGCTCGCGAGGGGGCTTCTCCACAGGCCCAAAATCCTCTTCCTTGACGAGCCAACACTAGGCCTGGATCCGCAAACGAGGCAGCACATCTGGGACTACATAAAGAGGCTCTCCAAAGAGCAAGGCGTGACGATCATTATCACGACGCATTATATGGAGGAGGCGGACTCCCTCTGCGACCGCGTGGCGATAATAGACTATGGGGAGATCAAAGCGCTCGACTCACCATCGATGCTTAAAATGAAAGTGGGGAAAAGCATGATTAAGGCAAGGGTCGAGAGCCCGAATCTTGATTACATTAGGGGGCTGCCATATGTGATAAAGGCAGAGGCGAAGGATGGGACTGTGACAATAATCCTGAGCGAGGCTGGCGCGCACATACAGGAGATCCTGTGCAACCTGGGGAACGTCTCTTTTGTGGAGCTCAGGGAGCCGACGCTGAACGATGTCTTCCTTCAGATAACCGGGAAGGAGATGAGGGTAGAGTCTGCGGAAGGATGGGCAGAGGTGTATGCGAGGGCTGGTTCAAGATGAGTGATCTTTGGGGAATTTACGCGCTCTGGTACCGAGAGGCGAAGGTCTTCCTGAGGGAGAAGTCACGCCTCGTCTCCTCGACTGTGAACCCTCTGATCTGGTTGGTGGCCTTCGGCGGCGGCCTTGGCGCATCAATATCCATCGGCGGGGCTGGATACCAGGCATTCATATTCCCTGGGGTGTTGATGCTTGTGGTCCTCTTCACGACAATCTTCTTCGGGCTCTACGTGGTCTGGGACAAGAAAATCGACTTCTTCAAGGAGGTCCTGGTCTCGCCGCTGAAAAGGACTTCAATATTCGTGGGCAAGATGCTGGGGGGGTGCACGGACGGTTTGATTCAGAGCGGCATCATAATCCTCTTCGGGCCCCTGTTCGGAATAAACTACACCGCCTATTCATTGGGGTTGGTGATACTCTTCGTGCTGCTCCTTGCGATGGGGACAACCAGCCTCGGCCTTGCGATAGGCTCTCAGATGACAAGTTTTGAGGGGTTTGGGCTGGTCCAGTCATTCGTGATCCTGCCACTCTTCTTCCTGAGCGGCGCTCTTTACCCTATAGACAACCTCCCTGCATGGCTAAGCTGGATAACGTACGCCAATCCGCTCACATACATAGTCGATGGCATGAGGGGTGCGCTTCTCGGTGAGAGCAGTTTCCCGATAGTCCTCGACCTCGGGGTGGCTGCAGCCTACGTTGCAGTGCTTGTGGCGATCGGCACCTTTGCATTCAAGAAGATGACCTGATCTGGCTTAAGCTGCCCGCCACCAGAAGGGAGGGGCGCCCCCTCCAATTTTAATGGTCATGGTCATGAATATGAATATTCGAAGCAGCCCTCTGTACGACTTCTGATAGGGCAGGGTGTATATGGACCGCATCAAGTATGCTGAATGCATCACCCTTCCCGCTCTTCATCGCCACAATGACCTCGTGTATCATGGTAGCGGCGTCAGTTCCGATTATGTGGCACCCAAGTATCTTTAAGGTCTTCTTATCATAGAGGAACTTCACAAACCCGTCATGGTCCTCTATCGCCTTCCCCATCCCAGAGTCTATATACCTCCACTTTGCGGCAATGTACTCCACGCCTTTGGATCGGAGCTCCTGCTCAGTGCTCCCGACGGAGGCTATCTGCGGCGATGTGAATATGGCATGGGGCATTGCGGTGTAATCGACTGGGAGCTTCTCCTCCGGGAAGAGCATGTTTTGGAGGGCATATTCGGCTTCGAGATTGGCTGCATGTTTGAACTGGTACTTCCCGATTATGTCCCCAAGCGCGTATATGCCAGGCACATTCGTCTCGAGGTATTCGTTGACTTTTATGTACCCTCGCGGATCGACTAGGACCCCGGTCTTTTCGAGGTCGAGGAGATCAGAGTTCGGAACCCTCCCAGCAGCGACGAGCAGCTGATCTGAGCTGACAGTCACAATCGAAGAGGTCTTCAGATCCTTGACTGCGATCTCATATGTGCCGCCCTCACGCCTCACTGAGACGGGCTCTGATGATGTGAATACCCTGAATTTTTTGGACGCTATGCCAGTGAATGCACGAGCGACCTCTTCATCCTCGCTGTTGATCAGAAGCTCTTTCCTGTGGATTATGTAGACCTCCGTGCCCAAGGATCCGAAGAAATGTGCCAGTTCAGCGGCTATGTACCCGCCGCCTATGATCGCGAGGGTTTTCGGCTGCTCCCTGAGGCGCAGGGCATCATCGCTGGTGATGAACCCGGATTCCCTTAGCCCCTCGATCTCTGGGATCTTGGGCCTGGCCCCTGCCGCTATGAGGATCTTCTCTGCGGTTATCTCCTCCCCATTAACCTCAATTATTTTTCGTCCTGTGAATTTGCCTAGCCCATTGAACAGGACTGGATTCTCGGAGGACATCAGGGCATTCTCAATGGACTTTGACTCAGAGTCGACATCGGAAGTGACCCTATCCACGATGGCAGTGTAGTCGACTTCGTATCCCTTCACTTTTATCCCGAATCTGCCAGCGCCCCTTATTTCCTCGACTAGGTCTGCGCTGTGGATGAGCATCTTTGAGGGTATGCACCCGCGGTTGAGGCAGGTTCCGCCCAATGGACCCTTCTCGACTATTGCCACCCTGAGGCCCCTGTTGGCTGCGGCTACCGCCACGTCGAGCCCAGATCCGCTGCCTATCACGATGAGGTCGAAGTCTCTCAAATTAATCGCCT
Organism: Candidatus Methanosuratincola petrocarbonis (ex Vanwonterghem et al. 2016); assembly: GCA_001717015.1. Taxonomy (GTDB): domain Archaea; phylum Thermoproteota; class Methanomethylicia; order Methanomethylicales; family Methanomethylicaceae; genus Methanosuratincola; species Methanosuratincola petrocarbonis. The sequence continues at coordinate 2,063 of MAGV01000060.1, read as the reverse complement.
TCGGGAGCCATCATTCCGGCAACTCAACCATAATCGAGCCTTCCTCGACCTTCACTTTGTAGGAGTTCAAGTCGGAGGTCTTCAATTTGATTGGCCCAAACTTAGGACCAGACAAGGCTTTTCCAGAAGAAAGGTCGAATTTTGAACCGTGAACGGGGCAGGTAACGGTTGTGCCGTCGATAACTCCCTTTGAGAGGTCCCCCTTCCTGTGCGAACACCTGTTGTCAATTGCATAGAGATTCCCGTTGATGTTAGCCACAAGAATTTCCCTTCCAGAAATTGTGAAAGCCTTCATTGCGTTCGGAGGCGCCTCTGAAAGGCTTGCAACCCTATAGAATGTCATATCCATCGATAGATATGATTGTCAAATACATTAATAAATTAAGTTGTAAAATAAAACCAAAATGTGGGGAACGCGATGGAGATTTACGATGTGGTCATAATCGGGGGCGGGCCAGCTGGGGTTAGCGCCGCCATCTATGCCAAGAGGAAGCTCCTCCGCACCGCATTGATCACCAAGGAGATCGGAGGGCAAGTCCTACTAACTAGCAATATCGAGAATTACCCTGGGTTCGTGGAGAGGTCTGGAATGAAGCTTGCTGAGTACTTCGAGCAGCAGCTGAAGGAGGTCGAGGTCGAGATCTTTGAAGACACGGTGAGAGAGGTACGCATTGAAGGCAAGATGTTCAAGGCAATCTGCGAGGAGGGGCGCGAGTTCTACTGCAAGAGCGTAATAGCCACAGGAGGTGGATCGCACAAGAAATTGAATGTGCCAGGCGAGGAGGAGTTCTTTGGGAGGGGGGTGTATGTCTGCGCTACGTGCGACGCCCCTCTCACCAAGAACAAGATCGTTGCGGTGGTGGGAGGTGGAAACGCAGCCTTCCAGAGCGCAGATCTCCTGGCAAGGTATGCAGCCAAAGTTTACTTGATCCACCGGAGGGGGGAATTCAGAGCAGACGGCATCTTGGTTAACAGGGTAAAGGGGCACGCCAACGTTGAGATGATCACCAATGCGGTAATCAGGGAGATCAGGGGGAAGGACAGGGTAGAGAGCGTGCTTCTGGAGAACTTGGAAAGCCGGCAACTCTTTGATTTGCCCGTCCAGAAAGTCTT
>MAGV01000060.1:0-881 GCA_001717015.1 Candidatus Methanosuratincola petrocarbonis (ex Vanwonterghem et al. 2016) | reverse complement strand
TCCAGAAAGTCTTCATTGAAATAGGGAAGGAAGTCAAGGTTGATTATCTGAAGGGGCTCGTCCAGACGAACGAGTATGGCCAGGTAATCGTGGACAGGCTTCAGCGGACTAGTCGGGAGGGCATATTCGCAGCAGGTGAGATAACGGATCTCCCCTATGGACAAGCCATAATTTCGGCAGGGCAGGGCGCGGTCGCAGCGCTCGCAGCTTTCGATTACATCTCAGAGAAGAAATACTGACAATTTCAACCTTCCCCATCCAGCCTAGCAAGCTCGGCCGCGAGATCGACCGCCTTCTCCGGGTCCTCCTCAAAGCGCAGGCGCACCATTTTCCGGTGGTCGAGGAACCCGTCTGGGAAGAGCTCCACGAGACGGTCAGCGATCATCCCGGTGCCCTTCAGGACCACGACCGGCTTTTTCATGTTGTAAGCAATCGCAACCTCGGCGAGGGAGCCGACCCCTCCAGCCACGAGGATAATGGCATCGCTGCTCCTTACTACAATTGAGCTTCTTGAAGTGAAGGACTGCCCCGAGCGTATCACCACCCGATTGTATGGGTTATTCCAGGGGTGGGAACCGGCGATCCCCTCCATCTCTAAAGCCATTATGCCCACGGTCATGCCCCCTTCCTTGAATGCGGCCTCAGAGACCACTCTCATCAGCCCCCCATCCCCTCCCGTGATCAGCACGTGCCCTCTCCTCGCTATCGCCTTCCCGAGGGCCTTTGCCTTTGCCTCTACCTCATGAGTCACCGGGTCGTATGTCGTGATTACGCCGTAATCAACAGTTTAGAAATAGATGGGCTTGTATAATTTTAGAATGAACATTAAATTAGTTGGCAGGTGCATGGGCAGTAATGTGATAGCAAAAGACCAAAGACCT
>MAGV01000006.1 GCA_001717015.1 Candidatus Methanosuratincola petrocarbonis (ex Vanwonterghem et al. 2016) | reverse complement strand
CGTAGCTGTGGCAAGGACCCTGATGGTGGAGGGCATACCTGCGTCCCTGAAATGGCCTAATGACGTTCTGGTCAGGGGGAGGAAGATATGCGGGATACTCCTTGAGGTTTCATCCGACCCCGAGAATGTGGAGTATGTCATCGCAGGCATCGGCCTCAACGTGAACTTCTCCACCGCGGATCTGCCCGAGGGTGTTAGGGAAAGGGCCGTCTCAACGCTGGACATCTTGGGGAGGAGGCTTGACAGGGCAGAGCTCCTTTCCACAATCCTTATGCACGCCGAGGCGATGTACGAGGGGCTGCCCTCCTCCATAAGCGGAATACTGGAGGACTGGCGCCTCTTCTCCTGCACGCTGGGCGTGCCGGTATCGATAAGCTCCTACGGGAGGATCATCGAGGGGAAGGCTTTAGACATAGCCCAGGACGGGGCACTGCTGGTAGAGACGGATGGCGGCATCGAGAGAGTCTACTCTGGCGATGTGACTGTAAAAAACGTCACTTGATTTTCCTTGGTTGATTCTGCAAAGCTAACAAACAGGTCAGGCAAAAAGACGAAACAAAAAAAGGAAATCATGGGGCGCTTTCAGCAGGGCTCTTGGGGGCTGCTCTTCCTCTCCAGCAGCGCCAGCTTCGACCTAATCTCCTCCTGTAGCCGCTCCGGGAGCCCCGGAAGACCTGGATCGAGGAAGCCCTTGACGAGCACACCTATCGCCTGCTCCGGCTGGATGCCCCTTGCCATGAGGTAGTGGAGCTGCTCCTCCTGGAGCCTGCCGATCGCAGCCTCGTGCGAGAGCTCTGTGTCGGAGTGCTCGGCGACGAGCTCGGGTATCGCAGTAATCGAGGAAGTCGGGCAGAGTATCATGCCCCTGCACTCGAGGTGACCCTTGGTGTTCCTGTTCTGGCCGATAATCTGCCCCCTGTTGTAGACTTTTGATGTCCCAGTCGAGACCACCTTGAAGATGGACTCCCCGGAGGTCCCTTCCGCCATCAGGTATATCCTGTTCCCGAGGTCGATGATCGAGTCCTTGCTCGCGTAGATTATCGAGTTGAACTTCGCCTTAGCGTCCTTGCCTACCAGGTGCGCTGTCGGGTAGCTCTGGATGTCCCTCACTGGCTTTATCATCACGTAATTGGAGATGAATGTGCCACCCTCCTCGACTATCACGCCCGTCCTCGGCCTAACATAAGCCTCGTCGGACCAGCTGTGTATCATCGTGAAGATGAGCGTGGCGTTCTTCTTCACGTAGAACTCGCTCACTCCGACGTGGGCTACGGTCTTAGCCCTGCTGTCTACGGTGCACCCTGTTATCACGTTGAGCTCGGACCCCTCCTCGGCGATTATTATGTTGTGCGGCGCCTGCAGGACCCCTTCGGTGCCTATGTAAAGGCAGGTCTGGATCGGCTGCTCGACCTTCTCATTCGGGGCAGACCTTATGAAGTACCCCTTCGTCTGCCTCAGCTCGGCGATAGCCGTGTACTTGTCCTGCGTGACCGAGAGCGCCTTCCAGTAGTAGCTCCTCAGCCAATCGTACTTGTTGAGGGCTTCGTCCGTGGGCATCATCTCGACACCCTTGATCCTCGAGGCAAGCTGGCTGAGCAGCACGGAATGGTCGACCTGGAAGTAGGTGCCGCCCTTCTTCCCCTCCAAGTCAACCCCGACCTCTAGGCTCCTCCTCTTAACGGTCTCGTCAAGGTTTGCCCCGCCCTTGGGGATCGTGACGAAGTCGCTGAGGTCTATGTCGTTCCCAAAAGCCGATCGCTTGGTTACCGCTTGGAGCGCCTCTAGTCTGTATTTCTTCCTCCATTCATCACTCATTCCCTTGAAGCCTCCTTTATCAGCCTCTCATACCCGAGCTCCTCTATCTTCGGCATCAGCTCCTCGTAGCTGCCTGTGATCGCAATCTTGCCCCCTGAGAGGATGTGCATCCTGCTCGGCTTCAGGTACTGGAGGATGTGGCGGTGGTGCGTGATTATCATCATGCTGCACTTTTCCGTCCTGAAGTACTCCTGCAGGCTGTTCCCGAGCACCTTCAGCGAGTCGATGTCCACTCCGCTGTCGGGCTCGTCCAGTATCATCAGCTTAGGCCTCATTGCGAATATCTGCGCGAGCTCTGACCTCTTCCTCTCCCCCCCGGAGAAGCCGACATTGACCTCCCTGTCTAGGTACTTCTCCGGCTCTAGGTTCACCTTGCTCAGGATCTTCTTCGGCAGGTCGGGGTCGTCCCCAGGCTTGGGCTGCCAGGGGTTCATCCCTGCGGACAGCGAGATCATGTGCCCGAGCTTTATGCCCCTGATTGCAGGCGGGGACTGGAACGCTAGGGCCATCCCCATCCTTGCCCGCTCGTCGATGCTCTTAGAGGTTACGTCTTCCCCCTCAAAGAGTATCTTCCCCCTGCTCACCTGGTACTGCGGGAAACCAGCCAGAGTCAGGGCGAGGGTGGTCTTCCCCGAGGCGTTGTGGCCCATTATCGCCACTATCTCGCCGTACTCCATGCTCAGGCTTATCCCTTTCAGCAGCTCTTTTCCCTCCACGCTCACGTGGAGATCCTCGACACTGAGTAGCACTTTTCATGCCCCCAAAACAATTGGAATTGCATTCATAGCAGCTCTCCTCAAACACTTAATAACTTAACGGTGTTATATTAAGGGAACAGCTCATCTTGCACTCATAGCAGCTCTCTTCCTCTACTTGGACGGGGGGTTCGCCCTTTATAGATCGGAGGTACTCCCACGCCTCGCCGAGCGACCCGGCGTCGCCCTCGAGCACGTAGCACCTGCCCCCCTCGGCCCCGTTGACGCCCCCTCCGCCGACCGGTATGCACCTGCACCCGAAGAGGATCCTGGCGGCCTCCATCTCGGTCACCACCTTGCCCGGTACCTGCATCATCCCCACGGGCATCTGCATTGCAGCCGCGAACCTCCTGTTCCCCATCTCCGGGATTATCTCTGATATCTGGAACGGGACGAGCTTCTCGAGGCTAACCGGCACCACGACCTGGACGCCCCTGGCGAGCAGCGTCCCTATGCTCATCCCCATGGTCCCGCCGGTGGGGGATCCGAGGTAGACCCCTGCATTGCCCCAAGGATCCACCGCATTAGCCCCCTTGATGAAGACGTCTTGGGGACCCAGCGCATCGAGCACATCCTTTATCCTCTGCCCCGTCTTCAAGCCGCGGGAGAGCACAATCTCGGGCATCCGTGCGGATGCCTTCGCGACGCAGGTTCCCCGGCGCGTCACGATCCCGATGGCGAAGCGCCCCCTGTCTATCCTCTCTCCGGTGATCTCTTCATATACGTACGCGTTGGTGGTTCCGGGGGCGATCACGACAGTCCCCTCGGAAAGTGCGTGCCTCACCTGCGGCAGCTTGGAGACGCCCCTGCCTATGAGCCTCTTCGCCTCGGGCGGGGCGAGCGTGACCAGAAGCCTTTGGCTTTCCATGATCATGACTAGACCAGCCAAAAAGTTATATGTTTTTGCCTGGTATTTGCACAAGGTAGTGTTGATGAGCAGGGAGGCTTTTGTTCTACCCACCATCGGGGTTGTGCTCGTAGCGTTCTTCTTCCTGATAATATTCCTTGCCCCCCTGATGGTCTTGGGCCTTGTCGGGCAGGCGCTGAAGAACTACGGATTGGGCTGGTTCTCTTTCTTGGGCTTCCTCCTCCTCAGCCTCGCGGGCAGCTCGATAAACATTCCCGTCTGGCGCAGCAGGGTCGCATCTGCCGCACCTACAGTGAGGTACGTCTACTTCTTCGGGATTCCGTACCCTGTGCCCTCAGTCGAGAGGAGGGTCCTCGAGAGCGTCCTCTCGATTAACCTTGGAGGGGCGGTAATGCCGATCCTACTCTCGGCTTATCTCCTCTGGGCTAACCCCGGATCCGCCGCCCCCGCCCTCGTCTCCACTGTTGTCGTATCCTTGGTGGTGTACTTCATAGCAAAGCCTGTCAGCGGCGTCGGGATAGTCACGCCGATGTTCATCCCCCCTCTGGTCGCTGCGGTCTCCGCCTTGGCATTCGGGGGGCAGTACTCAGTCGTGGTTGCGTATGCCGGGGGAACCATGGGGACGCTTATAGGGGCGGATCTGCTGCACCTGAAGGACATACGATCCATGGGGGCAGGGAACATGAGCATTGGCGGCGCGGGCACCTTCGACGGTATCTTCCTCACCGGGCTACTCGCGGTGATCCTAGCATTCTGAGGTCTTCGAGATGAGGGTGGCCGTTCTCTACTCGGGAGGCAAGGACAGCAACCTTGCAGCCTGGAGGGTAAAGTCGGATGGTCATGAGCTGGCGTGCCTCATCTCTGCCTCCCCGCTCCGGGCGGACTCTTACATGTTCCACGTCCCGAACGTCGCGCTGGCGCGCTACCAGGCAGCGAGCATTGGGGTGCCGTGGGTGGAGGTCAAAGTATCGGGCATCAAGGAGCTGGAGGTTTCGGAGCTTGCAGAGGCGCTGCCTGCAATAGTTCAAGCCCACCGGATCGACGCCATAGCAACAGGAGCAATTGCAAGCAGATACCAGAAGGAGAGGGTCGATCAGGCATGCAATAAGGTAGGGCTGCTGCACCTTCACCCGCTTTGGCAGCAGGACGGGGAGGCCCTGATCAGGGAGATGATCGGGCTAGGGTTCGAGATCTACTTCACCTCAGTCTCGGCAGAAGGCCTCGGCCCTGAGTGGTTGGGGAGGCGTCTGGATCATGATGCGCTCGGGGACCTCCTCCGGCTGCATTCTAAGCATGGCATTAATGTATCTGGGGAGGGCGGTGAATACGAGACATTCGTCTGCGACATGCCCCTATTCAGGGACAGGATTAAGATCACCTCTGCCAACAAGTTGTGGCAAAGGACCTCCGGATACATGGAGATAACGGGCACCGAGCTGGTCAGAAAGGGGTAGGCTCGGGCAGAGAAATACCTTTTTAAACCGACTGGGCGGAGATAGTTGGTGTTTGTTGAGGCGCTCGATATGGTCAAGTTCGTGTTCGTCACAGGCGGCGTCCTGAGCAGTGTCGGAAAGGGCATAACGACCTCTTCAATAGGCAAGATGCTCCAGGCAAGGGGGTATTCGGTCTCAGCAATGAAGATAGACCCTTATGTCAATGTCGACGCTGGAACCATGAACCCATTCATGCACGGGGAGGTGTTTGTGACCGAGGACGGCGGAGAGACTGACCTTGACCTCGGGCACTACGAGAGGTTCCTCGACATAAACCTCTCCAAGCTTAGCAACATCACGACAGGCAAGGTCTACGCTTCGGTGATAGAGAAGGAGCGCAAGGGCGAGTACCTCGGGCAGTGCGTACAGATTATCCCCCACGTGACCGACGAGATAAAGGGCGCGATCAGGTCCGCCGCCAAGTCCTCCGGGGCAGACGTCTTCCTGGTCGAGATAGGTGGAACGATAGGGGACATCGAGGGGCTCCCTTTCCTAGAGGCTGTCAGGCAGATGCAGCTCGAGGAGGATGTTCACGATACCCTCTTCGTCCATGTCGCACTCGTGCCTATCCTCAACTCCACGAACGAGCAGAAGAGCAAGCCATGCCAGCACAGCGTCCAGGAGATGAGGAGGATTGGAATCCAGCCGGACATCATCGTGGCTAGGTGCAGGGTCCCATTAGACAGGGATGTCAGGAGAAAGATAGCGCTCTTCGGCAGCGTGCCCATCGAGGCAGTCTTCACGTCATACGACGCGGAATGCCTTTACCAGATCCCGATGAACCTCGACGAGCAGGGCATGGGCGAGTACATCGTAAAGAAGCTTGCGCTCGACGGCAGGACGCCTGATTGGGCGCCGTGGATGTCCGTGGTGGATCAGTTCATGAAAGCCTCAAGCCCTCTGAAGATTGCCATGTGCGGGAAGTACACGAGGCTTTCCGACTCATACGTCAGCATAACCGAGGCCCTGAAGCACGCTGGAGCCAAAGTCGGCTGCCGCGTGTCCACAGATTGGATCGAAACGACCCAGTTCGAGAAGGATCCCTCAAAGATCGAACAGCTTGGCGGATACGACGGCATCATGATACTGCCTGGCTTCGGATCGAGGGGGACCGAGGGGAAGATAAGCGCCGTGCAATACGCCCGTGTCAACAAGAAGCCGCTCTTAGGTATCTGCTACGGCTTCCAGCTCGCAGCCGTTGAGTATGCAAGGAATGTGCTCGGGCTCGAGGGCGCAAACACCACCGAAGTCGACCCGAAGACACCTCACCCCGTGATAGACCTCCTCCCCGAGCAGAAGCAGCTAGAGTCGATGGGGGGGACGATGCGGTTGGGATCCTACAGGATAATTGTTGAGCCTGGTACTATGGTGCACCGCCTTTACAACTCTGTTGTTGTCGTTGAGAGGCACCGCCACAGATACGAGGTCAACCCGAAGTATTGGTCACTGCTCACGGAGAATGGCATGGTCTTCAGCGGCTGGTCCGAGGACAGGAAGAGGGTAGAGTTCCTTGAGCTGCCCAGTCACCCATTCTTCTTGGGCACACAGTCCCACCCAGAGTTCAGGTCCAGGCCTGGGCGGCCATCCATGCCGTATCTGGGCTTCGTGAGCGCTGCAGCAGGGAAGCCAATCACCTGATCAGCCTGAGTCCCCTTCTCGCTGAATCAATCGGGATAAAACAAGTATTGGGGGGTTCTCCCTGCTTGTCTGAGTTGGCAGATGATAAAGTGAGAAGTAAGGAAATCAGATCCAAGCTTAGAACTTAAACCTAATCTCCTTGACGTCAGTGCTGCAGACCTTCTTGACCCCTCTTATCCCGGGCTTGTAGGAGGTCTTCACAAGGCCTACATCCTCGAGTATCCTCATCTGTGCACTGGCGTTCGCCTTGCTCTGCTTAATCAGCTCTGCGATCTCCTGCATGTCAACCTCCCTGGACTTTATGAAGTTGAGTATCTGTATCCTTGTGGGAGACGAGAGAGCCATTGCTACCTTGGCGATGTTTTCCCCTTCTACTGTCAGTATGTTACCTTCACTTTCTGTTTTTTCAATTACTCCACTCATACTTAACACCTTTTTTATTCTCAAATAATATGCGAAACAGCCTATCTTTTAAATGTTTCGTCATAGTGATTAGTGGGTAATTAGAAAATATGAAAAACTACAACGACAAATTTTAATAAGCTTCAGATTCTCGTATACACGAGGTTACATTGTAATATATATTCTTTTGGTTGATCCCTTATGATTAAGTGCTCGAAAATTATGGGCATCGACCGCCACCCATCCGGAAAGGGCTTCTCCGCAGTGGTCATGCACTGCGGCGAGGTCCTGCTCAGGCGCGAGCTGATGAGTCTGAATGAGGTGGCAAATACTGCCCTTGATTTTGAGGTCGATGCGGTGGCGGTTGACAACATCTACGAGCTCGGCGACGAGAGCGAGATCAGGCGCTTTGTTGGGAGGTTGCTGAGGGCCGAGCTCATCCAGGTGACTGGATCCCCGAAGGATGGTTTCGTACCACTCTCGACCGTAGGCAAGCGGATAGGCTTCTCAGAGGGGGAGAAGCTGAACCCCCTCAGGTCTGCCGAGGTGTGTGCCCGGGCAGCCGCCGCAGGGATAGGCTATGCCGTGAAGGTGTACGGTCCCGAGACCCGGATAACCATATCGAGGAAGCGGCGGCATGGGCCCGGCGGAATGAGTTCGGAGCGGTACAGGCGGAGCGTCGAAGGGGCAGTCCAGAGCCTAGTGGAGGGGATCAGGTCTGCCTTGGAATCGAAGGGGATGGAGTTCGATCTCGCAATAAAAAAGGGGGCCCACGGCGTCGTCGGCGCCTCCTTCACCGTCTATTCGCCGAGGAACCAGCTATTCGGGATAGTCCGCCAGATCAGGACCTCTAGCGTGAATGTTAAAATAACCCCTCTCTACACAAAGTCATTTGAGTATATGCCCTTGCTTCAGGAGAGCAGGAAAGAGTCGGTCAAGAGATACCTGATCGTGGGCGTAGACCCTGGCATGGTAACCGGGGTCGCTGTGATGGATCTGGACGGCAGGGTAATCCGCCTCATGAGCGGGAGAGGCATGACGAGGGGGCAGATAGCGAGGAGCCTTGCCTCGCTAGGGAGGGCCCTGCTCTTTGCGAGCGACGTCTCCCCCCCTCCGGACATGGTCGCGAAGCTAGCCGCGATGCACAATGCATTGATCTTCTCACCAGACCGCCCGATGCGGACCTCTGAGAAGTCCGAAATTGCAGGGATGATCTCCGATGAGCAGGGGGTAGTCGTCGAGGACGCCCACCAGAGGGACTCCCTTGCTGCGGCATTCAAGGCATACTCTTCCTTCAGGAACAAGCTCGAGCAGTGCACGTCACATGTCCGCCTCAGCAGAGAACAGGTGGACCTTGAGGAGGTAAAGGCGCTAGTGGTCAGGGGGATCAGCATAAGCGACGCCATCTCCAGGAGCAGGTCCCCCAACCCTGTGCAGCCTGCCGCGAAGAAGGCGAGGGCGAGCGGGGAGCGCGAGAGGATCAGGGTGCTCGAGTCGAAGTTCGAAGACCTCCGTACCGAGAGGGACGCGCTGATCGAAAAGATCAGGAGGCTCTCCTCTAGGATAGAGGAGCTCGAGGAAGAGGTGCGGCTCACACGCCTTGAGTACAGGCAGCCCAGGACTTTGGACAGCTATGAGCTCGAGCGGAGGATACGGTCGCTGCTCGACGAGACAACCCGGCTCAGGGCAGAGGTAGACTCGCTCAAATCCGAGCGCCAGAGGCTGAGGTCTGCCGTCTGCATGATAGCCGAGGGGCGTTCGATCCCTGTCAGGAGGGTAAGGAAGATCGCCGAGGCAGCGCTGCCGCCGGAGCATCTCGGAGGGAGGGCCTTGATCTACTTGGAATCGATATCTGCGGTGGACAGCGGGTTTGAATCCCCCCTCAGGTCCCTCGGAAACCCTGTCCTGATCCTCGACGAACCGCCAGGGTCAGATGTTCAGTCCAGGCTATGGGAGATCGGGGTGCCCCTTGTGGTTAGGGGGAAAGAAGACGGTTTCACCGTGGATGATACGCTGGTGATCGAAAGGGAAAGGCTCGAGAAGATGATCCGTGATGCATGCTCCGCCATGGAAGACGGGATGAAGGCGCGCCCGGACAGGATTAAGGCCCTCTTCGAAGAGTACAAAAAAGAGAGGATGAAGGAAACCCTCAGAAGAGGATCACTCTCTTCTCAAGAATTGCCTCTGTGATCTCGCCTATCGAGTCGAGGGAGTTCTCCACGATCCCCCTGATCTCGCTCTGAATGTTGCTCGTCACCTGGGATCCCCTTTCCATCACGAGCTGCACATTTGCCATGTGAGGGTCGTCTATCGCCCTGCCGATCTGGCTGACTATCTTGACGTAAGCCTCGTCCACACCCTTTATCTCGGCTATCTTCTCGGCTATCCTTCCCGCCAGCACGTTGTATATCTTGCCCACGTGGCTCACCGGGTTCTTTCCGGCTGCAGCCTCAAGTGACATCGGCCTCTGGGGCGTGATCAGGCCGTTGGCCCTGTTCCCCCTCCCTGTCTCGCCGTCGTCACCCATCTCGGCGCTGGTCCCGGTCACCGTGAGGTAGACTATCCCCTTCTCGGGCATGTCTGCGTTGTTCAGGAAAACCTCGACAGGCGTGTCGCATTTCTTGGCGATGAAGTCCTCTACTGCCGACTTGAGCTCCTCCTTGACAGAGAGGTAGTGGGAGAGGTCGGGCACATTCTTTGAGATCGTTGCCGCCGCTATGGTTATCTTGATCTCGTTCCCAGTCCTCAGTCCCATAACCTTGATATCCTCCCCGACCTCAGGGAACCTCTTCTTCGTCCCCGGGCTGTTGATGAACCTCTCAGTCTCGAAGACGAGCTTCTCGAGAGTGTCGAAGGGTGCGTACCCGACGCCGAAGGAGGTGTCGTTCGAGCATATCTTGCCGTACCTCGTGTTGAAGGTGCAGATAAGGTCGGCCGAACCCTTTCCTATCTTGTGGTCGATTATCACGTGGTGGTCCGCGTCAAGGTGGGGCAGGTTGTTCCTGATCCAGTTCTTTGCTGCCTGGAGGGCTATCCTCCCCACTGGGATGTACTCCACCCCGCCATTGGTGTTGACCTCGCTAGTCGCCCTTCCTGACATTATTATGAAAATCGGGGTAATCACCTCGCCTCCGCCGAACTTGGGGTTTGATTGCCCCCCCACGAGCAGCACCTTGTCGACGTTGTGGTGAAGTATCGCGCCGAACCTCTTCTGGTACTCCTTGCAGAGCTCGAGGCTGAACTCCTCAGACAGGCTGTCTGCGATGTAGTCCGGGTGCCCGAGCCCCTTCCTCTCTACGAACTCTACGCTGTGCGCCTCGACAGGCTGCTGCTGGAGCGCTTCTATCACAATGTTTCTGGGACTCAATTATAGCCCTCCATCATCACTTTAAAGGTTAGCATATCCAACTTCCTAATATTGCTTTCTAGTATGGCTTTTCCAACCCCAAATAACCACGGATAATTTTCGCACCCAAGCCGCTGATAAAGCCAAGGCATATGGTTGATTCACAGGGGCGGTTTCGTGATCTGCCCCTTGATCACCCTCATCAGTTCGTCCGGTCTCTTGGTGGAGAAGACGAACTCGTCGTACTTGGCGCCCTTCACCTTCAGCACGAGTCGGGGGGCACCGGTTATGTTGTAGACAAGCCTGTTCTTGCCATTGAACCTGCCTCCCCTTATCCCGAATCCGCCGTACCTGATCGAGGACGCCGCGTCCAAATAGCAGTCCTCTATCTGGTCCCACCTGAAAGAAGTTTTTATCTTCCCGAACCCGACGGATATCCCCTCAAAAGTTGCCCTGATCGAGAGCCTGCTGAAGTTGAACGTAATCCCCAAACCAATTACTGCGACAATGAGGATCGCAAGCAGTGCCATCGGATCCTCACTGGGGTCATTGGNNCACAGCACGCCCAAGACTAGTGCTGCGATAAGCCTCCATGTTATTGTCTCCTCATAAAGTGCCACTGATGACATGGGCATTCTCTTCCTCGGACGCAGGCGTGGGCTTGCACGTTTGGGATTTACTCACTGGGGCCTTGACGTCTTGATGTAGAGTATGTTGTTGCCCCTCACCAAGATCTTGCCGTACTTGGCTATCGGCTCGCTGGAATCGTCAGAAGCCTCAATCGCATCACTCATGATGAGGTTCATTGTAGGGTCGTACTTTTCCAGGGTCCCGACGTACTCGTGGCCGTCCTTCAGCTTGACAAGGATCTGGCTGTGCAGGGACTTGTTGAGCAACCTTATCGGCTCGCTAGGCATTTTATCGATACACCATCTTTACCGTGAATAGGACTCGTTATAAAAACCTTTTCTGTACCGTATCTGCATCTGATCAGTCAATCTTCCCTGAAGCCCGTGATGAAGATGTCTTTCATCGTCTCCGAGGCGTGCACAGCTGCCCTTATGCCCGCCGCCTGCGGACACTCGATCCCTGCGCTTTTCAGGTAGCTAATTGCGATGGTTCCCCCTGCCTTCGTGATCCTCCTGATCTCGCTGACCGCCCGCCCTGGATCGTCCGCGAGCTGGATAACGCTCACAGAGAACACCGCGTCCGCGACACAATCCCTGAAAGGCATGCTCTCTATGTCTCCCAGGACCAGGTCGGCCTCCACCCCCTTCCTCCTCGCCTCTTGGAGCATTCCTATGGAGCTGTCGAGCCCAACCAGCCAGGTTTTCGCCCTTCCTGAGACCGCCTCGAGGAGTAAGCCTGTGCCGCACCCTGCGTCTATGACCGTATCGCCGTCTTTCAGCCTGACCCTGTTCAGGAGGAACCCAATCTTCAGCCCCTGCTCCTCCCTGTACCTCATGTCGTATATTCCCGCGGTTGCGTTGTAGTCCTCAGCTATTCTTGACTTCAAAGCGGTCGCCCGGATCAAACTCAAAAATGGGTCTGATAAATTATTGCCCGCCGGCGCTTCCGGAGGTGGAGGTGAGTCTTTTTGGTGAAATTGTTCCTCGGACTGCCCGAGCGAATCTGGGCGACACTTCCAGCCCAGACTGGTAAGAATTCGCATTAGGATCGGCAACCCTTTAAACGCCCTTGCGGCTAGTATCAGAAAACTCCACGGGGGGAAGAGCATCTGCTGGAAGAGTACCGCGGCATCCCAAGAGAGGCCCTATACATCATATATGCGGGGATAATGCCAGGGGTAGCCCTTGGCATGTTCATGACCGATCTCCCATACCTGCTCACCAAGATCTACGGTTTCGCAGATGTGTTCATGGGCACCATAATCTTCGTGATGGGCATCTCGATGGTATTGACGAGCATACCTTTCGGGATGCTCGCCGACAAATACGGCAGGCGAAATATGCTCATCTACTCGAGCCTGGCGCTTAGCGCTATAGTCCTCGTCTTCGGAGTGAGCCGGGATCCGGGGGTCCTACTCATCGCCGCCCTGATCTCTGGGGTCTCGGAGGCTGCCTCCTCTGCGTCGAGTAATGCGCTGCTCGCGGACGTCTCTGGGCCAGCCAAGAGGACATCTGTGTTCACGCTCACCTACTTCTCGTTCAGCATCGCCTTGGGGATCGGCAGCTTCTCGATACCCCTTGTGGTGGTGTTCGAATCACTCGGGATGGGCGAGGCTGAGGCGCACACTGCACTCTATGTCCTCCTCTCCGCGCTAAGCATTGCATCGACTGCATTCCTGCTCAAGGTCAGCGAATCAAAAACTGGACTCAGGAAGGGAGGCCTCCGGGAGATGGTCATCCTGAAGTCGAAAGGCGTCTTGGTTAAGTACACCCTCGCGGGGGCGATAATCGCTTTCGGAGCTGGCATGGTCGTCCCCCTCATGACCCGCTGGTTCTACCTCCAGTATGGCATCCCAGACTCGCTCAGCGGCCCCATCATAGGCGTCTCGGATATCCTGATAGGCATCGCGACGCTCGCCGCACCCAGGACTGCCAGGAAGTTCGGGACGGTGAGGGCAATAGTCCTGACCCAGGGGCTCTCAACGCTCTTCATGTTCGGCACGCCGCTCTCCCCCAGCTTTGCCATAGCAAGCGTGGTCTATACTGCAAGGAGCTTCATGATGAACATGTCCTCCCCCCTCTCGCAGTCGATGCTGATGGGCCTTGTCCCGAACGAGGAGAGGGGGACAGCCTCCAGCATAACTGCCGCACTCTGGCGGCTCCCCAACTCCTTCAGCTCCGTCGTGGGCGCCTGGATGTTCGGTCTCGGCTTACTCTCAATGCCCTTCTTCGTAGCCGGCGCACTCTACATTGCATCGATAGCTCTGTTCTGGAAGTTCTTTGGGAAGGTCACTGTCCCTGGGGAGGATCCGCCTTGCTAGCCGCCTGCGACCGGAGGGAAGAAAGAGACGACGTTCCCATCGTCCAGCCCGGTTTCGAGCCCCCTCAGCCCCCTGATATCCCTGCCGTTCACGAGGACCTTCACCAGGTCCTTCAGCTTTCCCCCCTCGAGAACATTTTTCATGAAAGCTCCGCCGGTGAGCGCGTCTATCTCCTCTATAAGGTCGAGCAGTGTTCCCCCTGCTATCTCCAGTTCCATCACTGGGGAGCCTACCTTCTCCCTCAAGTCGGCGAAGAACTCCACCTTCACCTTCATATGCAACACCGATGAGAATGTTGAATCTTTTTTTTCCTTTTTTCTTGAATCAAACCGGAAGCAGGAAAGATATAAGTGTGCCCCCAATTCTCTCCTGTCATCAGGAGGACCACCGCTTGGGCGGTTACATGAACAGAATACTACGCGTTGATCTCACGACTGGAGAGATCTCCTCAGAAGAACTTGACATGGACACTGCCGCACAGTTCATAGGAGGCAGAGGATACGGAGCAAAAATACTTTACGATGAGCTGAA
>MAGV01000059.1 GCA_001717015.1 Candidatus Methanosuratincola petrocarbonis (ex Vanwonterghem et al. 2016) | reverse complement strand
GACCCGCAGACGAGGAACGCCTTGCGATGCTCCTCCAGCATCATCAGCCAGGCTGCGATCTCCGGGGAGAGGGTGTTCACCAGCATCAGTGAGGTGATTGACCAGGGCTTCTCCGGGAACTTGCGTATTATGAAGCTCGACCCCTCGACCGAGACCTCCCTCTTGTAGGAGGCCGAGAGCCTTGAACCGTTCGGGAGCCTTATGCTCAGGATGGGCTTGTATAGCGAGACGGACTTTCCGGAGAGGTGGACCAGCTTCTCCACGTACCTGTCGATCTCATCCGGCCTGAAACGGATATTGCTGGGCATGGTGCCGTAGTCGGAGTGGCTGCACGAGACGGGGCTGTTCGATGACGCAACGACAATGTCCTCGACCTTCGGGTCGGATACCATCGGGTCGAGTAGCCCGTAGCCGACAATCTCCCTCTTGAGGAAGTACTTGTACCGCTGGTCGCTTAGCCCTGCCCTCTTCAGGTACTCCTCGAACTGCCGCTCGTCCCCGACAGCCGAGGCTGGCATTATGAAGAGGAGCTTTGAAGCGATGTCGCCCAATTTCTTGTGCTCCTCTGGGGTCAGGGGAGGGTCGTTGATCAGGTATTCCATGTCCTTTGTTATGTAGACGGTCGATAGCCCGACAGTGTAGCTCTCGATTACCTCAAAGTTCGAGAGGCGCACGTACGAGGCCTTGATGCTGAAGGCAGGCAGGTCGAACCTCCCCTTTGGGGAGCTGTAGCGGCGCGCTACCCCTTCAAAGACCTCATCCTCGAGGCTCTCGAAGGACCTTGAGTCGATACCGCCCTGATCCCTCCGCCTGCCGATCAAGCGCAAACAGACACCACTTCCCGACTGGATGGAACAGATGGAAATAAAAAAGAGGGAGTTACTGGACGAAGGCGCTGAAAGGCAAGATCCCCTGGTCGGTGTTCAATGAGCCCTTAAGAATGGTCCCGGTGACGAAGTTGGCCCCGCTGAAGGTGATGTTGAGTACCACACTCTGCCCTGCCCGGATCACATCAGTGCGAATCGCATTTGCGTTCCCAAGGAGGCATGACGAGATCGACGCGTTTGCGTTCNTTCCCTATGTTCCTGACGGTCAAGTACAGCGTATCTCCCTGGACCACAGGGGATCCGACTATCATCAGGGCGCCCTGGTTCGCAGCCGCTGCGCCTGTAGAGAGCATCCAGCTGACCGCGATCCCGGTCACAGCCAGCGCGGCTACGGTGACCAGAATTGTTATTATTGGGGTCGAGATCTCTCCTCTTCTGCTTCTGCTTCTGTTCCTATTTGCGGACATTTTTCCTCGGAAGACTTTGGCATTATAAAAATCCTGCACCCTTTGGGGTGTTCTAATCCTTAGAATGGGCGTTCAGATCAATAGCATAAAATCACATGGCGACAACACTATACCTGGTAAATGTTATGAGGCAGCTTTCACCCTACAAAAAAGCCATTATCGTGGCAGTTCCTTTGGTCCTCATTATTTTTGTAGTGGCAGCATACGCGATGAGCCAGCCCCCTGACCCGAACCTCAAGCGGTTCACCAGCATGGACGAGATCGAGGCCTACCTGAAGGGCGCAGCCCCGTCCTGGTGGCCGGTCTTCTACTTCAGCAGGGATGCCAATAGCCTCCAGGCGACTACCGCCGAGGGGGGGCTGAAGGACTATTCGACGACAAACATACAGGTCGCAGGCGTAGACGAGGCGGACATTGTCAAGAGCGACGGCGAGTACCTCTACGTAGCCTCCGGGGACACAGTCTACATCGTGAAGGCCTACCCGCCCGGGGAGGCAAGGGTCGTCTCCAAGATCGCCCTCAACAACTCATACTCACAGGAGATATACATCAACGGAGACCGCCTGGTAATCATCGGTAACGGATATTCGGTCGTGACTTTCAAGGCTTACCCGGTCTCGGTTGCCAATTCGTTCGTCAGGGTCTATGACATCACCGACAGATCCTCCCCTGAACTAGCAAGAGAGCTCGTTGTGAACGGCACAATCAGCGGCTCGAGGATGATAGGAGAGTACGTCTACATAGTCTCGCAGGAGTACCCGTACGTTTATGACTTTGACAGCCAAGATTACAGGATCGAGCTCCCAGCCTATGCGTGCGACGGATCGACCAAGGAGACAAAGCCTGAGGAGATCTACTACATAGAGTCCCAGGAGTCGCACTATTTGTTCATGACCGTCATCTCCTTGAACGTGATCGATGACTCGATCCCTCCGTCAGACGAGACTTTCCTGGCTGGCGCATCCTCTACGATGTACGTCTCGCCAGAGAACATGTACCTCGTTGCCCACCGCTCCTACCCGGTGAGGATCATGATCATCGCCCCCAGCAGTAGCGCCGAGGACTGGAAGGAGGAGACGCTCATCTACAGGCTGAGCCTGAAGGACGGGAAGGTTGCGCTCGAGGCAAGCGGCAGCGTTCCAGGCGGGATACTGAACCAGTACAGCATGGACGAACACAACGGGCACTTCAGGGTTGCGACGACCGAGTGGACCTCCAACGGGAGCAAGAACGCGATCTACGTGATGAACATGAAGATGGAAATCGTCGGGTCGCTCGAGGGGATAGCCCCCGGCGAGAGGATCTATTCGGCCAGGTTCATGGGCGACAGGTGCTACCTAGTCACCTTCAGGCAGGTCGATCCGTTCTTCGTGATTGACCTGAGTGATCCGTCCAGCCCATCTGTGCTCGGCTACCTGAAGATCCCCGGATACTCAAGCTACCTCCACCCGCTGGATGAGGATCACATAATCGGCCTCGGCAAGGAAGGGAATAACCTGAAGCTCTCCTTGTTTAACGTGGAGGACGTGAGCGCGCCCAGGGAGGTCGCGAAGTTCGGGCTCAACTATACCTACTCAGACTCGGAGTCGCTCTACGACCCGAAGGCGTTCCTCTTCAGTGCGGAAAGGCAGCTGCTAGCCATCCCCGTCGGGTGGACTGAGGACTACGGCGCATGGAAGTACTCCCAAGGCGCATTCGTCTTCAATGTGAGCGCCGAGGTGGGCTTCTCCCTCAGGGGCATAATAGTGCACCAGTCAGAAATGGAACAGAGCTACTGGAGCCTGACGGTAAGGCGTATCCTTTACATCGAGGACGCCCTCTATACAGTGTCCAACGACCAAGTTCGGATAAGCGACTTTGTGACGCTCGACTTGATAAAGGCGATTCCACTCCAGTGATCCTTCCCCTCGCTTTTTTCTTATCGTTCCCTTTTTCATAACAAATCTGTGGTGGAACATCATAGCTGAATCTTCTCTACGCTTACGCAATATCCAAGCGCGCGGTGCGAGACCCGCACATTACGGAGACCCACTGCCTTCGCCAGCCTTGCGAGCTCCTCAACTGACGGGTTCCGTATCATCGAGTACTCCCTGCTCCCGGCGTTTTCCGGGACGAACTCAACCAAGGTGAAACTTGCACCGCCGGCTGAGGCCTTATCCCCGTACCCCATCCTGCTCAAGTCCTGGCCAATCGACCGGATAACCTCCAGGCTGTCGTTCACCCCCGGGATCACTACCATGCGGAGGTCCACGAATGCGCTCGAGGCGAGCGCGATCCTAATCGACTCGACCACACGGTCCACCATCGGTCTGTCCACCCCAGCCACCTTCCTGTACTCGAGGTCGTTGAGGGCGGTCTTGATGTCGATCGAGACGAGGTCGAGCAAAGGCAGCATCTCCCTGAGCCGCTCCGGGAGTGTGCCGTTGGTGTCAATCCCGAACTTGTACCCGAGCGACCTTGCCTTCTTAGCGATCCTCATCAGGGCCTCAGGCTGGAGGAGAGGCTCCCCGCCTGTCACCTTGCAGGCGCTGATCAGCTTCCCGCCCTCCAAGACCTGCTCGATCCGGTCGATCCTTGTCAAGTGCGACCTGTCCTGCTCCCTTATCTTCCAGTTCTGGCAGTATCCGCACCGGTAGTTGCACCCGGAGAAGAAGATCACTATGGCTGGCTCCCCAGGGAAGTCGCATAGGGAGAGGGGCATAATTTCTGGGGCGTAGGCCTCGGCTTTTGATCCCGCGCCGAGATCACTGCCTCTGCCTTTCCCTCCTCCCCTGCCCGAAGAGCCGTGTCCACTACTGCCGCTGCCCGCGCTCATGAGAGCCTGACCCTGTACCTTTCCTTGAGCTCCTGCCTTTTGGCAGCGTTCCAAGAGCTGACGTCCTGGTAGTAACCAGTTATCCTGGAGTAGTTCTTCACAGAGCGGCTGCCGCAAGTCGGGCAACTCGAATTCAGCCCGCCGCCGACATAGCCGCAGTCCCTGCAGACTGTGATGTCCTTCGTGTGGGACCAGTAGCCGACCCATGACTGCTTCGCAAGCCTCATGTTGAGCTTCATCAGGGCTTCTGGGTCCGGGTTTGCCTCGCCAAGCCAGACGTGGAATATGTCCCCTCCCTTGAGTATCGGGAAGAACCTCTGCTCGATCGAGAGGCGCTGGTCCAGCGGGAGCTGCGCAGCGACGTTGACGTGCGCTCCGTTGGAATAGTAGACTGGGATGTCCTTTGTGTCGTTCAGCAAAGACAGCCCCTTCTCAAGGTCCCCCTTCACCAGCTCCCTAGCAAACTTGGGGTAGTGTATCAGGTCAGCCACCGCGAAGCGCTGGGCAGCGGACTCTGCAGGCGTCCTTGCGATGGAGAACTTCTCCCCAGTCTCCTCGCTGTAGGACTTACTTATCTTGTCCATCTCGATCAGCACTTTGAGGGCCAGCTTCTGGGCTGACGGGTCCTCGTGGATCTCATAACCCGTCATGTGCTGGACGAGCTCGTTCATCCCGACGAACCCTATAGTGAGCGAGAGATTGCCGATGTCGACCGCCGGCGGGGCGCCGCGGGGGCGCTGGGACGCGAATGGTATCAGGCCCCTGTCGAACTGCCGCCTTATCGTCGCCTTCTTGAGCATTAGGGCCTCCTTCGCGATGTCCATTGTGGACTTCAGCACCTCAAGGAGCCGCGCTTCGTCCCCCCCTGACTTGTATGCGACCCTCGGCAGGTTGACGGTGACCACCTGCATCCCGCCCATCGAGAAGTGGGCCCCGTCCTCGAACATCACCTTCTTCTGGAAGTTCTCGGACTTGCCGTCCTCCGAGAACGAGTATGCGCAGCACTGGAAGCACGAGACGCCGTCCTCGCCTCCCCTGTAGGCGGGGATCATGTTGTCGTAGTATGTCGAACCGAACTTCGCCGAGAGCTCGGCTGCCTTGAGCATCACGTCCTCGAACTCCTTGTCGTCCCAGTACCTCGCCCTCTGGACGACCTCAGGCTTCGGGAAGTTGAACATCTTGCCCATCGCATCGCCTTTCAGATACTCCTCGAGCAGCGCGACCGCGAAAGCGTGGACAGTGTCCTCGAGGTCGCCGTACCTCAGGTCTGGCCACTTCTTGCCGTGCGATACCACGGGCGCATCCTGCCAGACCTTTGGGACGCCGGACTCGATCTGTATCGAGGAGAATACGGGCTGGCCGCCGCGGGCTACGTATAGCTGGGTCATCTCGTAGAGGAACATCTGCGCGGTCTGGTGCAGCTTTTTCGTGTCAAAGTCCTTCAGGTACGGAGCCATGAAGACAGTGAAGTTGAAGAAGCCCTGGCCGCCGGCGAAGTTGGTCTGCGCAGCCCCGAGCACTTTCGCAGCATGCAGGATCGCGACCTCTGCGTGCTTTGCGGGTCCAGCGACCGAGGTGTGTGTCCCAGTCCCGTCCGGCATGAGCCCGTAATAGAAGAAGTACCTGAGGTCCCAGTCCTGGCAGAACGGGCGAGTCCCCCAGTACTCCAGGTCATGGAGATGGATGTCCCCACGGAGGTGCGCGTCGGCAATATGTGAAGGGATCATGAGGAGGTAAGACTCCTTGCTGAGGAAGTCTGCCTTCTTCTTGTGGAATGTCTCAGGGTTCGGCTGGAGGTTCGCGTTCTCCCTCGACTCGTAGCCGTCGGAGTTATCTATCTTGTAGACCTCGTACAGGGGCATCCCGACCCTGGTGTAGACGTTCCTTTGCTTGGCGAACCCGTGCTCTAAGAGCTTCACGTTGACTATCTCGCGTATCAGGGGGCCACTGAGCATCTTGAGGCGCATCCCCAGTATCTCGTCCTGCACCTCGTCGGCAATCATCTTAGCCTCCTCCTCTGTGAGGGGGCGCTCGTTGTAAAGCTCCTTGACGAGCTGGGTTTCCTTGAGCAGGCTCTTCACTATCAGATCCTTATTGAATGGGACTATTACTCCGTCGCTCCGCCTCACGGGTGGAGGGAGTTTGCCGTTCACTATTACTTCTGTCATAACCAGACCCCCGATACGAGCTCAACTCTAATATTTACCGGCATTTTATTCCTATCGGATCCAGCGCTTATAAGGTTTTTTAGAGTAAAATGTTTAGAAAAATTGATAACTGTCCAACACAATATGGCGGATTTTCATTTCGGCAAATAAACTGCGTACTGGGCACGCCAGGAATCCTTATCGTAGAATATAAATAAATAAGTTCAGAGCAGCCCAGGCGTGCAGAGGAGCGACCGGAAGACGCACCCTGCCTCCCTAGACATCTCAGAGACGGTCATTGGGCAGCACCACCGTTCAGCCAAAGCCCCGATCCCGATGAGTGCAAGCCCTGCGATATCGCTGAACGGCTCAGGTGTTGGTGTCAGCAGCAGGGCAGTGCCGACCTTCTTGAGGTTGCCCAACGACCGCCTCTTGCCGGGCTCCCCGACCAGGGCCCGTAGTGACCGAAGTCCGAGCTCAACCTCGCAGACCGCATTGCCCGCATCGGCAGCAGAATCGGCGAGGATCCTGGTCGCAGGCCGCATAAGCGCACCGGAAATCAACTCTCCCAGAGCCTTTTTAAAGGTTATATGATGCGAAATTGAGCTCCAAATCGATTTATTTTTAAGTGGGAAAGGAGTGGGAAAAGCTTAAATACCGAAAAAGGCTTCCGGCTTCAGGGGAGCATGATGGAAAGGAGGAATTTAGTTCACAAGGCTCCAGACGCCTAGGGGATTCAGGGATTTGGGCCCTGAGGAGGTCAAGGCCTACCTGCTCGTAGAGGGCAGGTTCAGGGAGATCCTCAGGAAATGGGGCTACAAGGAGGTCCGGACCTCGACGCTCGACTACTTCGACATCATACGCGGCGGGGCGGGCGAGGGGTTCACAGACTCTATTTTCAAGGTACAGGACTACGACGGCAGGCTGCTCTCGCTCAGGGGGGAAGTCACGACCCAGATAGCGAGGATGCTGGCCTCCAAGGCTAAGGACGAGGGGAGGCTCTGCTACATCGCAAACTGCATCAGGTACCTGGAGTCGAGGAACCTCTCTCTCAGGGAGTACTGGCAGGCGGGCGCTGAGCTGATTGGCGGCGAGAGGGTCGGTGCGGACGCCGAGGCGGTCGCTTTGGCGCTTGAGATGCTCGACTCAGTAGGGATCAGGGCGAGCGTAGACCTCGGGAGCATGGGCGTGATAAGGAAGCTGATGGAGAGGTACAAGATAAGGGATTACAAGGGGCTGGCGCGCGCGATATCGTCCAAGTCCATCGACGACTTGAGGAAGGTGACCTGCGAGGGCGGCGCGCTTGAGACGTTCTCCATGCTCATGACCAAGAGGGGCGGCGCAGAGCTGATCGGGGAGATCGCCGAGAGGGCAGGGTGCCTCGAGGAGGAGTACGAGTACTTCAGGGGCCTCTACCGGGCGCTCGAAGCTTACGGGTGCGCCTCCAGGGTCTTTGTCGACCTGAGCACCATCAGGGAAATGGCATACTACAATGGCCTGGTATTCGAGATCTTCACCCCGGGGATGGGGCTCCCCATCGGCGGAGGCGGGAGGTATGACGCCATGATGAAGGACTTTGGGATCGATACGACCGCAACGGGCTTCGCGCTGAGCATAGACCTCTGCATAAAGGCGCTCGGAGGTTTGGAGCGGAACAAGAACAACGATACGCTCAAGCTGTATTACCAAGAGGGGTTCAGGGAAAAGGCGATCGGTCTGGCGCGGGCCCTGAGGGAGGGGGGGAGGTGCTGCACATTGGACGCCTACAGGGG
>MAGV01000058.1:33481-36422 GCA_001717015.1 Candidatus Methanosuratincola petrocarbonis (ex Vanwonterghem et al. 2016) | reverse complement strand
AAAGGGCCAGGAGTTCCTTAGGATTCTTGATGCCGCTAAGGAGCGCCTTGGATTCGGAAATGTAACCCTCCATCAAGGTCTTGGTCCTTTCGAAACCATTGTTCTCATCAACCAGATCCAGAAGCTCCTGGATGCATTGAGCGGAACTATCTTCAATAAGTGAAGTAAGCTTCTTCAGCACTCTTTGATCATTTAACGAATATACTATTGGCAATGGCAGGCTTTCCTTGGTTATCCGTGAAATAAGCTCACATTTGTCATTGAATGTGTCGTTTATGTCATCCCTCAGGATCACAAGCATGCCTAGGAGCCTGCCAAACGCTCCAAGAGCATTAATCTCGCCTTCGGCTGCGCCTCCGATTATGGCGCCTACTTTTGTATAAGACTCTACATCAGCAGCCTTCATCCTAACTATCCTTAGGTACTGCTTCGGCTTCACATTGAAGTTCCTGACGAGCTTCAGCTCCTCAACTTCAGCTGAGCCGAGTTCGTAAAGCCCGTCTTTTATTGTCTTTATGACCAACCTCACTTTGTCTGCAGGCAACATCTCCCTGAGCTCATGGAGTTGGGACAGCCCCTCTATCAGAAAGGCATCTCCGACAAGAAGAGTCACCTCTCTGCCAAACAGCCCCAGCGTAGTCTTCCTGTTTTTTTCCGTCCTGACATAGGAGTTGTCGACTATGTCATCGTGGAGGTCAAATGCTGCCCCGGAGAGTACAAGTGCTTTTGCCGCCGGAGCGACCATCTCTGGGGAGCCACCAACAGCCTTGCAGGCCATGACCATAAGTGCAGCCCTTGAGTAGTCTTTCCACTTGCGCGAGAAGCTGCGAATGGCACGCTTTGCTGTCACGGACGTAATCCTCGCACTGAGAATGTCTTTTAGGGCGGATTCCACTAGCGGTGCGCCTAGGGCCTTCAAAGGGTCTTTTGTGTCCCGTACATCAGGCATAGTAAATTGTTTTGTGCCTAGAGTTTTTAAATTCGCTTAATTTTTTTCAGCCAAGACCTATTCCAGGAGAGACAACTCGGGAATCTGGACGCATTGTCAGAACTTAACCGTTGGAAGACTAGGCAGGAGGCGCGCTGCTGGAGCGAAATGTCAATGGCAGAAGAACCAACATCAAAGCCCCCGATATCATTGTGTAATAGAAGGCACCAGAATAAATCACTCCCAATGGGAAAGGAAATTCGGAGGCAAAGGCAAGAGAGGGCCAATACGTGTTGTAGAACCAGTGGATCAAGATGGAGCTCTCAAATCCATAATTGAAGGCTGAAAAACCAAGTATCAGGCCGGCTATAAAGGAGGTCAGAAATTTACCAGCCCCCCAAGCGCCTGACGCGAGGTGCGCATAGGCAAAAATAAGCGATGATGATACAACCAGCACCGCAACGAATCTGCGAGGCACATTCACGCTGCCTCTTTTTGAGACGATAAAAGACCGCGGCTTGAAAAAAACCAGGAGAACCTCCCTGATTCCCGTCGCGCCTTCAGGATAGGAGACGAGAAGGTAGAAAGCGACTGGGATGAGTACAGGCAACATCCTGAAGACTAGCTCTTCCGCAAAGACAGAGTAGGAAGAGAGAAGGACCTCTTCAAAGAGATCCTGAAATACCACGCCTCCGATCGGTATCCCGGCAGATTCCTCCAAGGAGTGCATTACATAGAACGAGAAGAAGCTGGCTGAGCAGATGAGTGGCATCAGAAGGAGGAAGTTCATTCCAGAGGCGCTAGTTCCCCCTTTTAGGAAGGCAACAGATGATTTGTACAAGTTCGGCGGAGAAACGCCCGAAACAATGAATGCAGATATGAAAGCTATAATCATGAGCAGCAATAATAGCGGTAGGAGACCCTGGTCGAGAACCCAACCAGGAAGCGCATAGGATTCAAATGAACCCAATTGAAGGGAGCCTGGGAATTTATTCGGGAGACATGCGACTGCAATTGCAAGTACCATGGATAGCAAGTATGTGGACAGGGAAAAGACTGCAAAGAGAAAGTAGACCCCTCTGATAACAGGCAGAAATCCCTTCGCTTTTGTCATTTATTGTCACGCTTAGAAGTGGATCCTGCCGACTAGAACTCGGTTACGGCTGACATCGGTCATAAACTCGACGCCCCTCAGTTTCGGCAACTTCAACAAAAAGTCCCGCTCAGTCAGCATGCCGATTGGTTTTCCGTTTGAGACAACTATCAGGGATCCGATATTGAATGCGTTCATCATCTTCACGGCATCGCAGAGGTCGAGATCCGGATCCACTGTCTTCGGGTTTGCAGTGGCGATCTTGGAAATGTTTACATTCAGCAGGTAGTCGGACAGCCCTTTCTCGACGAGGGCATCGACATAGGGGCTCGCGAGGAATCTTATGATGTCCTTCACCGTGACGATGCCCCAGACATCCAAGCCTTTCGTTACCAGGACACGCCTGATGTCGTTTTTTACCATCGCCTTCATCGCGTCAAGGAGGCTTGCCCTGACATCAAGGGCTATTAATGGGGCCGACATAATCTCTGAAACCCTAACGAACATTTGCTGTGCCTCAAAGAGCCTGAAGAGGTGCCTCTCCGAAAGGAGCCCCCATATCGTGCCATCCTCGTTCATGAGTGGCAGCATCCCTATGTCATGCCTGGCCATTGTGGCCATCAGCTCGGGCAGGGGTGAAGAAACGCTCCCTAGGATCGGTCTCCTGTTCACTATCGGTGAAATTGGGGTAGCGAGCAAGGACTGGATGCTTTTCCCTTTAATTGCTTGGACAGAGGCAAACTTGTCCCCTCCCCCCAGGAGGTTCAGAAGATCCTTTGCTGAAATTATCCCTGTCAGCCGCACACCGTCCTCCGAGACGATCGCATGCCTGACGCTCTTGTCGTCCATTTGCTTCAGGGCGTTTTTGACAGAAACATTCTCAGAGAGCAAAACCGCCGGCGGGTGCCGTGCGATCGAAG
>MAGV01000058.1:30042-33465 GCA_001717015.1 Candidatus Methanosuratincola petrocarbonis (ex Vanwonterghem et al. 2016) | reverse complement strand
GCAGGGAAACAGCCCATCAGTACCACTGCCGATTTATTAAGGGCAGGTTAAAGTTAAAGTTGTTGGTGGAGCTGGTTTGTTCCTCGTCATATACGACATTGGGGCAGAAAGAGACCCTCACGGGATCAGGATAAGGCTGGTCAGGGCATTGAGGAGAGCCGGGGCGCTTCAGATACAGAGGTCGGTCTGGATAATGGAATCGATGACGCCTGATCTGCTCAGGATTGTTGACGAGTTCAGGAGGGCGGGTGGGAAGATCAAGCTCTCCGAATGGCTCCCGAGATCCCTGGGGGAACTCGCACCCAACGGTGACCACATGAGAAAGGCATTCATTGCAGTCATTGGGGCAGAGCCGCTTGCCGAGGAATGGCATCTGGAAATTAGCAGGCACCTGGGGGGGATCGGCTACACTACCGAAGTGAAGCCTGTCAGTGAGAGCGCGATGGTAGAGTATTCGAAGCTCATCGGAAAGAGGTTCGACTGTTCTGCGTCAGAGAAGAGCACGAGCAGGTTGCTCGACGAGGTAGTTTTGGATGATCTGGACGCGCTGGTGATCCTGAACTCGGGCAGGACCTCCCAGAGCGGCATATTGTACGTGGCCCAGACATTGTCCAACACCAAAGTTCTGAGGGGCATGACTTCGCTTCCAGTGATCCAAATTGAGAGCCCTGGCAAGCCAGACTCGGCAGTGGTTGTATGGAATGAGACGGGAAGAAGCCTGGCTGAGGAGCTGGCAGACGAGCTTTCGATAACAGTAATCACTCCTAGCGTCGAGATCAGGAAGGTCACTGTGAATGGCTCAAGGGAGATCAGGCAGATCCAGTACGCCGAGGTAGGGGACTTGATAATCGTAAATGGGAAAGAAGTGGGGGAGTGTCTTTCTGACAAGGTGTATCTGATCGTAGAGGGCGGGAGGATAGTTGACATAATGGGAGGGCAGCTCTTCAGCAAGGGTAAGAAATTGAAAATTGATTCGCTTAGCAATTCAATAATAAAGACGGTCCCGAGGGATTCAAAAAGGTCCTGATCGGATAAGCAAGATCGTAACTCTTGATGGAAAACTGATGATAAAAAATAATAATTTAATTTTTGCTAATTCTTTTGCGCTGCGACTTTCACGGGGACCGACAGCTTCTTCCACGCTACCAAACCGAAGACCAGCACCAGGATCCCCACTAAGGCGATGCCACCTATGAAAGTCATCGATGGGGGCACATAAGAGATGCCCTTCTGCACGAGGCCTGGAAGTGCGCCTGAAACGGTCACCACTGGCGTCCCGTTGGGGAGCGGGCTCTTGAAGACTGCCAGCGGGTTATTGGGGTTCCAGCCATTTGCTAGCAGCAAGTCCACCGAGGTCTGGTTTATAGCGATCCGGTTATTGGCGCAGCTCGCCACGATCTTGGCGCCGAGGAGTATTCGTGTTGTGTCGGGCGTGACGCTGACCACTGAACCGTTCCTGATTATGATCTGTATGGTAGGCGCTGACGTGCCATACCAGCTGTCCAGCGCGGTTATGTTAACATTCGGGTGGGCAGCTATGCTCCTCAACATGCATCCGGCGCAGCATGTCCATATCCGCTGTCCGGTGTCTGCGTCAACCATCACGATGTTCCTATCCATCTCTGGGGTTATCAGCATCCCGCAGGCCTCACACCTCGGGGTAGCATAGTACTGGAAGTAGAGGTACGCCGAGGACCCGATTATCGCAGCCGCAACTATCACAAACACAAGGGGCATAATGATGCTCTTCTTCATACAATGAAACCTCAGGTAAGATAAAAATTAGAACCAATTAAAGAGTTTTGGAATTGAATTCTTAAGTCAGGGTTTTGATTTCGACACCAACGACCCCCTGATCCGCCGCAGCGCTTCAAGGAAGTCCTCCAGCTCGAGCGAATCCCTTATCTCGCCCTTCAACGTCGCCCGGATGAGGGATTTCTTGGCCTCGTTGACAAGCTCCTGAAGCTCAGCGCCAGAGAACCCCTCGGTCATCTTGGCGATCTCGTCCACAACAACGCTCATCCCTAATGGGGCATCGCGGAGGTATACCTTTATTATCTCCCCCCTTGCCCTTGCGTCGGGCAGACCGACATAGATATGCTTCTCTATCCGGTTTGCCCTCAGGAGGGCAGGATCTATTGCCTCCTGGCGGTTCGTTGCGGCGAGCACCATTACGCCCTTGAGATCATGGATGCCATCGAGCTCTGAGAGCAGTTGTGTTGTGACGGGCACGAAAGCAGAGCTGCCAGCATTTGAACGATCGGGGGCGATCTGGTCTATCTCATCGATGAAAACTATAGCAGGAGCGTTATCCTTTGCCCTTCTGAAGACGTCATTTATCTTGGCAGCCGCCTCGTTTATGTTCCCCCTGGACAGTTCCGCCCCGCTCACAGGGAAGAAATTTGCCTTGACCTCGTTTGCGATAGCCTTTGCAAGGAGTGTCTTCCCGCATCCGGGCGGTCCGTAAAGCAGCACGCCCTTCACTGCCCTGACCCTGAGCCTTTCCATCAAATCAGGCCGCCTTATAGGCAGCTCAAATGCCTCCCTCAGCTCGGCCTTGACATCATCGAGGTCTCCGATATCGTCAAAGGTGACTTCAGGGATTCCAGATTCCCAAGTCTTTGTGACCCGCCGGTCACGCTCGAATTCGACCCTGAACCGCTCATATTCCTCGAGCATCGAATAGTCTACAGAGGGTCTGGTACCCCTAACAGCCTCCTCAAGAAGTTCCTGCGTAACTGTGGCAGACTTGCCATTTTTTAGTCCCTCATAGAAGGCAGAGTAGAATATCTTGTTCACCAGCGCCTCGATGTCTGCGCCTGTGAACCGCTCTGACAGCTCCGCCAGCCGGTCGTAGTCGATTCCTGGGGCAACAGGCTTGCCCTCAAGGTAGCACTTGAATATCTCTCTTCTCGCATCCTTGCCAGGAGGGGGCACATAGATAATTTTGTCGAACCTGCCGGTCCTGATCAATGCCCTATCGAGCAGCTGCGGCTTGTTTGTTGTCGCCACAACTATCACATCAATATTATGCAGGTTTATGGAGTCGAGCTCTGAGAGGAGTACATTCATAAGGCGGGGTGTCACATCATCGGACTTGTACATTGTGCGATCTTTTCCGATTGAGTCGATATCATTTATGGCGAGTATGCAGGGGGCATTCTCACGCGCGCTGCTGAATAGTTCACTGATCCTGTGTTCACTCTCACCGTACCACTTTGAAAGCAGCTCGCTGAGGCTCACCTCGTAGTACCTGACCCCAAGCTGGGAAGCCAAACCTCTCAGGAGAGTGGTCTTTCCGGTCCCTGGCGGCCCGTACAGCAGGATGCCTCTGGCAGGCTTGACGCCAAACCTGCTAGCCTCCTTTTTGTACTTGATCGGTAGGGCGACGCCGCGGAGCAGCTCGTTCTTTATGTTATCCAA
>MAGV01000058.1:16218-30024 GCA_001717015.1 Candidatus Methanosuratincola petrocarbonis (ex Vanwonterghem et al. 2016) | reverse complement strand
CTTTATGTTATCCAAACCCTTCACCCTCTCCCAGCAGTACTTGAGATCTGACGACTTAGAGGACCTTGCATCCACAACTGTTCCAGAGCCGCCCTTGGCATCATATAGTGGCGACCTTGAAAAGAGATTGATTAGACCGCTTGAGCTGAGCTGAGGCCGGGGCCTAAAGATCGGCCTTAATGCCAAGAATGCAAAGGGCAATACAACAGACCACAGTGCAGAGATCCCGATCTGTTCAAGCGATCCGAAAATCAAGAAGCCGCCAACAACTGTTCCCACAGTAGACGCGATTATCCTTGTCAGGTGGGCATTTAGTCCCAAGTAGTTGAAGATCTTCCTGCCATAGGCTGCGATAATGATCAGAAGCGAACCGATTCCGGCGAAATAGAAGGGGGTCAATTCGATAAAGTATCTTGCGGATGAAGAAGAGAGCCACTCTTGCCATCCAGATCCAATAAAAAGCCCTAGCAATAATGAAGGAAAATAGAGTGATGATAAGTCCGAAATGCTTGGGAAGAAAACTCCAAAGGCGGAGCTGACTGGAATGTCATATCCCAGATAATGCCCGTATATGAAGTAGGTTCCGAATGCAGAATAGAGCAGCAGTGCTGAAGCACCAGCCCGTCCCGACTTCAGCGCGCTCAGGACAGCTATCGCAGGCAGGACGAGAGCTGGGCTGAAGCCCCAGCCCATCATCATCCCCAGGAAAATTCCCACGAGCGACCCCAGCCAATCTATCAGGCACCCTACGAAGGCAGCAAGAAAGAGCAGTATAATTACCAGAGCCTGGTATGGGATGCCGCCAGGGCTCACCTGGGACGAAAGCACGACATCAGTAGCAGGGATAGCCAGCGAACCAAGGACGAATAATGGGGTAAGCTTTGTCCTGAAGTATGAAATTATGCCCACGGCGGCAGACAAGAGGACAACTACGGGCAGTGTGAAATAAGAAATGGAATAGAATGAAGCTAAGGCGAATGCGCCTATCAGAACAGAACCTACAGGAGACTTCTGCACCTCGGACGGCATATTAAAACAATTTCTCTAACAGAGCGTATTTAGGTTTTGGATTCAGATAGGTCTGTCACTGCACCCAAGAAAATGCTTATTACGAGAAGAAGGTTTCCAAAAAAGCCATGAGGATGAGGTTCTTAGCCGCGTCTCTTGCAGCGATACTGGCAATGTACTTGGTGCCCTATACCCTGCTCAGCGGCGTCGAGGGTCCTTACACGGCGCTTTTCTGGACTGCGGTATCCGCAGCATATTTGACATTCGTCTGGCTGGAGCTAAGGAGGGATTAGATTGGAGGAGCTTCAAGCTTACTTGGCTATAGCAGTCTACATTGCCGCGGGTACGACAATAGCCTGGTTTGCCAAAAAACGGCTCAGGAAGGATGTGAAGGATTTTTACACGGCTGGCGGCAGGTTCGGGTCGGTTGTAGTATCCCTTTCTTATGCTGCCACCACTTACAGCGCGTTCATGTTCATCGGGCTGGTCGGCCTGAGTTACCAGAGCGGAGTGGGGGCGATGGGGTTTGAGCTTGTGTACTTCGTCGGCACGCTCTTCCTCTTGTATTACTTGGCCCCAAAGTACTATTCGCTCCACAGCAGATACGGCTACATCTCGCCGGCTGAGGTCCTGACCGACAGGTACGGGAGCCCCGCGGTCGGGATGGCTGTGACGCTGATCTCCCTGGTTGCGCTGATCCCCTATTCGTCTGCCCAGATAATGGGGATCGCCTTCGCAGCCGAAGGGGCTTCAGGCGGAACCATTCCATTCACCCTTGCAGTCCTCATTGCAGTATCTCTGGCTCTGCTCTGGTCTGTCGTGGCAGGGGTTTGGAGCGTCGGCTGGACTGACGTTTACCAAGGGATCCTGATGATCGTTGCCGGGGTGACGATATTGGCGTGGGTGGTCAGCTGGGCAACAAGCCTACCCTCGTTCTCATTCCTCTCGGGAGAGTTGGGGTATGTGCCGAACAGCTACTGGACGCCCCAGACCTTCCTGAATATGACGATCCCCTGGTTCTTCTTCGCAATCACGAACCCACAGGTCGTTCAGAGGCTCTTCGCGCCCAAGAGCAGGGAGGCGCAGAAGAGCATGATCACACTCTTCGGGGCGTATGGCTTGATCTTCACAGTCATGGTGTGTACCCTAGGGATTGTCCTCAAGGGTGCCACGGCTGCAGGAGGGTTCCCTCTGGTCACGTATAGGGACTCGGTCACGCCAACTCTCTTGGGCATTTTGCCGCCATGGATCACCATACTTGGGCTCGTGGCGATAATCGCCGCATCGATCTCAACCATAGACAGCATAATCCTTACCTTGAGCTCGATGTCAATCCGGGACGTCTTCCTCCCACTGCGCCCCAAGTTGAGCCAGAAGGCGCAGATCTCGGTTGGCAGGTCAGTAATGATTGTTCTGGCATTGGGATGCATGATCTTTTCGCTCTCAAGGCCAGGGCTCATAGTCGATCTCGCGGTGCTTTCATCTTCACTGCTGCTCCCAATAGCGCCGCTCGTCCTTGGGAGTTTCATTTGGGGCAAGGGCGGGAAATATTCTGCATTGACGTCGCTCGTCGTAGGGTTCGCGATTGCGACAGCGCTCTACTACTTGAAGCTCAGCCCTCTTGGGCTCCCGATGAACTTATGGACGCTGGTAGTATCCTCGCTCACATACATAACCCTCGGTTCTTTCGAGAAGATACCCGAGGGAGGCAGGAAGATCAGGGAGTCTTAGGCGGTGCCGTTCTGTGTTAAAGCAAGTGTTCGTCAGCAGCCAGGTTCTAGAGGCGTTCCTCGAGCTTTGCAGGGAAGTCTTCCCCCGCGAGAACATCATGCTCATCCGCGGCAAGGTCAGAGGAGAAAGGGCAGAAATAAAGGAGTTCCTTATACCTCCGTTCTCGACGTATGGCGAAGGCTTCTCGTCTTTCCCCACCCACATGATACCTTTTGACCTGAGCATAATCGGAATCGCGCACTCCCACCCCTCCAGAGACAACAGCCCATCCGACGAGGACATGAATAACTTCTACGGGAGGGTAATGCTCATAGCAGGCTATCCATACAGCAAGGACAGTGTGGCGGCTTACAACAGCAAAGGAATTAAGATAGAATTCACCGTAGAATAGTCGGGTACTGATATTGAGAGCCATCGCAGGGCGGATCCTGAGCCTAATAGGTTTAGCACTACTACTTCTCGCAGCAAACGAAGCCATTCAGGCTGCGCTCTCGCTCGAGGGGGCTTTGATCTCAGAGTGCGGACCAGAGGTGCAGACGGTCCATGTGCAATACAATGTGATAATGCTGCAGGTATCAGGGGCAGCGGTCCTGGGCCTTCTCATGAACTACCAAAGCGATTATGTGAAGAAGGTCGCAGCGAAGTTCAACTCAGGCGACCTCAAGAGGCTCTTCTTGGGCATGGTTGTTACCGGGGGTTCGGTGTACAACCGTGCCGGCAAGTACTGCATTAGGTTTTATGGGAAGGATTACGCAATGCATCAAGCCTTCGCCGGGCTCTCTTACGAGCTCTACCGTTCGTCTCCGAGCACAATACAAATCGCGGGCAGGGGAAGCTACATGACACAGCTCTACTGCAAGGACGCCGTCATGGACATCAATGAGCTCTCCCCAGAGACGAATGCACGGAAGGGAGGGGTGCCAACAATAGAGTACATCTTGGAGGGGAATAGAAGCATCAGGCAGGAGTCAATGAGGGTAATAATGTCAGTTACAGGATGGGTCGCGCCTTCACTTAAAAGGACTGCCTTCGGGTATTCTGTTTCGACCAGAATAGGGCTCGGTTCCTCAAACCCATTATCGCTTAACGAGGAGTACAAAATCCTCGCGGAGTCGTTACTATTGAAGTTCAACAGCTATTCCGACTCGAGGTACCCAGAAACGGGTTATCTAATGAGCTATGACCCAGATACCTGCAGCGCGTTCCTCAGCATGGGTGGTTTTGTAGAGGGCAGCTTGGTAAAGAAGGGGAGGTACGCAGGCTTGGAAAAGAATTCGGTTCTGAGAGCATCCCTTGCAATCGGAGGGAAGTACTTTGATACGCCCGCCTCTGCCGAGAAGGTCTTGGAGACTGCACTCTGCAATAGCAACTTCGAGCTGAGCGCCCTCTTGGGGCGGATCATGCTCGGCTAGGAATGCATACTCTGCTAAAGCTAATTTCCTTTTAGGATGAGCTATACGCGGCAGAGGGAAAAACTGCGTAGAGGAGCCGACTTCTTAGAGGGCAACGACGTCAGTTGAAACAGTTAAAAAGATCATTTGCAGACTCCTATACATGGCAGAGAGGATACTATGGGCGCCATGGCGCGGCGAGTTCGTGTCCGGGGCAAAGAAAGATGGGTGCATATTCTGCGTAAAGCCGTCCGAGGAGGACTCAGAGGCCCTGATTTTTGAGCGGAGAATGAAAGTGTTTGGGATGCTAAACAGGTTCCCCTACAACAGCGGCCACATGATGATAGCCCCATACAGGCATGTCACGAGTATCGAGGATCTTCAGAAGGACGAGATAGAAGAGCTCTTCGGATTGTTGAAGGACTCAATTGCTGTGCTCAAAATGGAAATGCGTCCAGAAGGGTTCAACATAGGGTTCAACATAGGAAAGGCGGCAGGTGCTGGGTTCGAGCATGTGCACATGCACATTGTACCCAGGTGGACAGGGGACACCAACTTCATGCCAGTCCTTTCGTCCACCAAAGTAATGCCAGAGCACCTCGCCCAGACCCTGCAGAGGATAAAGGCAGGCTTCAGAAGATTAGGCTGAGCAGGAGTCTGGCAGCCAGGGCGACTATTGTGGCGACGGCTAGGTTTAAAGCCGCTATGAAGACTGTCCACTTGACCTTGTACTCCTTAAGCAATGCCGCGATGGTCGCTACGCACGGCATGTACAGCACCATGAATATAGTGAATACCGCCATCTGGACCGGGGACATTATTGAGGAGAAGTCCAGCGTATTAGCATAAGTTGCCAGCATCACGAGCGCCATTTCTTTCCTGAGCATCCCAAAGATAATCGAGATACCAACCGCCACTGGCATCCCAAGAAGGCCGTA
This sequence comes from Candidatus Methanosuratincola petrocarbonis (ex Vanwonterghem et al. 2016), assembly GCA_001717015.1. Lineage (GTDB taxonomy): Archaea > Thermoproteota > Methanomethylicia > Methanomethylicales > Methanomethylicaceae > Methanosuratincola > Methanosuratincola petrocarbonis. The sequence continues at coordinate 24,956 of MAGV01000058.1, read as the reverse complement.
AGTGAATGGGGACAACGCCAAGACGACCTGATCCAGAAAGCCTGTTACCCGTAGAGCCTCAATCAGGAAAGATCCGGCAACGATTAGGGGTAGACCAATGAAGACGAAGTCCTTTGTATTGAGCCAAGTCTTTTTCAGAACCAGCCACAGCTTGAACATCCGAATCCTCGGCATCTCCATTATGAGGCCCACGGACTCCCCAGGCATTGCCCTGAAGAGCAGGCGCCCGATGCCCACTACCACCAGGATGTCAAGAAGGTATATCCCCATTGCAGCCGCGAACCCGAGGTACTCCGCGGCTACCCCGAGGATTATGACCGACCTTGCAGAGCAAGGGATCATAACCACCAGGGCCCCCAGTATCATTCGCTCTTTCCAAGTCTCCATTATCTTGCAAGAGATGCACGCAGGGACGCTGCATCCGTAACCAAGCAGCATCGGTATGAATGCCTTTCCGTGGAGGCCCAATTTGTGCATTAAGGAGTCGAGGAGGAATGCTGCCCTAGGCAGGTAGCCGGTGTCCTCGAGAATAGATAGCGCGAGGTAGAAGAGCAGGATGTAAGAGACCACTATCGACAGTGCTGCAGCCACCCCGAAGAGTATGCCATTAAGCAGCAGATCCAAGGCAGGGCCAGCTATCCCCTGGCTTAGCAATGCGCCCCGTGTTAGATCAATGAGAAGATTAAAGCCGCCATCAAAAATTTCAGAGATCTTCCCGCCGATGGCAAAAATCGAGTAGAACATCCCGCCCAAAACAAGCAACAATATAAGGTACCCAAAGTAGCGGTGAGTCAGCAGAGCCTCTACTTTTTCTGAGCCGGTGGTTATCGGGGAAGCATGCAACACAGATGAAGACTTGACGATCCTGTGTATTGCGGAGTACCTCTCGGATGCGATCACCACGCTCGGTTCTTCGCCATGAACCCTCTCCAGTTCGTTCTTTATTGTCTTGATCTTGTGATCCAAGTGCACGAGCTTGGGGAAGCGTTCCAATATTATTGGATCCCCTTCCAAGAGCTTAATCGCGACCCATTCAGGGCTGAGGTTTTCAGGTATTCCAAAGTCAGTGGTCCTTATTGCTCGAGAGATCTCCGATAAGTGCATTTCCACCTCCTTGCCGTACCTAGGTCTCCTGGGAGGCTCGGCTGTCGCATATTTTATCGCAGCGGCCATGAGTTCCGATATCCCTAAACCAGAAACGGCGTTGATTGCAATCACGGGAATACCCAGCTCCCTCGACAGCGAATTGACGTCTATCTCAATGCCCTTCTTCTTTGCGTCCTCGACGAAGTTGAGCGCAAGAACAAGCCTTACCCCCATCTCCATCAGCTGCAGAGTGAGGTAGAGGTTACGCTCGAGTGCCATCGCATCAATGATGTTCACGATCAAACCGGGGCTCCCAGAGAGGATGTAATCCCTCGCTACAACCTCCTCATCGGAGAATGCCGAGAGCGAGTAGATCCCCGGCAGATCAACCACCTCTATCCTGAAGCCCTTGAAAACCAGGGTCCCCCTAGCAATCTCAACGGTTTTGCCAGGATAATTGCCAACGGATTGGTTGAGACCGGTCAGTTGATTGAATAGCATACTTTTGCCTACATTTGGGTTCCCAACGAGGGCGATCTCGATATCCTTTTGTTCAACATCCTTCTCTGCGACCACACCAAATCGCCTCACAGAGGCTTAACTAGCACCTTGGAGGCTATCCCTCTGCCAATTGCCAGCTCGCACGACCTGATCTCGAGAATAATCGGACCTTCCAATAGACCCTTCTTAAGCACCTTGAATTCAGTCTCAGGGGTCAGACCGAGATCGCAGAGCCTGCTAATCAGTTTACGACCGCCAACCGCGAGGATGATCTTGCCTTTCTGCCCCTCCTCCAGGGCGGCTAGGGGAACGAGCTCCTCCAGAGAATACCTTTTTTTCTTGGACAGCCTGTAGTATTCATTGATTATGCATTGTTCATTTTTCTCATTATCATCAGAGGGTTCTTCGACCTTAGGCTCAGAACTAGTTTCGCTGCATGCATTGCCATCATCTTTGTTCATTACCTGTCTATCAGGCTTTGTTCCAAACAGGAACGCTGACGCAGCGTCGGTAATGCCAAACATATTCAACCCTCCCTCAGGCTAATAGGTATGGGCTTCCCGTGCGGGCAACATTTTGGTCTGCCCAACTTTTCGTAGAGCCGCACCAGCACCCTGTCGCTTATGTGGTGTTCGATCCCACAGATTTCATCCGCCACTTCCTCGGGCGCCATCCCCAGGTACTGATAGAAGAAACACTCGAGTATCCTGTGCCTTGAGAGCACTGCCTTAGCCGTCGCGCGGCCAGTTTCAGTCAGTCGCACACCCTCGTAGTCAACCCTAATTACCAATCCCTTTTCAGATAGACGCNNGGCCTTTGCCGTCGCGCGTCCTGTTTCAGTCAGGCGCACGCCCTCGTAATCGACCCTAATGACCAGGCCCTTTTCAGATAGGCGCTGCATCATCTCGGTTACTGTCGAAGGGAAGACCCCGAGGGCGCCCGAGATCTCTTTTATCTTGACCAGGCCCTTTGAGGATTCCTCTGAGCTGAGGTATATGAATTCAAGATAGTCCTCTGGATTCTTGTGCTCGCGGTAGTTCATAGAAAGCACATTTTTCGGTGTGCCTAAAAAATATATAAGCTTTTCGTAGCTACGAAAAGCTTTAATCCTACAATGAGTCCTTATATTTTTTTGCGATCGAGCTCTCCTTGCCTCGAAAAGTCTCATAAGGCCCATAAAGCGCTTTAATTCCTCTTAGCGTCTCTCGGATTGCCTCTTCGCTCTCGGCCTCGATAGTAATCCGCATTATGTCGATTTGGTATACCTTTAAGAGGATTCTTGACATAGCCCCTGGAGCGCCAATCTTATCTGGCATAGCAGACACCCTAGAGCCGGCTCTGCTGGCAATCTCCTCGAGATCTTTTATAGTTATGCGCTGTCCTCTGAGGCGGAAGAGATCATTAACGAAGTAGTATATTGTTGTCGAAAACGACATACCTTTTCAGCACCTCACCTAGAGTAGATCGATGGGAGATTAAAGCCCTCTTTTTTCAATTCCGAGACTGCGCTGTCGTAATAGCTGCTATCAAGCTTGGATATCAGAAGATTGTAATCGTTGATAGAAAGGATCGACGGGATTAACAGCTGGTAGAATGACTGAAGCTCGCTCTTGTTGAAGTATCCGCTGAGGGGGTTCCTTGCCTGACCTATGCGGGGGTCAATCCGGATTATGCTGTCATAAATTATCTCCCATGGCATTCCAGGGAGGTATTGTTTTATCATGGGCAATGCGTCCCCAGGCTGGGAGTATGTGAATGACTCAGCTTTTATCAGAGCTTTTATGAATTTGGTCACAGCGTCTGGATTTTTAGAGACAAAGGAAGACTTGAAGACCTGAAGGCAGCATGGATAATCCAACGGGTAGACCTGCTTATCCCACTGGACAAGCTTCAGACCACGGTACGATGCCAAAGAGGAATAGGGTTCCCAAAGGAAAGCAGCTTCGATCTGGTCGTTCTCAAGCGCAAGTAATGCGTCCGCCGGCGACAGGTAGGTGGAGAAGTTCGCACTTATGCCTTGATCCGTCATGACCTTCCTGAATATGAAATCACCAGGCACATAAAGGACGGTCCCTACCCTCCTGCCCTCAAGGTCGCTAATCGAGTCTACCCCGGAGGAATTCTTGGTCACGAGCGCAGTCCCGTCCAATGAATTGCCCGCAACCACAATTGAATCGATATTCTTTATGAAGGCGGCTATTGCTACGGACGTAACAGGCGCGCCATCGATCTCGTTTCTTGCGAACGCAGTCACGAGGTCAGATACGCTGCCATACTCCACCAGCGTGATATTTAGCCCCTCATCCTCAAAGAAGCCCCCCTCATAAGCCACCCATACAATGCCGTAGCTTGCCGCGGGCAGATATCCGATACGCACACTGGTCGCAGGAGGCTTGTAAAGGAATATGAAACCAGCCGCAGCGACAATCACTATCACAATCAACAGTGCAGACAAAAGGATCAGTCGCTTGTTCATAAAATGATTTTATGACCCGGTCCAATTAATCTCTTTTGATTTTCGGCAGGAACCGGCACGGGCGGATTTCAGGCGTGCCAGGACCGACGGGACGTCCCTCGACTCCACATTTACCAGGATCCTCGCGCATCCCGAAGCTGTATTTCTTGAGCCACAGTAGGCGCATGTGAAGGTCTTTGATCCATTCCGGCAGGCCCCTGGCTGACCGCATTTCCTGCACAGGAGTACAGAATATTGCATGTGCTTCTCGCCGCCGCTGTCTCTGACACTTTATTAAGGATATCCGATTATTTTATAAATATGGCGACACCAGATAAAATCAACCGGAATTCAGGTGAATAACAAACTTGAGCGAAATATGTTCTAAGTGCGGACTTCCAAAAGATCTGTGTGTTTGTGAAGCAATAGTAAAAGAGCAACAGAGGATCAAGGTGTTCTTGGAAAAGAGGAAGTGGGGGAGAGACGTCACCATAATCGAGGGCATTGATGAGAAGAGCATAAACTTGAAGGAGCTATCCGGGAGGCTCAAGAGCAAGCTGGCCTGCGGCGGGACGGACAAGGACGGAAGGATTGAGCTGCAGGGCGATCACCGCGAGAGGGCTGCTGAGATCCTTGTGGAGAGCGGATTCCCAAGCGACAACATCGACATCGAATAGCCATGAAGGGAGACACGCAAATGGGAGAGATAAAGGACGTGCTATCCTCTCTCCGCAGGGGGAGGGGAATCAAGGTCTGCCCAGAGTGTGGCAGCACGGACATCTCCCCGATAACCATGACCGGCTACATCTCCCAACCAACTTACGTTTGCAACAAATGTGGCTTCCAGAGCACCATATTCCCTGAAGTAGACATGGCAGATCTTAAGGGGGAAAAAGAGAGAAGAACTGAGTGAGTAAGGCTACTGAAGAGGCACTTCTATATTCAGCTCTTTCATCAGTTCCTTGTACCTGTTCCTGACGGTTACCTCAGTTACCTGGGCAGCCTGAGCAATCTCCTTCTGTGTCCTCCTCTCGTTCTCAAGGAGGGAGGCCACATATATTGCAGCCGCCGCAAGTCCTGCGGGGTCCTTGCCTGCAGTGATCCCCATCTTCTTCGCGTCTCTGATTATCTCGGCTGCCTTGTGCTGTGTGGTGCCGCTCAGCTCCAGAGCCCCTCCTATCCGGGTTATGAAGTCGATCGGGTCGGCTATCGGGATGTTCACATCGACTTCCCTCAGCAGGAGCCTGTAGCACCTTGCCACATCCTTCCTGCCAGCCTTTGTGTACCTTGCGATCTCATCCAGCGTGCGCGGGACCTTCTGTGTCCTGCATGCGGCGTAGATCGCGGCAGCCATGACTGACTCGATGGATCTCCCTCGGACTAGCCCCTTCTCGACTGCACGCCTGTAAATCACCGCAGACTCCTCCTTTACGCTCTTGGGCAGGCCTATCTGGGAGCTTATTCGATCCAGCTCACTCATCGCCTGCGCGAGGTTCCTGTCCATAGAGCTGTGGACGCGGGTCCTGATCTGCCATTTGCGCCACCGCAGGATCTCTATCCTCTTCTTGGGCTCGAGCTTCCTGCCCATGGCATCCTTATCGCGCCAGTCAATAATTGTGGAGAGACCACGGTCGTGGACTGTCGGGGACAGGGGCGAACCCACTCTGCTCCTCTTGTCCCGCTCTTCTGAGGTGAACGCCCGCCACTCAGGACCGCGATCGATTATCTTTTCGGTAACGACCAGCCCACAGTTCGTGCAGGTCACTTCTCCGCGCTCGAAGCTCCTTACGAAACTCGTACCTCCGCAAGCAGGGCATTTTAGAGAAGCGGACTCGTTTTCGGGTTCCTGGTCTGCATTACTCACTTTAGTAGCAGACTTTTCGTTCTTGGCCTCGAGTTTTGAAGACAACAACTTCACCTTTGACGGTAAATCCAACATGAAGGGGGTGAAAACTTACCTTTTCGTAATATATAAACATTTCGATTTGTTTATAAAACAGCGGAAAACGACTCTTTTAAGAATTTTGCTCTGATCCGAGAAAAGCATTTCGCAGAGAAGATTTGACAGCATGGGAAGAGGCGAAGCTGAAGCATCCGATAAGGATAAATTTAGCAAATATTTTTGAGTATTCAGCCCGGTGGTGTAGCGGCCAAGCATAGCGGGCTCTGGACCCGCCGACAGGAGTTCGAATCTCCTCCGGGCTACCATTGTACATGCGCGAATTTATACTATTTTTAGGCTGTTTCGTCGATTTCTTTGAGCGTTTGTTGTTTCAGTGTGGTGGTTAGTTGAACTAGCTGCTGGTTTTCGAGTTGGCTGTAATCGATGGTTGTGCGGTTGGGTCTTTGGGCCTCTTTTGTTATGATTTCTTCTGAGTTGAGCCCCCGTGTGTGGATGATTTCTTTGAAGGCTTCGATTTTGCTAAGCGGGTTTTGGTTTTATGCTTAAGTCTGAGGAGATGTATATGCCGCGTAGGAATTCGATGCCTTTCATTTTTATGTCGTGGAGGTGCTCATGGTATGTCCCATCATGTATTCGAAATAGTCGTGGTCTACTCCTAAGCAGGATAGTTGGATGCGGAAGAACTTGCGTATGCTGTGGTCGTAGCTCGTAGCGTCTACCTCGCGGGTTTATGGTTAGTAGTCCTGCTTTGACGTAGAGTTGGTGTGCGGTTCGGCGTATGCTGGCTTCCGTTACGGGTTTGGGATGCCTGCATTGTGCGTCTCGGATTAGTGGCGAATCGTCGTGGATGTTTTCCGGTAATCTCTTTTGGCTAATTATTCAAAAATGACTATTCTCAGTCGTCATTGAATTTTTGGCTGTTAGCTGTTTGGTCGTCGTGTTTCTTCTAGAGATGCGTTTTTGGGTGCAACTATGCAATTGGGTTGTAGATTCAAACCCTTCCTGTATCGCCAATTTCCCTAAACTTTCATCGGAGGTGCTCCTGTAGAAAAACGGTGATTTTGGTCCACGAATCCAATGCAGCAGCGGCATTTCTTTGAGGTGAGCCGCCAAGGTCTTCGACTAATCCCCCAGAAACCGTCAGCCAATTTATGGTGGTCGGAGAGTAAGGGGCACCTATTTGATGCCCGGCCCCTTCATAATTAAGGTGCATATCAGGGAACGGATGACCTTTCGCCTTTAACCTGTCCATTATTGCCTTTGCCATTGTTTCAGCCGGCCACACACCATCTTCTGAGCCGGAAACTAGCAAGATAGGCCCATTTATCTTCTCTACTTGTATAGTGGCAGCATCCACAGCCTCCTTGTTTTCCAGGGCATATGCATACATTGGCGCTGTAGACCAAGGTTCATTGGCGAGTTTTGACGAAAAGAAGCTGTCACTTAATTGCTGATTGAATACAATAGGCACAAACGGCACTTCCTCGCCGTTGAGTGTCCAAGACGATTTGTGATCTATTCCCATGGCCTTGCTGACTCCTTCAAACGCGACTGCACTCGGTGATTTGGCGACTACTGCCTTGATTTTTGGATTATGAGCTGCCGCCAGAAGAGCCAATTCCGCTCCTTTGGATGCACCCCAGATTCCAATGGCGTCTTTGTTGACTCGAGGATGATTTTCCAGCCACTCGACTGCTTTATCTACTGTTTCAATCGGTATGTGCACAAGCTCATCAGGGAGGCCTTCTTGACCGAAGTAGGCTAACGCAAGTGTTACAAATCCTTGTGAAGCATAAATTGCAGCTGGAGGTTCATAGACCCCTCCTTCCGAGCCACTCAACACTATTATTGCTGGGCGCGGTTCCTGTTGAGCGGGAAGAAAAAGAATGCCCTTAACTTCCGCTTCATCCACCACTTGCCTCTCAACGCCCGGCAACAAGAAAAGTCTCTCAATAGTTTGAGACAGAATTCTTTTACCTTCAACTTCTACTGACACCGTGAGTCGTTGAGGCTCTATGCTCTTTGAGAAAGCTCCGCTTGTCTGATTTGTATTAACTGGGCGAGTTGACCAGAAAAGCCCTGAAGGGTCTACGCCTTGATAGCTGCCAGAATTCGGCGCTTGAATGTCAGGTTCTACGGTTCCACGATCAGTCACTGTAAAAACGGCTGACGATTCCCACACTACTCCAAACGCATCTTTAAACTCTAAGCTTAGCCACGCTGTTAGGAGTTAACCCTGCTACTTTAATGCACCATGGTTCACCAGCAAGCGCTTTTAAAGGTGTAATAGTAAGAGTTGGCGCCTGATTGGGCTGACTACTCAAATTTAATGGACCTCCCCACAGAATCAATATAACAAACCCCATTATAACAATAACAACCAAGGTCTTAATTAGATTTTTATTATAGTTGACCATCAAATTCATCTTCTTGCTAAGAGGATGCAATAAATTGTTTTTTGTTTTTATAAGTTTTTTGGCAAAGTGTTGTGTTGAATAACTATACACTATGTGCGATGGACGGTTATTTTCTGGAATTAAGCTTGAATTTTGTCGTTTTTTTCACTCAAAAAATCAGCCAAAAAACTGCCTTTTCCATAAAATCAACCTTACGCTCATCTAATTCTGCAATTAAAGACGCAGTTATTCAACACAGCAAGATGGGGAAAATAAGCGCCAAGCAACCCTATGAGAGCTTAATTTTATACATATAACCTGCGCAACAAACTGCTCTGGGCTGGGAGAAATCCGTCAAATCCGGCTGTTAGAAAATCGAACCTAAAAATCGAGCATT
>MAGV01000058.1:9163-16192 GCA_001717015.1 Candidatus Methanosuratincola petrocarbonis (ex Vanwonterghem et al. 2016) | reverse complement strand
ATGATGTCGACAACTTGTTTGGGAGTCAAATCCCATCACCGTGCACTTTTCAACAAAAAACCAGCTCGATCGAAGAATGAAAAAAGAGGGGGTGTGACGGTTTTATCCGAGGCATAATAGTAGTATAAATGCGTGCTTAGGCGCCCATCTCTTCCGGGCTACCATTTGCTATCTATGCATTGTAGGAGAGAGTCCAATTTTAATGTCATAGTAATTTCTAATCAGAAAAGCGGTCTTAAGAGTGGAAGAAGTTAAAAATAGCTGTGCTGAGTTTTTAGTTCCAAAAACCGCAGTTCAGTAGAATGTCAGATTCGCAGGCTCGAAGTAGTCAAATTTCAGAGCTAGAAGCGCCAAATGAGACAACCGAAAAAATCGTCCTTGACCAGATCATATATTTGGTTTTTGAGAAATTAATTCAAATATACATGACTCTCATATCAATCCCCAGGAAATCAGCCACTCTGTCAGGCCAGAATACAGGAGCTGGGCTGCGAAGGCTGCGATTATGATTGTCATAAACCTTCCAAGCGCCCTTATCCCGTTCTTCCCAGTAAGCCTGATCAGATGCTCCGAGTAACGCAGTATGGCGTATATCAATGCGACGACGACAATGATGCTTACAACGAGGACTGCTAGGGGCACGCTTGCCGACAGCAGGATTACAGTCGTCATAGTTCCAGGACCGACCAAAAGCGGGGTTGCAATCGGGACTATCGCGACCTCCTCCCTCGAGTCTATGCTCTTTGTCCTCGGCAGCCCGCCAAGCATCTCAACCGCAATCACCATCAAAAGGATCCCGCCGCCCACTCTGAGGCTAGCAATATTGATGTTGAAGAAACTCAGTATGTAATTACCAGCGATTGCCATAATGAAGCAAATAATGAAGACTGCCAGAGAAGACCTTGCGACTATCCGGTGCCTTGCAGCCACACCAAGGTCCTCGGTAAGGGAGAGGAAAACAGGGAGCACGCTGACTGGGTTGAGAATTGCGAAAATCTGAGCTGAGACCAGCGCTATCTGGTAGGGCCAATAGGAAAAGTCCGAGAGGCTAAAGAATGACGCATCGATCATCGGAAAGCACAGGAATAGGTGGAGGTCAAGGGTTTAAAAAAGGTTTGCAGATCAGATCCTGAAAGCCTTGCGAACGTCCTTCGATAGCAAGAGCAGGACAGTTATTAGGTCCAGAATGAGCTTCGGCAGGTCAACCAGGGCTGATTCAAGGGTCAAGCCCACCAGCAGCAGCCCTGCTGATCCGAATACCAACCCGAACAGGGAGAACCCCATTGAAAGGAACCATGCAGGGCGCTTGATCCTGTATAGCCCATAGGCTATGCCAAAGCTTATTGCTGCCATAGCGAGCGGCAGTACAACGAACGGGTCAATAGCCTGGAATCTAATCAGGTACAGTATGTACGACACTCCTGCGAATGCCTCAATAGCCGCAAGGATTTTCACTTCTCCGGGCACAGAAACACTATCTTTCGTCTGGGCGCTCAGGATGCATCCCCTCTTTTAGATGCAAGGAACTGAGCAGATATATTACTCTTGCTTATTCTGCTCGCCTGGCTCCGACTCAGAGCTTGGCGACTCACTCTTCTTCCTGGTGGCCCTCTTCGGCTTCGGCTTTTGGATGCTCTCCTCGAGCAGCTTGCGGAGATTGGGATCTATCACCAAGTACCTCCGCGGGTAAGGTATCTCGATCCCGTTGGCATCGAATTCCTTCTTTATTTCCCGGAGGAGGTCCCTGGCCATCTCAAATGAGGACGGCTGATCTTTTGCCCTGCTTAAAAGTCTGAGGGTAATCCCTGAATCGCCGAACTCCATCACCTGCACCTTGGGCAGGTCACCAATGGGGAGGCAATTGGGATGCCGCTTTGCTACGTCCACCATGATCTGCATCGCCTTGTTTAGGTCCGATTCGTAGCTTATCGAGACCAGAATAGGGGTAAGCTTAGTCGGATCGTTCCGCGTGTAATTGACAATCACTTCATTCTGGAGCATGGCATTGGGAACCATCAGGCGCCGGTTGTCCCATGTCCTTAGCACAGTGTGCATCAGCTTGATGTCCTCTACGAAACAGAACTCGTTATTGAACACTACAGCTTCATCTACCCTGATCGGCTGGAATATGGATATGGTCATCCCGGCGAATATGTTTGAGAGAGTCGACTGGGCCGCAAGACCCACCACGATCGAGGCAAAGCCAGCTGCAACAAAAATTGAGGCTATTGAAGCGCCCAGGTCAGGGAAGGCGGCGAAGGTGGCAGAGGCCACACCAATGATGATTATTAGGGCGAGGACCAATCGCCTTATGAACCTGTAGCTTGTCGCCAGGCTCGGATTTCTCTCCACTATCTTTGAAATTCGTATACTCAAAGTGTGGTTGATTATGTATGCTATGATGAGGGTTGCTGAGAGCCCAATAGCAAAGTTAAGAAAAGGTGCCCATATGCCATTTAAGTCGAATAAATCGAATGCCATAGCAAGTCAGTAATAAATTCTCATGCTATATAAAGACTTTGAAAAGTATCGTTTAAAAAATAAAAAAAGGTTGTGGTTTATTGCGGCTTCGGGACATCCTTGTGGATGTCGTAGTACAGCGGACCGCGCTCCTTCTTGGTCACAAGGGAGACGATGATGATAGTCAAGAAGCCAAGGATCATGCCCCAGGCTCCGGCGTCAAGGTAGAAGGTAGTTATGAAAGTCTTGGTTCCCAAGGGAATGCGGTACACGAGTGTCAGGAAGGCGCAGACCAGAGTGCCAACGGCTACTCCAGCAGTGCCGCCCCACTTGGTCACACCCCTCCAAGTTGTGGCAAGGAGAAGTGCAGGAGCTAGTGTGGCTGCAAACTGGGCCCAGCCGATTGCTGCCAGCCATGTGATGATCTCCGAGGGGAATAGGGTCTCGATAGCCATTATGATGCCGACTACCAGCATGGCGATCCTGAGGTACTTCAGGAGCTGCTTGTCTGTCCAGTTCGGCCTGAAGCACTTGTTGATTATGTCCCTGACAATTGCTGCTCCGCCCATCATGATGAAGCCGTCGATTGTGCTCCACGCAGCGCCGATAACGCCTGCGATCAGGAGGCCGCCGAGGATCGGTGCTTCTACACCCAGCTTGTATACTGTTAGCCAAGCGATTACTCCGTCAGCTCCGAGACCAAGACCAGTGATTGCCGGCGCGACTGTCGGATCGGTGACAGCAAGGTACTTAGTCACTACGCCGAGGTAGCAGTAGGCAGGGCAGGTGACGCCGAAGATGATTCCGCCCAAGAGACCCCACATCCAGAGCGTGCTGGGCTTCTTGACGCCGTACAGTTTCTGGACGATCGCGGGTTGCCCGACGAGACCGAAGCTCGAAAGTAACAGAGCCCAGCTGATCCAGAAGAACCAAGCAAAGCCGCCGAGCGCAGCATCATTGTTAAGCCAGGTGGTCCCACCGGTCGCTGCTGAAATTGTAGCGAGCATCTTACCGTAGCCACCAGTCCAAGTGTACCCGAGACCGACGGCAAGCAGCGAAGCTATGATCATCATCGAAACGTTAAGCGAGTTAATAATTGCGCCCGCGATGAAGCCTCCCAGAAGCACATACACAGCCGAGATTGCGATTCCCAGCGCCGCAGCAGGCTGGTATGGTATGTTCAGCAAAGTCCCTATGAGGACTCCGATTGCCTTGAACTGCGCAGTTGCGTAGAAGATGCATGCAATGACGATTCCGATAGCCGCAAAGATCCTGATCAGCTTGCCTCCGTAAACTTCCCCAAGGAAGTCGGGCATTGTCATAAGGTTGTACTTTTTGGCAGAGACCCGCATCCATCTTCCGAGGAAGATCACGGTGAGGGGGAAGCCGGCGATCATAGGAGTGCAGATAGCCCAGTGCTGCCATGCACCTGCTGCGTATATGCCTCCAGGAAGACCGAAAAAGGCCCAAGCGCTCACAGAGGCGCCAGCGCTCCACATACCGAGCATCCAGACCGGGATTGCCCTGCCGCCAACCAATAAGTCGCCCGAGGCCTTGACCTTCTTCCTGGACCAAAGACCTATCCCAAGGATCAATGCGATCCATATAACGATAATTATTCCTTCGATTAGTTTTCCTGTTGCAAATGCTGCTTCGTCCATTCTTTATACCCCCTTATATCTCCTCAGCTAGCTCCGGATGCTTCTTGATCCAAGAACGCCACCAAAGCATCGTAATCGCTGGAAACAGCCACCAGAGGAGGAACTCCTCTAGGTAGACGATTGCCCATGTGCTTGTCCATGTGGATGGCAGGCCCCAACCGTAGGTGCCGAAGACGCCGCGTAGCATGTCCAAGAGAATCAATGTCGCATATTCGTTCGTTAGAAACAACTCAAACATGTTTTTCCCACCATTGGGTTTTCTTGAAAACCATTTCGACCATGGGTATTAATATAGCTTACGAAAATCAATAATAAGATTTATATATGGAACCCCCCTTAAATTCACAAAATAGAAAAAGATTATGATTTTATAAAGGTAAAAGTTTCAAGTTACGAAAAAAAAATTTATCATTATGCTTTTCATTACTTAAAAAGTGTAGAACATGGGAACGGATATTAGGGAGGGTCAAGTTTTTCCTAATGTGAAAAAAATGTCGGAAGAGAATGTGGTGCCTCCCTTCAAGTATTGGGTGATTTTGCTAGTGTTTCTTGTTTCAGTAATAAGTGTAGGCAGCGCAATAGGCTTCCAGACCTTCGGTTCGGGCTTCATTGAGAACATGAACAAATACAACCTTTATGAGATAGGAAGGGGGGGCAGGCTGCTCTATTACGAGACGCCGATGGGTGAGAAGATGGTCAGGGTCGACATAGGATTTGACCTGAACACGACATACAATGAAACGCACGGAGTGGCGTACTGGTTTGAGGGGATAGAGCTCCCTTACGGTTCGACCATTATTGACGTGATCCAGAACATCCACAAGGCGAATATGACAGAGTTAAGGGTCTATGACCTCAACAACTCCTTAGTCTTTGAGAGGATATTAGTCCAGGATCCACAGAGCCTCCAATTTGCAGTGACCTATGGCAACATATCAGGGATGCGATACATAGATGAGATCAACGGTATCAAGAACGACCCTGCAACGATGGCCCAGTGGATGATATACTTCTGGGACGCAGAAAAGAAAACATTCGTTTATCTCACAGCTTCCCCAGACAAATTCACGCCCGCGCATAAGGACACGATCATAATACTTTACGACATATTCGGAGGGTGGCCCGCGGACTGCTGCAGCGGCGGCGGTTGGGAGTACAACGAGTATGAAGGATCGCTCACGCGCTAGCAATATTTTTTATGTTTAGCTTTGCGTCAGACTTCATCCATGTCGCAGCGGCACCGGAAAGATCCGAGAATCTTCAGCGCAGTCTCCTCGAATTCATTTTTGTTCTCATAGTACTCGTTGAATAGAAGGTACCGCCTGCTGCAAACTTCGCAGAAAACCACCAGACCTATTATACAGTGGTGAAGCTCCTTTGTGAACCTCTTTTTGGTTGAGTAAGATATCTTGTGGAAGTGGGCAGGATGGTTAGCATCTGCGCCGCCCCAACTGAAGACTTCGCTCTTCATTCCGACGAGATCCCTGTCGTTCTGTATTGCAGAAACTTTCTCTTCGAAGAAATCCTGAGGCGTGGAGTAGACCTTCTTGAACTCATCGAGATCGTCCCAGAATACGCGGACCACATGCTTGAAGTGGTCTGAAACCTCGAGGTCCCCCTTGAAGTAAAGAGAGCCCTTGGTGATTGAGATAAAATACTCCTTCGGAACATCCAATTCAATGCCGTATATCGAGAGCAGCATAAAAATTACCCACAAAAAAAGGGGGGTTTGCAGTCTTATACTTTACCTTCTCGTGATGAGAACGTCGCAGTGTGCGTTCTTGGAGACGTACTCGGCTACGCTGCCAAGCAGGGTCCTCTTGAGGCCGGTCATGCCCCTGGAGCCTATTACGGTCAGGGCGCATCCCTGCTTCTCTGCCTCGGCCACGAAGCCAGCACCGACAGTGTTCCACACCGGCACGATCTTGGTTTCGACTACCTTTACGCCTTCCTTCTTTGCCCTCTCCTCGTACTGCTTCAGGAGGGGCTCCATCTTCTCGCTGACCTCTTTCGGAACCGTTGGGGGATAAGGCGGTATGTCTCCGAGGAGACCGATTGCTGGGGGGGCATAGATGGTCACTATAAGAAGCCTTGCGTCGTGCCTCTTCGCCATGTCCATGGCTGTCTCAAAAGCCGCCTCTGCAGACTTGGATCCGTCCACACCTACCATTATTGTCCTGTACATTTTTCATCACTTTAGATTAATATTTAGCCAAGAAGGGTTATTATAGTTTAGCATTCTGTTCGATTTCAGATACGTTTTAGGGTTCGCCTGAGGGAAAAGTGTTAATGATTTATACAGCAGCAGCTAAGATATTTTTGGTGCGAGCTATGGAGATCAAATTGGTCCAGGTGAGCGCCCCGCAGGGATCGAACATAGTGATAGGCCAGACTCATTTCATAAAGAGCGTCGAGGATCTCTACGAGGTGATGGTGACGCATGCCCCGGGCGCAGAGTTTGGGATTGCGTTCGCGGAGGCTTCAGGGCCATGCCTGATAAGGCGCGAGGGGAACTGCGAAGAGCTGGAGAGGGCTGCTTCAGAAGCATGCATGAAGATAGGGGCGGGACATATCTTCGTTCTAGTTATGAGGAAGGCATACCCGATAAGCGTGCTGAATGCCATAAAATCGGTCCAAGAGGTCTGCAATGTATTCTGCGCAACTGCAAACCCGCTCTTGGTGGTCGTCGCTGAAGAGGAAGGGAAGAGGGGGGTGCTCGGCGTCATAGACGGCGATCCGCCCAGGGGCGTAGAGTCGGAAGCTGATAGGGAAACCAGGAAGGAGTTCCTCAGGAGGATAGGGTACAAGCGGTGAATCTGTGTCCCATAAACTTTATTTATCCGCTGGAGGCTATCTAGTATCGCAGTTTTTGAAAGCAGGATGCAACGCCTGGATTTGCGAATGTGAG
>MAGV01000058.1:0-9140 GCA_001717015.1 Candidatus Methanosuratincola petrocarbonis (ex Vanwonterghem et al. 2016) | reverse complement strand
GTATATAAAATCGAGCGCCCCTCAGCCGAGGGGATTCCGCAGCAACCCATGGGAGCAGAGAGGCAACAGGGACGGGACTCCCTTCTGCAACTGGGTGGGGGATGTGTGCGTCGTAGCAAGGTGCAACTATGCCTTCTGCGAGAAGAGGGCACTCCTCCCCAATGGCACCTGCGGGCTCCAAGAGAGGGAGCTAGCCAGACCAGCGAGGAGCATAGAGGAAGAGGCAAGGAGGGAAGAAGAAGCCCTGAGGGTAGCCAGAGAACGGCTCCTCAAGAAGACTGGGCGCGAATTCATCGAATAGACTTATGCCTTGAGCATACAGGGCACCCTTCGTCCTTTTTTACCGCGATCTCATCAAAATGCATGAGCTCGCCGTCATAGACAACAAGTCGACCGATAGCGGGCTTCCCTATACCGGTAATCAGCTTCAGTGCTTCTGCAGCCTCCAAGGATCCTACAACGCCAGGTGACGTGCCCATCACTGGGAAAGCCTCAGCAGGAGCGGATGCTGAAGGGTAGATGCACCTGAGGCATGGACCCTTTTGAGGGACGATAGTGGTCAAGAAGCCCTCCATGCCATACACCGCCCCGTAAATGTATGGGATCCGTAAGGAAACGCAGGCTTCATTGACAATGAATCGCGACTGAAGGTTGTCAAGCCCGTCCACAACAACGTCTATGCCCTTCAAAAGCTGGGCCACATTATCAGCGGTGAGCGCCTCATTTACAGGGTCAACCTCGATCTCAGGGTTGAGCTGGGTCAGCTTCATGGCTGCGGACTCTACCTTTGGCCTCCCGAGGTCAATGCTCCAGTGGAGGACCTGCCTGTTAAGGTTGGAGAGGTCGACCGCATCGCAGTCGATTAGGCGCAGGTAGCCGACGCCTGCCGCAGCCAGGTAGAGGGAAGCAGGGCTCCCGAGACCGCCCACGCCTATCACGGCGACCCTCGCAGCCTTCAACCTAAGCTGTGCTGCCTCTCCCCACCCCTTTATCATAATCTGCCTGCTGTAGCGGATCTTTTCGCTTTCTTTGAGGCCCATCTTGGATACCCAATACACTTCTCTGCGATTGCCTAAATATGCCATTCCGATATGCCCCCTTGCACGCATAAGAAAAAATAAATAGTTATGCACGGAGAATCTGATTCCGTGCTAGGGTGGCTGAGTGGTTTAGGCGACGGGCTGCAGACCCGTTTCACTGGGGTTCAAATCCCTACCCTAGCTCCATGGTGATTCTTGATGAGCCTCTCTGAGAGCGTGGACGGGATAATAAGCGAGATGGTAGCTTTGAAGCAGGTCCTGAGGAGGACGGCACCAGCACACAGGTTGACAGACGCGGACCGGGAAAGGGTCGGGGAAGCCATCGCGAGGTGCGAGGACCTGCTCAAGAGGATAAAAGAAGAGGCCGGTGTTCAGCTGCCTTGAGGATACCGCAAGAGAGGCTTGAAAAGTACAGGAACCTGAAGAGGGAGTTCTCAGAGGAAGATCACGTGAACCTGCAGCCGATACAGAGGGGAGGGGTACTCAGCGAGGAGGCAATGCGGGCGATAATCGAGTTCGGGGACGGTTACTCGACCTGCGACTGGTGCCCTCCCAAGTCAGCCCGGCTTGACATGATCGAGAACCCTCCGATCAAGGACTTCTACAACGACCTGGCTGAGTTCCTAGGCATGGATCTTGCGAGGGTTGTGACGCGGTGCAGGGAGGCGAAGTTCATTGCGTTCAGGATGTTGGGTGCGCCCGGGGACTATGTTGTGCTAGACGGGCTAGCGCACTACTCATCGTACATAGCCGCTGAGCTGGCAGGGTTGAGGGTCAAGGAGGTACCTGTCGGAGGCCCGCCCGAGCACAAGGTCGACCTGAATGCATATGCGGCGAAGATCGAGGAGGTGAAGAGGGAGACAGGAAGGCTTCCAGCAGCAGTGCTCCTGACCCATGTAGACTACCAGTACGGCAATGTCAACGATGCGGAGGTAGTCGGAAAGATAGCCCAGGACTACGAAGTGCCGTTCATACTCAACTGCGCGTACAGCGCCGGGGTGATGCCCGTTGACGGGAAGAAGGTACAAGCTGACGTGATAACTGGGAGCGGGCACAAGAGCTGGGCTGCGAGCGCTCCAACGGGGATCCTCGCGCTGAGGAAGAGCCTCGAGGAGAAGCTACTCAGGAGAGCCTCCATACAAGGCGACCTCACGAGCAGGAGCTTCGTGTCGAAGGAGCTCGCCCTGCTCGGGTGCACAGTGATGGGCGCACCGCTACTGACGCTGATAGCCTCCTTCCCAGCGGTGGTTGAGAGGGTCGAGAAGTGGGATGAGGAGGTCCAGAAGGCCAGGTTCCTTGTTGGGGAGCTCGAGCGCATCCAGGGAGTCAAGCAGATTGGAGAGCGCCCCAAGAGGCACACGCTCATCCATTTCGAGACCGAGCCATTCTTCAAGGTCTCCCAGAGCCACAAGCGCAAGGGGTACTTCCTCTACGAGGAATTGAGGACGAGGAAGATAGTCGGGATTCAGCCGGGCCTGACAAAGCACTTTAAGCTCAACACTTACGGGCTCACCTGGAACCAAGTGAGGTATGTGTCCCAGGCATTCCTAGAGATCGCTGAAAAGTATGGGCTGGAAGTCAAGTAGGAACCCTTTATTAAAAACGCTTTATCAGCTCTTGGGGGTTCCTGAAGACCACCTTTTCGGCGTCAGCTTCTGAAAGCCCAGCCCCGCGCGCAACCGCCAGCGACATCTCGGGCGTGAGGTGATCGCCAACGGTATGGGCATCAGAGTCTACAACTAGAAATGCGCCCAGCTGCGTTGCCAGCCTCGCCACGTGACCGTTGCCCAAGCAATGCCCGCCCCTGTAGGAGAGCTCGAGAAAGACGCCGTTGTCCTTTGCTGCCAGCACATCCTCCTCGGTGACGAGACCTGGATGCGCAAGGATGTCGACGTCCGCACAACGGCACGCAGCTCTATTTGTGCCAGCCTCCACGGGCTCAATGAGAGTCTCGCCGTGGACAACGACGACCTTGGCACCGAGCCGCTTCGCTTCGCGGGCCAATCCAGGGATGCTCACAGGGGGCACGTGTGTAAGCTCGACGCCCGGCACCAGCTCGAAATCGTCAAGATGCCTGGAGATCCCCTCCGAAGCCCGCAGCAGTGCGTTGACTACCCACTCCAGATTGGAAGCGTCAGCGTGGTCCGTGATCGCAATAAGCCTGTTCCCCAGCACGCGGGTCCGCCTCGCTATCTCCGCCGGGAGGAGGTCCCCATCGCTGTAGAAGGAGTGCATGTGGAAATCGCAGATCCGCCTGTCCATGGTGGAAATAAAATGCCAGACCGCTAATATAGTTTGCCAAAAGCAAATTGGAAGTCAGACAAAAGCAGCGCCCGGAGGTCGTTGCTGCCAAACAATATAAATGACTCCGGCTTGACTATGAGAAGGCAAGGTGCCAGGAGATGGAGAACTCGGATTCGATCGTGACCCCCTGGGAAGTCAGGGGCGAGGTCGACTACAAGGAGCTCATCGAGAAATTCGGGGTCGATCCGCTGACACCGGAGATAGTCGAAAGGCTTAGGAAGCATGCGGGAGGGCTCCACGTGCTGCTCAGGAGGGGGATGTTCTTCTCCCACAGGGAGCTCAACGAGTGGATCGACTCTTATGAGAAGGGCGTAAAGGTAGTCCTTTATACAGGCAGGGGACCATCAGGGAACACCCACCTGGGCCACCTCATCCCATGGCTCTTCACCAAGTACCTGCAGGACGCTTTCAAGTGCGACCTCTACTTCCAGATAACCGACGACGAGAAGTTCCTCTTCAACCCCGAATTGTCCACCGAGCAGGTGGCGGAGTATGCTAAGGAGAACATCCTCGACATAATAGCAGTGGGGTTCGACCCCGAGAGGACCAAGATCTTCACCAACCTGACATACTCCAAGCCGCTGTACAACATGGCCGTCAGGGTTGCCAAGCACGTCACATTCTCCACTGCTAAGGCGACCTTCGGGTTTTCGGAGAGCTCTAACATAGGGATGATCTTCTTCCCGGCGATGCAGGCCGCCCCCTGTTTCATACACCAGTACCTGACCTCCGAGGACGTGCATGTGCTGATACCTTGCGCGATAGACCAGGAGCCATACTGGAGGATCTCCAGGGACGTTGCACCAAAGCTGGGCTACAGGAAGCCCGCCGGGGTCTACAGTAAGTTCATCCCCGGGCTCGGGAGCGGGGGCAAGATGAGCGCTAGCCTCCCGGACACCGCCATCTTCCTCTCAGACACAAAGGAGGAGGCGGCGAGGAAAGTGAAGAATGCGTTCACGGGGGGGCAGCCGACGATAAGGGAGCAGAAGGAGAAGGGAGGCAACCCGGACGTCTGCGTAGTGTACAGCTACCTATACAGCCTCTTCGACGAGGACGACAAGGCTGTTGCCGAGACTTACGCTTCTTGCAAGGCAGGCGGGCTGATCTGCGGGGAGTGCAAGGAGAGGCTGGCCAGGAAGGTGGCTGAATTCCTCGAGGAGCACAGGGCACGGAGGGAAAGAGCCAAAGGTTCCGTAGAGAAGTTCCTACTAAGGGAGTAGGGAACTTGAGAAAGAGACGGGCAATAATCCTGGTTATAGCGGTACTAGTTCTGGCATTGGTAGCCGCAGCGGCATCAGCATTATTGGCGCCTAGACCTGGATTCCCAGGGACCAAAGCTATACTCGACCATCCCCAGATAAATTATTCAGTCTCGAGCGGGAAGGGGACAGTCGTGTACTTCTCTGCCCCCAATTGCCCGGGCTGCATGCTCCAGGATCTTTCGATGGATGCGGCTTATTTGGAGTACAGCCAGGAAGTGAATTTCATCTACTTCAAGAACTCCAAGGAATTGGCAGGTGTATTCGGAGACTGGTCGGTCTTCAAGGTGCCAACATCGGTTTTCATAGACAAGGATGGTCTTGTAGTTAGCAGGTACGATGGAGTCTATCTGGATTTCGAGAGCCTGAAAAAGGAAATCGAGAGGATAAGGTAATGGATCCGTTCCAGATCGCATTTGCCTTCTCGCTCGGACTTGCGAGCGCGGTCACGCCGTGCGTCTTGCCCATAGTCCCGGGATACCTTGCTTTCGTGTTTGGTTCCGAGAGGTCCGATCTGGTGAAGGGGTCGCTAGTCGTCTACTCAGGCGTGATGGCAGGCGGGACTTTGACGGCAGCAATAATCGGGTTAGCCGGGGAAGCCTTGGGCGGCAGGTGGTTCCTTGGCGCCTCAGCAGTGATCATTTCTCTGATAATAATAGACTCGTTTTTCACGCACAGGCTCAGAACAGTGCCGGTTGGATTTTTGAGGGGGAGAAAAGGCTCAATAGCAGGCTTCTTGTTTGGAATGCTCATAATGCTGATTGCCGCGCCTTGCATTCTACCTCTGCTGGCGGCACTCTCAATATACGCCTTGACCGTGGAAGAGCTTGCCACAAGGTTCGCAATTCTGTTGGCATACTCAGCCGGTCTGGGGTTGCCATTCGTCTTAATGGGCGCATTCATCAATGCAGGCAAGAGATTGATGAGGATCTCGAGGTGGTCGAAGAGCTTGCAGATAATTGTGCTGTTCGCGACCCTTGCATGGATCCTTGTGTCCCTTCTGGCTACCTAGGGCGATCCCACAAGGGTGGTGGACTGTATTGATCCCGGGATTCTCCTTATCTGTGTCACCATCTCGTCGAGTGCATTGAGGTCGTCAACCTCGAGCCTTACGAAGACGTCAAACTCACCATAAACTGCCCTGCACTCAGTCACGCCCTTCAGCTTCTTGATCTCCTTTATTATCTCGTACTCCTTGCCCGTATCGGTAACCAAGAGCATGTACGCAATCACGCCTACCATTTATAATACCCCCTCCAGAATAGCCGCCTGGTTCTTTTTTAACCCTTCCGTCTGGACTTTCCTAACAGGGCAGGGAACAGAACGAGCGGGATAAGAACTATGGAAAGCGCATTTTTCGGGAATGAAGGGGAAGCAATATCAAAAGGAAGATCCCAGAGAAGAACAGGGATGGGTAAGAATGAAGGTGATAGTTGGCATAACTGGCGCTACCGGGACAATCTACGGGTACAGGCTCCTCCAGATCCTCAAAGAACGCGGGGTTGAGACTGCGACAATAATCTCAGATTATGCAGCCAGGATACTTCAGATGGAAGACGACAAGTCAGTGGAGGAGCTGGCGGAGTTCGGGGAGGTGTACAGCAGCTCGGATTTGATGGCGCCGACTGCAAGCGGAAGTTGCATCTTCGACGCGATGGTAATAGCCCCTTGCACCATGAAGACTCTCGCAGAGATCGCGAACGGGCTGTCTTCAAATCTGATCTCGAGGACTGCGGATGTTGCGCTCAAGGAGAGGAGGAAGCTCATACTCGTGACGAGAGAGACCCCCCTCAGCCTCATCCATATAAGGAACATGTTGAAGGCGACATCGGCGGGCGCTGTCGTGCTCCCAGCATCTCCTGGATTCTACCACAAGCCGAAGACAATCGAAGGCCTAGTGGACTACGTGGTGGGGAAGGTGCTGGATCAGCTCGGCATAGAGCATGATCTGTTCAGGAGGTGGGGTTCTGAGAGGCAGGGCATCACAGACCGGACTTCTTCATCAACTCAATGAGCATATCGGTGCAGATCAGGGAGTTGTTCACAAGTATTGAGATCTCCTCATTGGTTGCGTCTTCGATGTGTATGCCTGCAACCACAAGACACTTCTTCCCTGTTGCCCTGCTGACCTTCTCTGAAACCTGGTGCGAAACCACAAAGTCCTTGTGGAGTGGGATCGAGAAAGAGACCGCGGATGCAGACGGAACCGACAACGAAAACCCCCCTATGTGTGGTCTCTCGCCGCCACCCACATAAACGATTATGCCGTCCCCTGCTTGGATGACCTCGGCGAAGATCTTGTAGCGGCCTTCCCCGAAACTAGCAGTTATGCCCATTCCGATCACTCAGACTATCCAATCCTTGTTAGCCAGCTTCTCAGGCAGGTAGACATCGGAGAGGAACCTGAAGCCCTTGGACGACTTGGCTTCGATCTCTGCCTTTACGCGCCGCTCTAGGAAGAGGTGGATCTCCTGGCGCCAGCGCTTAGAGTCATAGAACCACGGGTATCTTGGCTTTTTCGTCTTTGGATCCCTCACGAGGAGCTCCTTGGCCCTCTTTATGTCCATCTCGTTAGCCTTTATTAAGTGATCCTTCGGGACTTCATACTTCTCGAGATCAGTCATGGTGAGCCCCAAGAACTTCGCTTCGGGGCAGGCCAGCCGGAAGGATTCGTAGGAGAGGCTGATGCTGCCTGCCCTGTAGGTTGAGTATATGTACCACCCGAATGGGTCGGCATCAGTCAGGACATAGACGGGCAAGCCCCACTCTTCGTTGAGGCGCCTGACCATCCTCCGGGTTGCCCTGTCTGCCTGCCCCTTCCCCGTGATCAGAACGCACTTGTTCCGCCTCCAGAACTCATAGTCATTGAGGCGCTGGAATATTGCGTCCTTCTCGACAACCAAGACGTATTCAGCGTCGACGCTCACAATCTGGATCTGGTCGCAAAGGGAGGGTATGTTGAATGCGCCAATTCCGAATTTGGAGCAGTCGATCTTGTTCCCCTTGGACTGGAGGACTATCTCACCGACAAGAGCGCCCCTAGACTCTGCCACAACACCCATCTGCTCCCGGAGCAGCCCGGTCATGACTTCGATGTCCTGGAATATGTTGTTGGACTCGTCCTGGCTGTTGAAAGTCTCGATGTTTGTGTCTTCTATTGTGTGGAGAGTGTAGTAATAGAGATCCCTTATGGTTGGGTGGTCGTCGTGCTGGAGGGCTTCATATATGCCTCTCGCGAGCAGGAGGGTCTGCATGAACGACCTAACTTCGCTGATGTCGTTGAACCTGCGCTCGCTCGCCCGCTCCCCGAGCGTGAGGATCTTGCGATGCTCGTCGTAAACGGTATTGGAGGCGGTCCTTACAGGGATCCTTAGCACTGGCGGCTTCGACTCCGCTATGTCAGATGCCAATTTCATGAAGATCTGGCGGAGCTTCTTGGCAGAGTCGTCGAAGCTCTCAAGCGGCCGCAAGTTCTGCTCGGGCTTTTTGCTCTTGACCACATGATCACCTCAAGTATTCCTCAAGGGTGAACTGCTGCCTCTTCGTCTTCGGGGGCGGGATCTTTGCGACCTCATCGACCCTCTTTTCCGGACGGGGCGGAGTGGCTCCGGAGGCAGGAATCGGCGGGATCGGCGCTTCTGGCTTGGGTTTTTNTGACTTTTTGCTTCGACTTTATGGATTCCATCAGCTTTTCGAAGATCAGCGCTTGATCCTGTCCGGTAAGGACGGACATGTCCCTAGCGATCTCCTTCGCATAGATCTGGAATATGCTCTGCCTGTGCTGCTCGTGCTCTTGCCTTTGGCGGTGGGAGATGTACCCCTGGATCATTCTCCCGAGGCTCTGCAGGGCTAGTCTGAGCTGCTCCCGGATCTCCTCGTGGTAGGCTACGGCGAACTTCCCAGGAACCGAGTAGGGCACCTTGGTGGAAACCAGCGAGACTATAATCACGAGCGGCGCCATCGGGAGGTTCCCCTCATCCTGGGGGAGCTTGTAGTTCCTCCAGTTTATCTCCTTCACAACCTTGTACAGGAGGCAGTCCTTTGAGTCGTAGATGAGCGGGCATTTGTTCGCAAGTCGGATCACCCTCGATTTGAAGATCCCCTCCTTGATCCGCTCGCAGTCCTCGATCACCGACTGTCCGCCGTATGCTGCCCCGACCTCGATCTGGAAAGGTACGCCGCGGTATGACCACGGTTCCCTCGATGCAGTGCAGATGAACTCAGCATCAGGGTAGATCCTCCTTATCGACTGGCGCAGAGCCTCCTCTCCTATCGGGCTGAGTACGTCCAGGGGCGGGCGCATAAGATCGCCTTCTCTTGCGGCCTTGAGCAGAGCCTCAACGTCAATCTCCTTTGGTGGAGAGGAGGGGGCAAGCCCTGAAGTCTTAAGCAGCTCCTCAGCTTTGGCGTCAGAGATCCTGACAAAATGCCTCACCAAGAACTGCTTGGCCGTAGCGCAGCAGGTGTCGTTGGACCTCATCTCTAGGAGTGCCCCAGGCTCCATTGAAAGGAGGTGGGGCTTGATCTCCTTCGGGGG
>MAGV01000057.1 GCA_001717015.1 Candidatus Methanosuratincola petrocarbonis (ex Vanwonterghem et al. 2016) | reverse complement strand
GTATGTCGTAGGGTGTGAAGGCTAACGTTTTCCAAACCGGCTTTCTCGAGGACCCTCTTCAGGTCCCGGGCGGCAACCCGGGTTCTCGGAAGAGGCCCGCCCTTTGTGTTGGTAAAGACCAGGTTCATGTCGTTCGCCCATGACCCGCCCGATGCCAGTCTCTCTTCCAGCTGGCGCTTCTTCTGGCGCTTGAGCGCGGCCATGGCCTCCTTCGAGAGGCTGATGGTCCTCCTGCCTGCCTTCGTCTTCACATCTCCCATCTTGAGATTGCCCTCTATCTCGCTTAGGGCTTGCCTGACGCTGAGCTTACCATTCTCCCAGTCTATGCAATCCCATGTCAGCCCGAGCCATTCACCGGGACGGAGGCCGGTATGTAGGGCCAAGATGAAACCGTCCTCGAGGCGTTCCCCTTTCGCGGCCTCCAGGAACCTTGCCATTTCCTCCTGAGTCAAGCAGCGGGCCTCCTCTGCCCGGTACGTCCTGCGGGCGGCAAGCTGGGCGGGGTTCAGGGGGATAAGACCCTTCCCGACGGCATCCTCGAGGACAGTACGAAGGAGATAGCCCACGTAGGCCACGGTCCGGCCCCCAATCCCCTTCTCGTCCATGGAGGCGTAGAGGGCATTGATCTTGCGATAATCGAGGTTCTTCAGGAGAAGCCCCCC
Organism: Candidatus Methanosuratincola petrocarbonis (ex Vanwonterghem et al. 2016); assembly: GCA_001717015.1. GTDB lineage: Archaea > Thermoproteota > Methanomethylicia > Methanomethylicales > Methanomethylicaceae > Methanosuratincola > Methanosuratincola petrocarbonis. Next base: position 16,412 of record MAGV01000057.1, on the reverse strand, counting down.
GAATGCGGGTTTGATATGGTTCTCGTACATGCGGAAGTAGCTGGCATACGTGGACTCCCTAACATTCGCTTTCTTAACCCTCAACCAGTCTTCAAAGTGCTGGGCCACCGTGACCTTCTCCGGCTTGACCGGGGGGCCTTTGAGGGCGTCATTCTGGACCTGGAGGAGCTTTTCCTGGGCCTCCTTTTTAGTGTTGCCGTAGACGGTTTCTCGGACCCTCTTGCCCGAAGCGTCATAGCCCAATGAAACTTCGGCTACCCAGGTGCCGTCTTTTCTCTGGAAAACTGACCCTTCACCGCGACCGCGGCGCTTCTTGGCCATTGCGATTTCTCCTCTCCTGTCTGTTCTGCCGACTTCGGCGCATTCTGTAACGGGCGCCGCACAGCGATCCCCGGGAGAATCCGTCACCAGGGCAAAATCTTTGTCGGCGATCCGTAACCAAGAACGGGGTCCCGCATTCCTCACAAAGGCGAATTACCGGTAATTTGCTTTTAGGCAACGATAACGCTGCTTGCCCTACCATATACCATATGGCTTCAATCAGTGCCCGGGCTGACAGGCCGGGAACAAGCCTCTTCTTTGTGTAATAATGAACCAATCTGCGGCGAAAGCCGTACGTATTGACATTGACAAGAAACGCAATGAGCGATAGAGCCCAATCAATTCCAAAATTGTAGGTTTCACATGGCGGCCCTTCCTCTGAATAGTGCATATGGACAACTTCTTGCCCTTCAGCCAATACATGGGCCGGTATTCTTACTTCTTTTGGGGCAGAAGGGTCAAAGACCTTGAACGGTATTGATACTGCTTGAGCCATAATCCAATCATTTAAGGCTCTTTCGTCGTTATTTTGAAGCATGACGATGAGGTTAAGCACGAATCGCACAGTGGAAGCCTGGGCAAGAAACCAAGAGAGAGGATCTCCCTCGTAGGGCCTATATTTTGAGGTCTCCAGGTGAATGGGATCTTGTCCGAGCCCTGAATAACCAAGAAGCCCGTATTTCTGTACGAACGCGACGGCGGCTTCTTTGTGATCTATCTTTGCTAGGGCATTCGGCAGGCTTGGAACCTCAAGGGGGTAATAAAACTGCCAAGGAGGCGTGACTTTGATGATATCGGCTTCAATCTTGACTGTATCTGGAAAGGGTTGCATCCACTGCCAGCGGCCGTCCTCAGCTATTGTCATCCAAAATCCCCTCCAGTTTCGCCAAGTGTTGCGCTAACGTGACTTGCGTTAGCGTTTCCATGTATGCCATAATTATAATGCAAATAGCGGCAAACGGCAAGGGAAAAACGGAATAAGGGGGCTAAGGCCATGAGGTCTTCGGAAGCTGAAACACTAGTACAGGATGGGCTTATGACTATTAACGACGCCATTGCCTTTACCGGGCTGCAGCGAAGCACCATCTACAAACTCATGGGCAACGGGGAGCTGCCCTATGTCAAGATTGGCGCCTGCAGGCGAATCCCCAGGCGGGCACTCGTGACGCTGGCGGCAAGGCATCTTCTGGGCAGCTGGAGGAAAGAAGTCTGACACAGGATGAAGCGGAGTTAGCAAAACACTAACTGGAGTCAGTAAAACACTAACTGAAGTTAGTGAAACACTAACCGACTTACTAGCCCCAGAAGGACTTGATGCATAGGCACAGATTTGGGGGGCTACTGTCCATGGCAGGAAAACCGGGACCCTGGCCCGGCTGCCCTCCATGACTTGACCAGGTTGCACGGCCAGGGGGTGCCTGGATGAATAGGGGATTTCAGACACTGGGGGACATTCTAACCACCTGTTCTTTCGGCAGGCCAACGGACCCATCGGAGCGCAAATCAGCCGAGAACGAACAGGTGATCCCTGAGGTTGAAACTAAGGCGATTGTACCAAGGGCGAGGTTGCTTTTCGATGAGAACCCTCTCATTGTTCTGCCCTCCCTGGCAAAGGCGATAGGGCTGAACGAGGCAATCGTTCTCCAGCAGGTCCATTATTGGGTAGAGGTGGCCAAGGCAAATAGAACCAATCTTCGGGGCGGGTATCACTGGACATATAACACCCTTGAAGAGTGGCAGCGGCAATTCCCCTTCTGGAGCGTGGCAACCGTTAGACGTACCATAGACAGCTTAAAGAGACGGGGGCTGCTGGTGGTGGGCAGGTGGAACAAGATGAACATTGACCAAACCCGCTGGTACAGGGTGGATTATGACAAGCTGAATGAACTCCTCTCCCCGATTAGCTCAATTTGCGCAAATGGGGAGATCGAAAGCCTCCCGAATAGCTCAAATTGCGCACCTCCATTTGCTCAAAATGAGCTCCCCGATCAGCTCAATTTGACCAAACCAATACCTGAGACCTCATTACCTGAGATTTCCTCACCTGAGACTTCCTTTAGGTTGGAGGGTCCGAACTCAAGCGTTCGGACGTCTAAGGGGCCGCCTTCGCGGACCGCCCTCCTTCCCTTTAGGAATTTCACCCAAAGATACAAGATACAGGAGGAAGCGGTGGAAGTGATATCCTACTTCATCGAAGCCTATCAGAGGCACATGGGGAAAGACCATCCCGCCCTCAAACCCTCAACTTGGAAGCGGGTGTCTGAAACCCTCTTCGTTATGGAAGACTCTGACCGATACTATGACCTAAGCATAGATGACCTCAAAGCCATAGTCGACCACTACTTCACGAAAAGCTATCAGGCCGGATGCAACTATGCGATCACCCATTTCAATAATCCAGAGATCAAGAGGTATAACTTCTATGAAGCGTGTTATTGAGGGGGTGATATCATTGCCTACAGCCATGTTTCCCGAAGGCAAACTGGTGACGGTGAAGGTGGCCGGCTGCCTCCTCGTCCTGAGTGAAGGCGAGCTGAGGGACCTCCTTAAAGCGCAGCCGGCATTGTGGACCCAGGCCGTCAGGAGAGGCAAGGCGGTCTTGCGGCGAGAGAGGGCCAAAGCAAGGCTCAGAAAGGCTGGTGAAGACGATGGCCCGTCGGTACTGGGAAGAGGAGGCTCCTGAGGTCATAACCTCGGAGAAGAATGTCTTGAGGTACTATCGGAACGCCGGCAAACTCCAGGTGGCGCGTCCTGACTGGACCGACAAGGACGGAACTGTCAAGCAGGGCAAAGCAGTAGCGCTTGACCTAGAGGCCCTGGAAGCACTTGAATCTGCGGAAAGAAAGAAGGCTGCCGGTATCTTCAGAGAGATACTCAAGGCCTTGAAAGCAGCTGACTAAATGAGAGTGTGGGGAAAAGGGGGAAGAGCAAATGCAATCTCATGATGTTGCGGTTCAGATGGTGGCGTTCATTGATGCTGTGGTCAATCTTTCTCTTCGGTTTCCGCGGATTATCGACTGGGTAAAGGAAATGGGTCCGGCGTTGATAAGTGAGATGACCCCTGAGGAACGGAGTCAGCTTTTGCGACTCGAAGAAACTCGGTGTATCGCGCCAATGGATCAGCTCACGGCCATAATTGAGGACGCAACAAAGCCGGAGTGGGAGAGAGAAAGGGCTGAAGAATTGCTTGCTCTCTATAAAGAGTATATTAGCAAACTTGAAGGCCCCCCCACCCTGAAGGAATAGCATCAGAATCCAAGGACCGGGCGGGGACCTTCGAAGACCCCGGAACGGTCCCCATAGACCCCTCCCTTAGAAGGGTGAGTGAATATGAGCAAATTCGAAGACTTGACAAGAGATCGGCGAATCAAGAACCACATTCGCAAACTGAGAGACCTTTACCGCGGGTTATCTCAGGACCGGCGGAGAATGGCGGAGGCTCTGGCAGAGCGGATAGCTTTCATGCGTGTGATACTTGAGGACCTTGAGCAAGATATCGCCAGTCACGGAGCGACTGAGGAATTCAGCCAAACGCCGGCCATTGTCTACGTGAGAGAGCGGCCGGCAGTCCGCATTTACAACCAGGTAGTCAAGAACTTTGCCGCTGTTTCAAAGCAGTTTGTGGACCTGCTCCCTCCTTATGCAAAAGATCAAACAGATGAGTTAATGGAGTTCGTGAAGCGGAGGGCAAGATAGCAGTCAGGGCTTTCCTTGTTATCCTGGATGTGGTATACTCCAGGCAGATACCTCCAAACCGCTGGAGTGCGCGAGGAGGCTTCCGCTGTAAGCTGTGACCTGGGCAGCTGGAGAACTGCCGGCAGTGGAGCCTTGGAGAGGGTTTCCAAAAGCGGGTGACAGCGGGCGAAGCTGGATAGCGAAACCGCGGCGGGCAACGGTTGAAGGGAGGTATTTTGTTGTGCCCATCGATAAAGAGCTGGCGGAGATTAAGGAGCGGCGCAAGGAAATGCGCAGCTTGTTGGAACAAGACGACGGGAATCTGGACCTTGACCGAATCCGTGAAGAACTAGAAGACCTGGAGCGCCGGGAAGAGGAGCTGAACCGCCAAAAGCGGGCTGCCGAAGGTAAGGAACACATGCGGACATTCGAAACCTGGAGTCCCGACGGGCGCACCAGCGGCGGATATCTGCCCGGGATATTGCCTTCCAGCAAGAGCCATAACCGCCGCGACCTGAGAAGTTACGCTGCGATGTTTCCCAAAGAGAACATCCCAGCGAGCGAATTCAGGACCTTTCGGGAATACATGGTTGCAGTGGCCGACAGAAGGCCGGAGCTTCGGACCTTTCAGGTACAAGACCCAAGCCTTGGTGGTTATGCCGTTCCGACCCAATGGGCGGGCTGGCTTCTTGACCAGTCTCTCGAAGGGGAGATCGTTAGGCCAAGAGCCAGGAACATCGGAATTACACAGGGCGATACGCTGAAAATCCCTGCATGGCAGAGCGAAGACAGAAGCGAAGGCGTCTATGGCGGTTTCGTCGGCCAGTGGCTGCAGGAGCTGGAAGAGGCGAATATACAGACCGGTGCCGTCAGGTCCGTTGAACTCAAAGCGCAAAAGCTGGCGATATACAGCGCTGCCTCCCGCGAGGTCCTGCAGGACGCGATCCAGTTTGAGTCGATGCTGGTGTTCTCACTGCGGGACAGCATAGGTTTCTACCTGGACAAGGCCTTTCTAGCCGGCAACGGTGTAGACGAGCCGCAGGGTTTGTTAAACTGCAGCAGCGCCGCGAATATCAACAGGGCGGAAGCCGAGAAGATTGGCTACGTCGACCTGGCGAAGATGTATGCCGCCCTATGGAAGCAGGGCGGCCGTCCGGCCTGGATTTGCTCACATGAGGTAGTCCCTGAACTGTTGACACTTAAGGACGAGGCAGGCAACTTGATTTTCCAGCCCTCTGCTGCTGAAGGCGTCCCTGCCACCCTGTTCGGGTATCCGTTGATTTCGACGGAAAAGACCGGTACACAGCTCGGCCAACGCGGCGATATCATGCTTGCCAATCTGACGGGTTACTGTGTGGCCCTGAAGCAGGGAGTAGTGCTTGATATCAGCAACGCACCGGGTTGGACCAGGGACAGGATAGACTTTCGCATAGTCGTGCGGGCTGATGGGAAAGAACTTTGGGACCAGCCGATCGCTACGGCTAGCGGCAAGCAGCTAAGTTGGCTGGTGGTCCTGGACGTGCCGCAGGCTTAACCTCCTCCTCCAGGACGCTTCTCGTACATCACCCTTGCTTCTCGACCCCCGGGCGAAAGCCCGGGCTTTCTTATCTGAATCTATCCCGTGACTTGCTCGTGACGCGGTCGTGACAAGTCGTGACTTGCGCTCCCGTCATCTCATCCGGGCCATACAATGAGCACTCTTTGAATACTCATAGAGCCTTCGTCGAGTACTTTCCGGCGCCATGGACTTCATTCCAAATTGGAGAAGGCTTCCTCCAAAAAAGAGCCAATGCTTCTTCCTTTCTTCTCCCATTGGGTCTTTTTGAGACCCGATTATTTTGCGTAAAATATTCGTCTCTACAAAGAGCGAGACGCTGCAACTCACCTTGACACTCCAGGGCTTACCATGATAGGATGGACTTGAACAAAGGAGGCCCTACTGATGAAGTGGCTTACAGTTACAGAGGCCGCTGACTACCTTGGGGTCAGCCGGCCAACACTCTACAGGCTTGTTAGAAGTGGTGAGCTTGTGGCGCACAGGATTGCCGGCAAGGGCACCATGCGCTTCAGGCAGGAGGATCTTGATGCCGTTATGAAGCCAATTGATTCCGCCATGGGAGACCCAAGTCATGAGCATTGAGGAGATTAGGCGTAAGATTGCGGAAAAGAAGGCGGAACTCGAAGAGATTGACAGGCGGCTGAATCCGTTATGGGCCGAGAGGACCCGCATAATCCTCGAAATCAAGGAACTTGAGGCCCTCCTGGCAAGGGAAGAAAGGAATTCTGGCTATGAGCGCTGATGCTTTGTATGGCAGTCTGCTGAAGTTGGCCAAAAAGAGAGGCATTCATATTATTGATGACATGGATCTTCCAGTTAACGCACAAAACCTTTGTGGCTTATGTATACGCTTGGGTGATCGGGAAGTGATCACCATTAATCCCTCTCTGCCACCTAAGGAGAAGTGCATCACTTTAGCTCATGAATTGGCACATGCTGTTCTTCATGATGGTTCAGATGAAGCCGCCCGGTATTGGATCGACCCTCAATTCCGCCTTCAGGCCGAAGACCAGGCCGATGCCTTTACCGCCAGGCTGATTTCGTTTCTCAGCCGGAGGCTTGCCGGAAAGACGGCCTGAGGGTCTGGAGGCCTTCAGGAAGGCCCCTCTAGAAGGCCTCAGAATCGCCCTCTGAGGGGAGAAATGCGAAAGGGCAATAGGATGGGGTCTTGCAGATACTCCAGGGCCCGAAAACGCTCACTGTGTGCTTCTGCCAAACTCCCCGTAACGACGTGGTAACGCTTCCTTGGCCTTCGGTGTTTCGCGGCGGTCTTCGGCCTTGGGTACCGGTCTGCGGTGTTTTGCGGCGATCTTCGGTGTTGGACGGTGGCCTCTTGAACGGTGAATCACGAGGCCACAGGCCCGATTCTACTACAGCCAAACTACAGCCAATAGGACGGAAAGGGGCGTATTTTAGCGGACAGAGGAGGAATTAGGGTGAGCGGGAAATGCCAGCATAATACACATATATGGACACTGGCAAAAGGGTGTGGAAACTCCAAATTATGACTCACATTCACGAGGTCACAGGTTCAAGTCCTGTGCCGCCCACCAGGTAAACCTATAAGAACGACCACCCGGAAGGGTGGTCAAAGCCATTCTTGTGCTTGTATAGCCTGAGACACTCCCGACAGCTTACTTGTTAGAGCGAGTCTCGAGCCTCAGATTCTCGGAAGGCCTCCTTTGGCCAACAACGGCTTAAAGTATCGGCGCATGAGGTTGCGGAGTGGAAGCCGACCGTCACTTCCGGTAAACACTAGGTTGACCTGCCAGTTCTCACCTGCCCTGATGCGCGCCTCAGTCTGCGCTCTCTTACGTTGCTACTCTTTCTCTATTCCTTCAGCGGTTCGGCGGAACGAGAGGGAGTACGCTGGTTTGAAGCTCGCGTTTCTCCGGCCAGGACTCGACACACCTCCATTCCATCAAGCGCTTGGCACGGATCCCTTCGCCCGAAACCCTCAATCGCATGGGTACATCGCAAATGCCTCTATAGAGGGATGCGGTTCTACTTCTTCTCTCCACTAATCCTGAAAAGTGACTTGAAGAAAGCCTTGAAGTCCTTGTTGTTTTCGAGGTCGTTTATGTTGACCTCGTAGTTGGCGCAATTCAGCAGCCTTTCGTTGGCGAAGCTTTTACAGTCTCGGTCTTCATAGCCGAAATACGCAATTAGAACCCTTACCCCGTTTTTCATCAGTTCCCTTACTAAAGGTACGAAGTCTCCATCACCCGTCACAAGTACTGCGATATCAATCTGCCCTTTAAGACCGACCTGTAGGGCATCCACCGCCAGAGCTACATCGGTGCCTTTCTCCCCCTTAGACGTAGACATAGGCAAGAACTTCATTTCAATTCCAGAATGCATCAGATCATGGTGGAGGTTTCTGTCGCGACGCAGTTGACGTTCTTCGGCCTCTGGTGAGGAGAACAAGCCCTGGAACCAGGCTGCATAGACAACCTTATACGTAGAAAATCCCTGTTCCCTTGTGCGAAGATACTCCTGCAGAAGAGTGTGGAAGGCACGGAAGTCAAGCCATCCCATTTTCCGTTCATGATAGAAGTAGTTCTGGCTATAGGCATAGAATGATCCGTCATAGAAGACCCCTATGCGACAGATGCCTTTGCTCTGCATATAGAACCTCCTATCACGATTATCACTGGGACAAAAGTACTTAATTCTCCGCCTAGCAGTATTTTCCTGCCATCGTTACGCTATATCCCTCCTCCGGTGCATGATCCTCCACAATACCCTTGCTGGCGTGGTTGCCTTAGGGCATGTTGTGACCAGGTACNCTTGACCAACTCATGAACCCTTCTTCATCCCATATCCTGGAGCTCTGAGACGAGCTCATGTCCGCAGCACCTCACCGTGATAGCCGCCGCGGAAATCATCGGGATCCTGATCAGACCCAGAGTGTGCTAATGCCCGCGTACAGTATGCCACGGCCAGCCCCGTGACACCCGGCAGCCCCTTGGCGCTCCCGACGATGTCCGCGCCGGAGGGCCTTGCCTTGTTGAGCGCAACCGCGACGGTCTTCCTGATTCCCCAGATCGACGTTGAGAGTGGGGTACAGGGAAGCACCTCGAGGGCCTGTCATACAGCACGGGCAATATCCGGCAAGTACGAGACTCGGTCAATTCTTCATCTCTCCCGCTCGCGGAACCCCGAGGGGCCGCACCGGCCGTCATGCTGGGATTTGGGCTGCACTGCGCGTTCGGACACGCTCCTATTCGCCTCCGATCGCGCGGCACGAGGCAAGAAAGAGGAGATTTCGGCCGGCTCGCAGAATGAAGACGATGGTCGACAGTCGAACATGCGCGAACGGGAACATCAACGGAAGCTCTGAGAGGGGGGTAGATCCTTCTGTTCGACATCACGATCAAGGACGGAATGATAGTGGATGGCACGGGGAATCCTTGGTTTCGTGCCGATGTAGGCATCCGGGACGGCATGATACAAGTCGTCGGAGACCTGAGCTCATGCCGCGCCCGGAGGGTCATTGACGCGTCCGGTCTTGCGGTCTGCCCCGGCTTCATCGACATGCACAGCCATTCTGACATCAAGCTCCTTGAGGAACCCCAGGCGAAGGCTAAAGTGCTTCAGGGTGTTACAACGGAGCTGCTAGGCCAGGACGGCTGCGGGGTCGCGCCCCTTTGCGCTGAGTGCGAGGTTGAGTGGAGAGCCAGTATCGCAGGTCTTGTGGGTACCTCTGACATCAAGTGGGACTGGAGATCTTTCGAGGATTACCTTCGGGCCATCGGAGGCGCCAGGCCGTCGGTTAACGTCGCGGTCCTCCTCAGCTACGGCGCCTTGCGGCTGGAAGCCATGGGACTTGAAGAACGTCGGGCGACGCCTCTTGACATCGAGGCAATGCAACGCACTGCCCGCGAGGCAATGCTGAGCGGCGCGTTCGGGATGTCGCTGGGGATGGTGTACTACCCGTGCATCCTAGCGGATGTCGGCGAGCTCTCGGAACTCTGTAAAGCCGTGGCTGAGTACCGTGGAATACTGGTAATCCACATGTGGAACGAGAGCGACATGCTCTTGGATTCCATTGAGCGATCAGCCCACGTTGCGCGTTCTGCGGGGGTGCCCCTCCACATCTCCCACTTCAAGGTTGCGGGCAGGCAGAACTGGGGGCGTGCCGCCGAAGCGCTGTCCGTCGTGGAATCGCTCCGGGGCTCTGGGCTCGACGTGACGTTCGACCAGTATCCGTACGTGGCCGCCAGCACAATGTTGACCTGCATCCTACCTCCGTGGAGCCTCACCGGCGGTGCCGGGGCCATGGTGAAGCACCTGTCGGATCCGTCCGGCCGGGAAAGGATACGGAGGGACATAGAGGAAGGCATCGTCGAGAACGGCATGATGTGGGACAACGACGCGAAGCTCGCCGGGTGGGAAGGACTGGTCATCGCATCTGTCGCTTCCGAGAAGAACCGGCGCTGGGAAGGCCAGAGCCTCAAGGAAATATCCAAGGAGCGAGGCGTTCACCCGGCAGATGCCGCGATGGACCTCATTCTCGAGGAGCAGGGCGCCGTCACGGTTGTTGAGTTCCTCGCAAGCGAAGAAGACGTCCGCACGATCATGAAAAGCCGGCATCACATGGCATGCTCTGATGGCATCTACGGTGGAAAGCCGCACCCTCGCCTCTACGGCACATTCCCAAGGATCCTTGGAAGGTACGTCCGGGAAGAGGGCGTCCTGCAGCTCGAGGAAGCCGTTAGGCACATGACCTGGATGCCAGCCAGGCGCCTCGGACTGCGCGACCGCGGGCTCATTCTTGATGGAATGGCAGCTGACATCGTTGTGTTCGATCCTGCCGCTGTTCGGGACACGGCCACTTACGCTGACCCTGTGAGTTACCCGGAAGGCATAGACTGGGTTCTGGTCAACGGGGAAGTGGTGGTGGAACAAGGTGCCCACACCGGAGCAAGGCCCGGCAGGGTGCTTCGGAAGTGACCGGCCAGAGGACCCTGGGCCGTCGACGCACGGACTTCGACGGGAACCGTACTGGATGCTAGTAGGTGGACCTTGCCTGGTAGGAGCGCGCCACGCCAGGCGGCCGACAAACCTAGCGGTGTCGGCAAACACGAAAAAAGGAGGTAGGACCTGAATGACGGAGCTGGAGGTCACGGTCGAGAGGAAGGCCGCGCGTGGTATCAGGCTTGATCTGGTGGGCGAGGACATCATGCCACGCAGGTATGCCGACAGGACGATCACGCCGGCCAAACTGACTGCCATCTGGTTCGTAATGGCGATCGAGATCACGCTGTTCATAACGTGCGCGCAACTATACCCGGCTCTTTCCGTCTGGCAGATAGTCTGGGCCTGTGTTTTGGGCCACACGGCCCTCTGCGTCATCATGTGGTTTACGCAGGATTTCGGGATCAAGTACGGTCTTCCGTTCGCTGTGTCACTACGCGCGTCGTTCGGGTACGTCGGGACTTTCATACCAACATACCTAAGGGCAATACCGGCCATGTTCTGGTTCGGGTTTCAGACATGGGTCGGTGCGGAGGCCATAAACAGCATAACCGTTCACGTCTGGGGCTTTGACAACTTGACCCTCTGGATCGTGATCCTCGGGGCGATCCAGATAGCACACACTACTCTCGGCATAAAGGCTGTGACTAGGCTCAGCGTTCTCGCTACCCCCCTGCTCCTCGTCGTCGGGATCTACCTCCTCTTCCTGATATTCAGGAGCCAGGAGTCCGGACTGCTCGAAATCATGAGAATGGGTGGTGACCCGTCCGCGCGGTACAACATCTCCCTGGCCACCATGTGTTTCATAGGTGGGTGGGCGACCCTCGCGCTGAGCATCATGGACATCACCAAGGACTGCATCGTCGAGCAGAAGTACATCAACAACTTCTGGGCCTCAACTAAGGGTTTCATGGTGGCCCAGTGGGCCGGTCTCGTTCCAGCGGCCGTCTTCTACGGCTTCATAGGTGTGATGGGCATGATTGCAACCGGTGAGTATAACCCGGTCATGACTATCGTGAAGGTGATCGGCCCGGAGAACGAGTTTCTGATGCTGGTTTCCCTCGTCTTCGTCTTGGTGGCTACGTGGAGCACAAACGACACCGCAAACCTGTTCCCAGGGGCGTATGCCATCGCGACAACCTTCCCGTCGAAAATCAATTTTGCCAAGGGGGTCATCATTGCAGGTCTCATAGGGTTAGCGATGCGCCCCTGGGCAGTTGCGGATATCCTGGTTGAGGTGCAGGTAATCTTCGGCGCCATCCTGGCTCCGGTCACGGGTATTGTGATCTGTGATTACTTCATCCTCCGGAAGAGAAGATTGAACCTAAACGAGATGTACCGCATTGACGGGCAGTACAAGTACTGGAAGAACGTGAACCCCGCGGCGTTAATCGCGCTTGCGGCGGGCGTCATAGTGTCGCTGCCGTTCTGGGATTACGTCTTCGTTGTCGGCATGTTAGGAGCGGGGGTGGCCTACTACTTCCTCATGAAGTACTGGATTGTCCGGATCTACCCGCAACCCGAGATAGACGGTTAGATCGGCCGGGACGCAGGGAACCTGGAAGCGGCTAAGGAGGAGAAAAGTCCATGCTCGACATCGTGATCAAGAACGGGAAGGTTGTGCATCCTGACAGGACCATCGAAACCGATGTGGGGATTCGTGACGGCAAGGTGGTCTTGCTCGGAAAGGCTGAGTTGATGCCTGAGGCCGCCCGGTACGTTGACGCGACAGGGAAGTACGTCATCCCGGGAGGGATCGACCCCCACACCCACTTCGAGGACCCTCCTTTCATGGGAGCGGAGTGCAGGGCGGATTTCTTCCAGGGGACCAGGGCCGCCGCCGTAGGCGGGACCACCACCTGCATAGACTTCGCGGTTCAGGGCAACTACGGGACCAGGCTGCCGCTCGACGTGATCGGGATGAGGCTGGAGATGGCGAGGAAATCTGCTATAGACTATGCATTTCACGCTGTTGTCACCAAGAACGACCCTGAGACAATCGGCCAGATCCAGGAGATCATAAATATGGGCATACCCTCGTTCAAGTGCTTCATGACATATGAGGCAGAAGGAATCATGGCCGACGATGCGACTATACTGGCGGTCATGCAAGAAATGAAGGAGCACAACGGTATTTTCGGGGCCCATACCGAGAACGACTCGATAGCGTCGCGCAATATTAGGCAGGCCCTGGCTGCCGGGAAGGGTGATGCGATATGGCATGCCCTGACTAAACCCCCGTTGGTGGAGGCCGAGGCGATTAACCGAGTGCTATTCCTGGCGAAGAGTACCGGGGCTGCATTCTACGACTTCCATATGTCCTGCAAAGAGGGGGTTGAGATGATCGCGTCTGCCAGGAAACAGGGCCTCCCGGTCTATGCCGAGACTCTGACACACTATCTGGTGCTGACGCAGGATGTTCTCGAGGGGCCGGATGGCCCGAACTACATATGCAGCCCTCCCTTAAGGACGCAGGACCATGTCGACGCGCTGTGGCAGGGCATTGTCGAAGGCAATGTCCATACCGTGGGCTCTGACGACAACGCGTTTGACACGAAACAAAAGAGAATGGGAGGCCCTTCCTTCGAGTCCGTTCCGAACGGGATCCCGGGGGCCGAATTCCGCATCCCGGTGGTATTCAGCGAAGGCGTGTCCAAGGGCCGGATCTCAGTCAATCAGTTCGTGGCGATAACGAGCACGAATGCCGCTAAGATACTGGGCCTGTACCCGCGCAAAGGTATAATAGAGGTTGGCAGTGACGCGGATATAGTCCTGATAGACCCGGGCATCGAGAAGACGATCAGAGTCGCTGATTCAAGCCTGGATCTTGACTGGACCCCTTTTGAAGGGCTGAAGGTTACCGGGTGGCCGTCGATGACCATATCGCGAGGCAAGGTCATCGTTGAAGATGGCCAGTTCAAGGGAGATGCCGGTCACGGCGAATTCTTGAAACGCAAGCTGCCGGGAGACATCAACACGCGCCAGATAGTGTGATGGTCCGCCTGGTCTTTGCGGACCCGCCAAATGTGGGCCCGCGCCTAAAGCGGCTGCCAGGTAAAGGTGCCAGAAGGTGGAAAGGAAAAGAGCATCAGGACTGGGGGCCTGCCCCCGAGGTTGTTCGAGCGGACAGATGCCGCATTGTCAGGTACGCCGGCAGCAGCCCGCAGGTCGGGTGTTCTCTGGGCCGTCTTGACCGGAGGCAACGATCCGCACGGGCCTTCCCGGCCGGCGTCGCGATATAGTAGCGGAAGGGCGGGCATGCACATGCCGGTGAACAGGGATAGGATAGTGCAGAACCTTGAGCGCATTGCTCGTTTTGGCATGTCTCCCGCAGGCATCAACCGGTATGCCCTTACGCGGGAAGAACGGGAAGCCGTCGGATTCGTTTCCGGTTTGATGACGGAAGCAGGGATGCGCGTTTCGATCGACCCTGTCGGCAACCTGATTGGCAGGTTAGAAGGCACCGAACCCGATCTTCCTGCGGTCGTGGTTGGCTCCCATCTAGACACGGTACCAAACGGCGGGAAGTACGATGGGGCATTGGGTGTTGTCGCCGGGTTGGAGGTTACAAGGGCGCTTCAGGAAGACGGGCTGAGACCGCGTCATCCTCTTGAGGTCATAGCGTTCGTGAACGAGGAGGGCCACCGTTTCCAACCCGGTCTGTTCGGCAGCCACGCATTCTCGCAGGGCGTGACGGCGGACATGATTTCGGAGATACGGGATGACGCAGGGGTGTCTTTTAGTGAAGCGCTGAGGCAGTGCGACCTGGACCCTGCAAAGGTTCACCTGGCGCGGAGAAACCCGCTTACGGTCAAGGCCTTCATCGAGTTGCATGTCGAACAGGGGTGTGTTCTCGAGGAAGCAAATGTGCCCGCAGGAATCGTCACCGGCATCACAGGCATGGTGTCCGCACGGTTGACGATTACCGGTTCTGCCAACCATGCCGGGACAACGCCGATGGCTCACCGGAAAGATGCCCTGGCCGCAGCAGCCGAGGTAGTGCTTTTGGTCGAAAGGGTTGCCAGAAATGAGGCGGGACCTCGCACTGTGGCCACCGTGGGAGTCATGCGGGCAGAGCCAGGTGCCTCCAACGTGATAGCCGGGAAGGTGCACCTAGACGTAGACCTCAGAGACATCAATGAGGCTGTGATCTCTCTGGCAATGAGCAGAATAGAAACAGGCCTGCAGGAGATATGTGGGAGAAGGTCCGTGACGGGCACCGTGTCGAGGCTTGAGGAAATACCGCCCTGCATTTTGCCGGAACGAATGGTGCAACTGTTAAAGAGAGCGTTTGCTCGCCAAGGGCAGGAAGCCTTCACCCTCCCGAGCGGCGCCGCGCACGATGCCATGAACGTGGCCCGCCTCACCGACGTGGGTATGATCTTCGTCCGCAGCAAGCGGGGCATCAGTCACAGCCCCGACGAGTACTCGTCCCCGGAGGACATCGAAACGGGCGTCCGCGTGCTCCTTGACGCCGTGAAGGATCTGTGCGGCCCGTGATCGCAGGCAGCACGGGGTCGAACGAACCCCGGATCGGTACCCAGAAGAGACCGGCCGTTTGAGAAGGGCGACGGTGGGTACTTGTCCTTTGCGGTGCGAACCGTCGGTGTCGAGGTCGATGAGGTGATCTGGCGGCGGGCTGCTCTCCTGGGGCATTTGAAGGGCAGGCGCTTTGCGGCAAGCCGGGCTTTCCCCGTTGCAGGATTCCCAGAGCCATTGCTTTAGGGAGGGCCGAGACGACGGCCAGATTTGGGGCGCGCCCTCGCGCTGCGGCAAGGCATGACTTCTTTTCGCTGGTGGCTATCAAGTGTGTCCTGGCGGGAGATTCGGAAAGGCGCCCGTCATTGGGAGCCGGGGGCCGTGCATGGCTTGATAGGAGGCGCCACCGCGGCCGTCCGTCGAGTGAGCGCCATTCCGGAGGTGTTTCTGCTGTGAAGGCGAGCTACGTTTCCAAGGAGAATCTCAGCACAATAGTGGCCAAGTACGTCAGGGAGCAGATATTCCTCGGGAGGTATGGGCCGGGCGGCCGGGTTTCCGAGGCCGACCTGTGTAGGGAACTCGGCGTAAGCAAGGCACCGGTACGCGAGGCCATAAAGGAAGTCGAGAGCCAGGGCTTGATAGAGGTCAGACCCAACAAAGGGAGTTTTGTCACCGAACTGGCCCTGGAAGACATAAAAGAGATCTTCGATGTACGCCTGCTCCTGGAAGGAAGCATCTTTGAGATCCTCTTGAGGGAAGACAGGCTCACCGATGCGGATCTGGCCAGGCTGACCGAGATAGTGGACCAGATGGTCGAGCTGGTGCGGAGCGACGACGCCGAGGATGCCAAAATGGCGTCACTTGAGGAAATGAACTTGGAATTCCACTCTTTCCTGTGGCACAGGTCCGGGAGCACGAGGAGGCTGCGAATCCTTCTCGACCTCCAGTACCAGCTTAGGCTGGCATCGCTGATGGATACCAAGCTGGGCGGGAACCCGGAGGAAACTGCCAAGATGCACTACGACATCATAGAAGCCCTGCGGCGCAAGGATATCCGGGCAGCCAAGAGGGCCCTCAAGCAGCACATTGCCATCTACAGGCGGTCGGCAAGGCTTCCCGAGGGCGACCTACCGGCAAGTGGTTGAACACAAGGGCGGTCATCGCCTCCGGAAAGAACCGGGACCACTACATCCGGCCGTGGAAACGTGGGCCGCTGCCGGAAGCTGAGGGCCCTGGACCGTGTGTATGGTACGAGGCTGGCTTTGAGTGCGTCTTAAGGGTGACCAGGCGGCCGGGCTGAGCCATCGGGTTGAGGCGACCGGGTTAGGCCAGTACAAACCCGGCCGTCTCAAGGTTTGTTGAAGGCCCAGGTAAGGTTCGTTTCTTGGGATGTACCTCG
>MAGV01000056.1:18515-20585 GCA_001717015.1 Candidatus Methanosuratincola petrocarbonis (ex Vanwonterghem et al. 2016) | reverse complement strand
TCTATGCCCCGCGCCACGACCTCGCCATCGTAGGTCACGCCGAAGTACCGCTTCAGCGCTGAAGAGGACGGGTCTCGCCTGAGCCTCGGGAATGCCAAGAACTTGAAGTGGCGGTCGATCGAAATGGAAAGCCCGGTCTCTGACCCAATGGTGCCAGCTAGGTCCGCGTATTCGGAAATGGACGCGCCTCGCCTGGTAACGAAGATCGAGTCGACATCGGCATAGATAACGCGGAATCCCTTTGCGTCGGCGATCCTCTTGGCAGCCACCATCGCCTCCCTGGATCTCCGGTTGATCTCCTCGAAGACAACAGGGTTCCCGAAGCGGTTCCTGCAGCACCCCGAGACCCCGTATATAGTGACGAGTATCATCTTGATCGCGCTTATCCGCTCCTCGCAGAACCTCCGCTCGTCCGTTCCTTCTGCAAGGGTCCTGCGGAGGCGCTTCAGCGCGAGCCGCCTCCTGAGCCACTCTTCGATCACGGACCCGAGGATCGGCTTGCCCCTGCCGTCGCCGGCGCAGGGGGCCCCTGCATCGCCGGTGCTGCCCCCGCTCCCGTATGGGCTCTCGTAGCTGATCCCGTCCCTCAGGATCAGGCTGGGGTATTGGGAGTCGAAGTCTAGGGCGGCAACGTTCTCGTAGAGCATTCCCGGTACGGGGGTGAAGGTGATCCCGCCCCGGTCCCTTGCAGCGAGCTCGCCCAGCGGCCTTGCGCACTCCCTGTAGTCCTCCTCAGGCACCGCATGCCCCTTGCTGATCAGCTCGAACGATGTCCTGGAGTCGATCGCCCTATTGCTGAGCCACCTCGTCGCCTGCCCCATCGTGGCGAATGCGAACCTGGATCGCTCAACTAGGCCGGCAATGCCCCACCTGTCGGCGCTGAACCCGTAGAAGACTGAGCCTAGGAAGACCCTGCCCGCTGCAGACCCTTGGAGGCGCTTGTAAGGATCGCCGCACCTCCCCAGCCTGAGCGGCACCCCTTCCTCCTTTGAAAGCCACTGTATCGAAGGGTAAAACCGCCTGTCCAGATCGGGGATCAGGACGAGGTCAGGATCCTCGGAGGCGAGATGGTCAAAAAATGATTCCAGGACGTGCGCCTCGCCTCCGGATGCTTCGTACCCGCAGGAAGTGCATCGGACCGACCTCAATTCCCACCGACCGCCACGCCTCTCCATCCTGGGGGCGAAAGCAGCCAGGCTGAAGGGCGGAGGCGCCAGCCCCTCCTCGTCATCCAGCTTCCTGACTGCCAGAAGCCGGTCCCCGTCGAAGTCAGCCTCGACCCTAGAAGTTGGCTCTGCCCTGAGCCTCGTGAAGAGGTAGCGCTGCACGTGGCTGAGGGGAAGGTTGTAGACGGCTTCGACCCCAGGGATCCGCTTTGCCGCAAAGGCCAGCCTCCGGAGGTGCAGACCCCAAGTCTCTACCTTCAACATCTGCCTGGCGCGATCGCCAAAAGACGGGATTAGCTCCTCAGCGCAGACCCTCCTGACCTCGGGGCACTCGGAGATCTGGTAAGCGATCCCTTCCTCGCATCCCGGGCTGCAGAGAACATGGAAGAACGGGGCGTACTGATCCCTCAAGCGCAGGGCCCGCCCGCCCTCGGTCTTTATCCAGACGACCGCCTCTGTTCCATTGACGTATGCGTCCAATATCCAACCGCGTTCGCGCCCCAAACACACCACGCCCCCTTGAGCCCCAGCGACCCGTCGGACAGTGCTCGGATGCCGCAGCTCCCATTACAGCGGTTGCCACATTCTTAACTGCTCGTGATCATTCTGTCACTTTCGCCAAAAATTCTTGGCACTACCATGGAATCAACATTGCACCGGCAAGCCTGGGGCAGGAAACATTTTCGCCCAACAGACTCTCCAAGGAGAAGTTTGTTTATGAAGATACCTTGATCAACTGGAGTTTTTATTTGCATGCCATGCTTCATTGGTTTTTTGGGATTAGGGAAGCGATCAGGCAGTACAATCTTGAACGCGCCCGGGATGCGCAGGATTGAAAAAAGATAGGCTGATGAATGCGCCGCATCGAATCATCTCTTTGCGTCAGACGGAAAAAAGCGTGGTT